>JBEKRY010000092.1:0-25636 GCA_049517555.1 Candidatus Sulfotelmatobacter sp. | reverse complement strand
CTTCAACGAAGTCTCGAAGGAAAGCTACGCCTCGGGCGGCGAATTGATGATCGACAAGGCGAAGTAGGCATCCTTCGTCCGACTTTTCTGGCAGCAGACGCGAAAGGGAGCGAGTCTATGCGGCCAAGCACGCGGGATCAGCTGAGTTTATTGGGTTGGGGCGTTTGCATCGCAACGTTGGTGGCAGCAGATGGGTTCTTCGCCAAGACACACGGCCTGTCTTCTACGTTCGCTATTCGCGTCCCTGGCTACATGGCCATCCTGGACTATTTCGTGATAAGAGAGACCCGCAAAGCGAAGGCAACATCGATTCAGGCGGCCATTTGCGTGATCATTGCGAGCGTCCTGCATCTGGGAACTGCTTTCGCCTTTCGGCGAACGTTCAGTGACCGCTTCAGCGCAGGTCTCTGGATCTTGATAACGCTGGAAATTTTTGCAATTGTTCAACTGATGGTACTGGCGGTTCGGCATCTGCGCCCTAGGACCCATCGCTACTAGATGTCGAAGAGAAGCGCGGTTCTCTTTCTCGCCGAGAACAGCGCGTTACCCCAGCGGTTCAAACAAATGCCCTTCCACGCGATCGGCGATCTTGGGCAGATCTTTCTTGGCGTGCTGCAGGAAGTGCGGCGCGGCGCGATGGGCTTCGAGTGCGGCGTCGTCTTTATATTGCTCGTAGATGAAGTAGCGGCGCGCCTCCGTTTTGTGCCGATGCACCTGGTACATGGCACAGCCCGGCTCCTTGCGGGATTGCTCGGTCAGCTTTTCAAACAGCGCGGCCACTTCGGCCTCGTGCCCAACTTTCGCCATCCAGGTAACGGCCAACACCACCATCGTTTTTCGCTCCTTCCCCGCTCGCAGGTAGGTCGGGGAAGCGATTCTAAGCCTTTTTCGCGGCTGCCTTCAACTCCGTAACGAATTCGTCCACCAGAATCGTATGGTTGCGATCCGGGCCAGTCGAAATCATGCCGACCTTGGCTCCCGCTTCCTTCTCCACGAACGCCAGATAATCCCGTGCCTGCCTGGGCAACTTCGCGTACTCAGTAATGCCCTCGGTCACAGTCCGCCAGCCCGGCAGCATCTGGTAAATGCACTCGATCTTGTCGTAGCCGCTGGCCTGCGCGGGCACGTCGGACGTGGTCTTTCCATCGATCTTGTAGCCGACGCACACCGGAATCTCGGCCAGTTCGTCGAGCACATCCAGCTTGGTTACGACGAGCCACGACGTTCCGTTGATCATGCCCGAGTAACGCAGCAACGGCATGTCAAGCCATCCCGTGCGCCGCGGACGCCCGGTCACCGCGCCATATTCATTCCCCCGCTTGCGCAGGTTGTCGCCCGCTTCACCCTTTTCCTCGCTGGGGAATGGCCCTTCGCCCACACGCGTGCAGTACGCCTTGCTGATGCCAATCACCGAATTGATGGCGTTGGGAGCAACGCCCGTACCAATCACCGCGCCGCCGGAAGTCGCGCTCGACGAAGTCACAAACGGATAAGTCCCATGGTCGATGTCGAGCATCGTCCCCTGCGCGCCCTCGAACAAAATCGATTCGCCATTGTTCAATGCCTGATTCAGCAAGACAGCCGTGTCACAAACGAACGGCGCGATCTTCTCGGCTGCCTGCGCGTATTCCGCGTACATTTTGTCGGCATCGAGCGGTTCAGAGTTGAACAGCGCATGCGCGATCATGTTCTTCTCATGCACCGCATTCGCAATGTGTTTCCTGAGCAGTTGCAGATCAAGCAAGTCCGCAACTCGAAGCCCGCGGCGTCCCATCTTGTCTTCATAAGCCGGCCCAATGCCACGCGAAGTGGTGCCAATCTTCACCCGTCCCGGCGCATTCTCCGCCGCCAGTTCGATCATGCGGTGGTAAGGCAGAATCACATGCGCCCGGTTCGAAACAAACAGATGACCGTCAATTTTCACCCCGGCCTCGCGCAAAGAACCGGCTTCTTTCAGGAACGCAATCGGATCGAGCACCACGCCATTGCCAATCACGCTGCGGCAACCGGCGCGCAGCACGCCGCACGGCACCAGTTGCAGAATAAATTTCTTGCCATTGATGATGACCGTGTGCCCGGCGTTATGTCCGCCGGCATAACGGGCCACTACGGTGAAGTTCTCCGACAATACGTCGACGATCTTGCCCTTGCCTTCATCGCCCCACTGGGCACCCACAATGACCGCAGTCTTGCCTTTTTTCAATTGCAGCTCCGTCAGGGAAATTTCGCGCGGGCAGATGTCTGCACTGCGCCCGGGGTCGCACACTCCTTGCCCGCAGGGAATGCCGGTACAGAAAATTCTAGGGATAAGAGCGGAAAAGATGTGTACGGATTATCTTATCGTGTCCAGGTAGCGAATACAACGCAGAGCAGGGGCCAAGGAACTCGTTACTCGTGATTCGGGGACAAATAAAAGACTAAAGTCTTTCTCGCCACTGAGCACTGTCCCCTAGCCCGTGCCCCCAATCCCCGTTCCTCATCTCAGGTAAAATCAACCAAAGCTCATGCCCAAGTTCGAAAAACATATTTTCGTCTGCGGCAACCAGCGCCCGGCGGGCCATCCTCGTGGATGCTGCGATCCCGCCGCGGAAGCCAAACTGCAGAAACTCTTCAAGCAGAAACTCGCCGAGCGCGGCCTCAAAGGCAAAGTCCGCGCCAATCAATCCGGTTGCCTCGATCAGTGCGAACACGGCCCTAATATCGTCGTCTACCCGGACGCAATCTGGTACGGGCACGTCACTGAAGCCGACGTCGACGAGATTATCGAAACCCACATCCTGGGCGGCAAGCCGGTCGAGCGCCTCCGCCTGCCGGATTCCTGCCTGAACACCGCAACCTGCGAACATCGCCAAGGAAAAGCCTAGGTCCGGCGGCCGGTTTCGCTTCCTTCCCGCCTCTCGCGGCCCGCGATTTGCCTCAATTCATCTCCGGACTTATTCACAGAAAGTGCGCAAAAACTTTCAATCTTGCCAGCTAAGCAGCGGCTGCATACGATTCCTGCCACCAACTGCGCGTCTGAAATCCCTCGGAGGTACGCCTTGAATCGACTTTTGTTTCGAACTCTGCCCCGAGCTCTTTTCTGCTTGGCCACGCTGCTGATTCTCCAGCCCGCGGTCTTCGCGAGGACCGAAATCAAGATCGCTGTCGGCAGGAATCCCGATTTCGTCGCGGTGAATTCGGCGACCAACATGATCTATTCATCGAATTCCACGCAGGGTACTGTCTCCGTGATCGACGGCGCGACCAACACTCCCGCGGCCACCATCTCGGTCGGAGGATTTCCGCAGGGAATCGCGGTGAACCCCGGCCACGAACCAGATTTACGTTGCGCTGTTCAACGGTCTCTCCAGCACCGTTTCCGTAATTGACGGCGCCTCGAATACGGTAGTGAACAGCATTCCAGTCCCCGGAGCCGAATACGTCGCGGTGAATGCCGTAACCAACCGCATCTACATCTCAGCCAGCAACAATACCGTGCAAGTCATCGATGGCTCCAGCAATACCGTCACCGCGACCATCTCGTTCGGCGATGTCCTCGAAGAGTTGGCAGTCGATGCCACGCGCAACCTGATTTACGTTGCGGTGGTTGGAGCCCCGCCCACCATCGGCGTGATCGATGGGGCGACGAACGCCGTAGTGAACACGTTCGCTGTGTCCAAGGGACTGTCTTTAGTGGGAGTGGCGGTCGACCCGTCGCTGAATCAGATTTACGCCAGCGACATCCCGAAAATGGATCTTTTTGTGATCGACGGCGCGACCGGCAGTGTAACCGCAACCATAGGCCTCACCGGAGCCGGGGATCCAAAGTATGTGGCTCTGGGAGTCGGCCATCAAGTGCTCGTCTCGGATGCCTCACCCGGCCGGGGACGACTTTTCTTCGTCAACGGAAACACGAAATCCCTGACAGGATCTATTCCCTTGACGTACGACCCCTGGGGCGTTGCCGTGAACTCCGTAACCAAGGAAATCTACGTGGCGTTGTCGTCGGGAACCTTCGTGACCGCCATTGCGCCCTAGCTGTACGGCGCCAACCACAACCAAAACAGCTCGTGCGATGCCGGGTTTGGGATCGCGCCGTCTGCGGGTAAAATGAAATCTGCATGGGCGCGTAGCTCAAACGGATAGAGCATCGGATTTCTAATCCGGCGGTTGCAGGTTCGATTCCTGCCGCGCCTACCATTCCACCAGCCTTCTGACATATTGTCCTGCCACAAGCCCTGCCCGGTGTGGCTGCAGCCCTCGATGCGAAAGTTTCGCGAATCCCACAACGATCTCCAGCGGGTACGCAAGCGAAGAGGAAGCAGTTTCTGTCTTTCCACAAAGTCCCTGAGCCCCGTCGCGCCAGTTCTTCATTATTCTTGACACTCTGTTCTTTTTGAGTCAGAATCGGCTCAATTTTCGACCCTGTACGAATATTTTTGACCTTTCCCCGTTACGCCGGGCCCCTTCCAAAGGTTTGAAGCCAGAAAGCAAAGACCAAAGCCTTTCCTCAAGCGAAGGAGAACTCATGAAAACGAAGAAGCGCTGCTCACCTTCCCTGCTGGGACTGTTGCTGTTGTTGGGGCTTGGAGTTATGGCTGCTCACGCACAGACCTATACGGAGAGTATTTTGTACAACTTTCCGCTATCGCCTGCCGGGTATTATCCGCACCCCGGCAGTCTCGTGATGGACACAGCGGGCAACCTTTACGGTACGGCGGACGGCGGCGGCAGTTGCAATAACAACCAATCCTCTTGCGGTATTATCTTCAAGGTGAGTACTGGCGGTGTCTTCTCCACTCTCTACAATTTCGAGGGTGGGCTGGATGGATTCGGTCCCTGCTGTTTGGTAATGAACGGCGCCGGCAATCTCTACGGCACTACCGAAGGCGGTGGTGACGGTTGGGGAACCGTATTCAAGTTTGCCACGAAAACGAACACGTTCTCGACATTACATGAATTCGGTAAGTTAACCACGGATGGTCGAAATCCATCAGGACCGTTGACTTTGACCGCAGGCGGGAATTTGTATGGCGCCACGCAAGAGGGTGGCACGAGCGATGACGGAATACTCTTCGAGGTGACCCCGACCGGGGCAGAATTTGTCTTCTACAACTTTGGGTTGGGGGGACCCGTTTTTGAGGGTCTTACCGACGTCCTGCGAGACCCTGAGGGCAACCTCTACGCCACAGTGGGTTTCTGTTGTTTGATTGAGGTCACTGCAGGAGTCAAAACAACGCTGGCTACTCCCGGCAGCGACGACGGACCTGATTTCCTCGATGGCACCCTCGTCCGTGACACCAACGGCAATTTCTACGGTGGCTTTGAAGATGGCACTGCCAACGACGGGCTGTGGGAAGTCAACGGTACCAACCACGCAGTCTCGTATTACAACTCGTTTGGCGGCTACCTCACCGGTCCGCTAAAGTTCTGGGGTGGGAACCTGTACGGCACGGTCAAGCCTGGTGGGGCGCACGGCGACGGTTACGTTTACGAGTTCGTGCCAGGAACTGGCGTGCGAACCGACTTATACGATTTCGGCGCTTATTCGACCGACGGAGTCAACCCGTTTAGTGGCATTGTCATGGACTCAGCGGGAAACTTGTATGGCACCACTGACGTCGGCGGCACCTACGGCTACGGAACCATATTCAAGCTCACCAAGAATTAATCTGAAGCCGCCAAAACACGAGGCAGGCGAAAAGATCGTAGGAATGGCGCGAAACGGCAACCGCCGACCACTCCTTCCCGCGCCCCCGAGGACGAGCGCAAAAGGCTGAAAGCAAACGAACAAGATGGTGGGCGCTATAGGATTCGAACCTATGACTTCCACCGTGTGAGGATGGCACTCTACCGCTGAGTTAAGCGCCCCGCGAGAGTTATTTCATTCAAACATTTGCGCCCGGATTATGCAACCTCCCCAGAAACCTCCCCAGAAAAATGGATTACGGAGTTTCAGCCGGGTGCCCATGCGTGGTAGCCTATCGGCTACGGGGCGAAAACCGGGCTCGGGTCCGGCGTGCGCTCCGCCTGCTTCTTTCTTTTGATGGGGCTTGACTCCAAACCTCCGCGGACACCGCTATCCCCCTCATCCAACGGGACTTCCACGGCTCCCTCGGAACCGCCAGAAGCGCAACTTTCGGGCGAGGACGGGGTTGAAATAGATGTGAGCACCGCCGCACTCGACCGGGGCATGCTGATGGCTGGAAGGACGCCGACGTCGCCAGCGGGAATGCCCGCTGCGTTCTCGCCTGCGGTTGGCGCGGAGGCGCCGTCCGACGCCGAGATCATGCTGCGCGCCAAGGCCGGCGACCAGTCGGCGTTCGATTATCTGGTGCAGAAGTATCGCCGTCCGATGGTGAGTTTCATGTACCGGATGGCGCGCAACGCGGCCGCGGCGGAAGATCTGGCGCAGGAAGTTTTCCTGCGGGTGTATCGTTCGCGCGCCAGTTACGAGGCGAGTGCGAAATTTACCACATGGCTGTATCGCATCGCGACGAACTTGGCGGTCAACCATGCGCGCGATACGCGCCACGAACGGCCCGAAGTTCAGGTCAGCCTGGACGAGCCGAATGAGGAAAGCGGCGCCACGCTCGAACTGCCTGACGCCGGTTTGACCGCCGAACAGGTGATGGTGCGTCGCGAACGCATGCAGGCCATTCGGGGCAAGGTAGAGGCGCTGCCCGAGCAGCAGAGGCTGGCGGTAATCATGCACAAGTACCAGCAGATGGATTACAAAGAGATTGCCCAGGTTTTGAAGAAGAGCGAGTCGGCGACCAAGTCGTTACTTTTCCGGGCGTATGAAACTTTGCGGGACCAGTTAAAAGAATTTGTCTAGTAATGTTGGTTTTCTGTTGATGATGTTCTGGTGAAGGTAGTGGCGAATCGAACGAAGGGGAAGTGGTTATGAACTGCAACGAAATTCGTGAACGGATGCCCGATGTGGCCGCAGGCTTCAGCGCCGCCACGCCGGACGATGGCAAGCATCTGGAAACTTGCGGCGCTTGCGCGGAGGAATTGAAAGCCATGCGCGCCACCATGGCGCTGCTCGATGAATGGAAGGTTCCCGAGCCGTCGCCGTACTTCGACGTGCGCTTCCAGGCTCGTTTGCGGGAAGAAATGGCGAAACCAGCCGCCAGTTGGCTGTATTATTTCCGCCGGCCGGTCATGGCGGCTGCGCTTACCGTAATCATGGGAGTTGGGGTGGGAATGTACGTCACCAAGGGCTACCACCATGGTTCGGAGGAAGCTACGATTAACGAACCGCCGGGCACTGCGGTAAGCGATCTGCAGGCTTTGGAAAATAATCACGACATGTATTCCGATTTCGACATGCTCGATGATCTGACGGTGCAGCAGGATGTGGCAGCGAATCCGTAGAATGCTTTAGCCAGGCGAAGGGCAACACAGGGGAGGACGATGCGGTGGGGACAATATAGGACGGATTGGCTGACGGCGGCCGGTCTCGGCGTTATTGTCTTAGTGTCCCTTCCTTGCTTGGCACGCCCAAGTCTGGCTCACGCAAGTCTGTCGCACGCAAGCCTGTCGCACCCCGCAGCATTCCACCAGGCCGCTTACCACGGGATCGCTTCCTACCGGACTTCCTATCGAAACTCTTCTCGGATGAATGCTTTCCATGCCGGCATTTTCCATGCGGCTCAGGAGCGCCATCCCGCGCCGGCGCCGGCCTTTCAGCGGCCACAGGCTCCTCGGTCGCAGTCGGGGCATCCGCAACAGCGAGGCCACGCGGGCGACTGGCTGCGGCGCTACAAAGACTTGCCTCCCGCCGAACAAGAGCGCGAACTGCAGAAGGATCCCGGCTTCCGCCGTCTGCCGCCGGCCCAGCAGCAACTATTGCGCCAGAGGTTGCAGCATTTTTCCAGCCTGCCGCCGCAACAGCAAACGCGCATGCTGAACCGCATGGAAACCTGGGAGCACCTGACCCCTGAACAGAAACAGCAGGCACGACAGATTTATGGCCAGATGCGGCAACTTCCTCCCGATCGCCAGCGCATGGTGACCACGGCGGTTCGCGAACTGCGTTCGATGCCGCCCGACCAGCGCGAACGGATCATCAACTCCGATCGCTTCAAAGGCGTGTTCACCGACCAGGAACGCGACATGATGCGCGGCGCCACCCGCCTGCCGCTGGCTCCGGCGGAAGGCGGCGAGGCTGGTCCGCAGCCGTAGGAAGGCGGTTTCCTAGCTATCGGTAGATGTCTTTCCTTCCGCCGACGCGGACAACCAAGACCCGCAACTGCTTGTCGAGCAGCTCGCAGATGATGCGGTACTCACCCACGCGATAGCGCCAGAATTCTCCCAGAGGACCGCGCAACGCCTTACCCAGGCTGCGGACGTCTTCGAGCGGTGCGATGCGTTCATCCAGGTAGTCGAGAATTCGACGCGCAGATTGTTTGTCTAGTTTGCGAAGCTGGCGGCGAGCCGTATCGGTGTACTCAATCGTCCAGGCCAAGATCCTGTCTCACTTCTGGCGCACTGAACGTGCGTTCCTGCCCCTTTCGCAGCCGCTCGACCACATCCGCAGCAAGATAGTAGTCTTCCATTTCGTCGATGTGGGTCAAAATCATCTCGCGAATATAGAAGGCCTTGGTGCGTCCCGTCTTTTCAGCCAAGGCATCAAGACGGCGCTCAACGTCTTCGGGAAGTCGAATGGAAGTTGCCATAGGCGACCTTGAATACATGTACTCTTTGTATTCAGCGTATCACAAACCGTTCCGGGGCTTCAATCCGGCGGCCTACCATCACTTCCGCAGCATATTCCGGGCAATGAAGAACACGTTCGCCGGACGCTCGCCCAGCCGCCGCATGAAGTAGGGATACCACTCCGTGCCGAACGGCACATAGACGCGCATGCCCCAGCCCTCGCGCACCAACTTCTGCTGCAGGTCGCGGCGAATACCATACAACATCTGAAATTCGAAGGAATCGCGCGCGATTTTTTCGCGTGTGGCAAACTCTTGCCCGGCGCGGATCATGTTCTCATCGTGCGTGGCCATGCCGTGATAGATGCCGCTCTTCATCAGTATCTTCATCAACCGGACGTAGTTCGCATCCACGTCGGCCTTGTTTTCAAACGCGATGCTCGCCGGTTCCTTGTAAGCTCCTTTGCATAGCCGGATGCGGATGCCTTCGCTCAACAGTTTTTCCACATCGCTCTCGGAGCGCTTCAGATAAGCCTGAATCACGGTGCCCACGCTGTTTTGATTTCCCGGCATGCGGTGCAGCTCGTGCACGAAATCCAGGGTGCTGCTCGTCGACATCCAATCCCATGTGGGTGAGCTTCAGGCTGATGTTAGCGTTGAGCCCCTGGGCCGCGATGGCGTCGAGAATCTCATGGTAGAGCCTGGCGCTCTCACGCGCCTCGTCAGGGTTGGTGACGTTCTCGCCCAGGTTATCGATGCTGACGCTCATCCCGGCACGATTGACCGCCTGAGTAACGCGCACCGCGTCGGCGATTTCCGTGCCGGCCACGAATCGCCCGGAAACGCGACGTCCGATCGCCGAGCGCTCGGCAAAGCTGCGCAGGGAACGGTTTTCAGAAAGACGGACGAAGAACGTCCTCAGCATGCGCCAGGCCTCATTTGCCGTGCTCTTCGAGGAACTTCTCCACTTCGATGGCGGCCATGCAGCCGGTGCCTGCGGCCGTGATGGCCTGGCGATAGCGGCGGTCCTGCACGTCACCGCATGCGAACACGCCGTGGACGCGGGTGAGCACGTAGTTGTGAGTCTTGAGGTAGCCGTCGGCGTCGGTATCGAGCTGGCCCTCGAACATTTTGGCGTTGGGCACGTGGCCAATGCCGAGAAACAGCGCGTTGGTAGGGAAGTCCCAGACCTTGCCGGTCTTCACGTTGCGCAGCTTTAGACCGGTGACTTCCTTGTGGTTGATGTCATAAACGTCTTCCACCACGGTATCCAGCAGGAACTGAATCTTCTCGTGCTTCTGCGCGCGCTCGAGCATGATCTTCGATGCGCGGAAGGCGTCGCGGCGATGAATTACCGTCACCTTGGTCGCGAAGCGAGTCAGAAACAGCGCCTCCTCCATCGCGGAATCGCCGCCGCCCACCACGACGATTTCCTTGCCCGAGAAAAAGAAGCCGTCACACGTCGCGCAGGAAGACACGCCGTGGCCGATGAGCTGCTGTTCATGCGGCAAGCCCAACCACCGAGCCGAAGCGCCGCTGGCAATGATCAAAGTCTGGGCGTGCACCTGATGAACTCCCAGATGCAGAAGAAACGGCCGCTTGCTGAGGTCGGCGCTGGTGAGATGCGCCAGGCGATATTCGGCGCCGAAGCGTTCGGCCTGCTTGCGCATATTTTCTACCAGCTGTGGGCCGAGGATGCCTTCCGGAAATCCGGGGAAGTTCTCGACCAGCGTGGTCATGGAGAGTTGTCCGCCGGGCTCGTGGCCTTCGACGACCAGCGGCTTCAGGTTAGCGCGCGCCGTGTAGAGCGCGGCCGTGTGTCCGGAGCATCCGGACCCGATGATGACGACGTCGCGAGTTTCGCTCATGAAATTATTTCGCAGCTTCCGTTTAGATGGCTGATTTAAGATTTTGATGCATGACTCTATTCTGTCATCCTGAGCGAAGCGAAGAGCCTATGCAGTCGGCTCGGCAATCGCATCGACCTTTCGTTTTTCCGATTCATTTGGTTGGCGCCGACTTAGTCGCTTTGGGCTTTGCAGTGCTCTTCGGTTTGGATTCACCGCTGATTTTGTCCAACTCCTCGGGCACAATTTTCTTTACTCCCAGCAACGCTCGATAATTCGCCAGCACATCCGACGCTCCGCGGAAGAGCGGTTCGTAGGCGCTTTGATCCGGCGCCGGCGCTCCCTCGGCGGCCTGACAACGCGCCAACGCGACCGAGGATTTCCCAAAACGCTCGAGCCGCACCCGGCTGGCCGGAGAGTTCGACCCCAGCATGGCATCCGCACTGGTGACCGAGGACGCGCTGTCCTCCATTGAGACCTGAATCAGATCCTTGGGATCGCGCACGTGCAGCACCAGCGTCTCCACCATGTTCTGCCCGTCGTCGCTGAAGGAGTACTGCACGCTCGAAAAAAGCGCCTGCACCGAAAATTCGCGGCGAATGCGGACGTAACTGGCCACGGATTTTTCGTCGGAAAAGTGCGTACTTGTTCCGGGCTGCAACAGGTTCGGCATGTCGCTCAGGGTCGAGCGTCCGCGGGTGATTTCGAAATCGGAGCCGAACAGAGGCTGCTTGGGAACGCGAGCCAGCGCCGCGGCAATTTCCTTCTGCTCTTCGGCCGACGGCGAGCACACGTTCAGCATATTGACCTTCACCTGGGGCTGGGCAGACGGAGGGTTGGCCGCAGGTTGCTCCTGGGCGGCTAGCGGTTGCGCCAGGGCGAGAGCGCAAATCAGAAACGGGAGAACGGAAGTTCTGGGCACAATTTTCGGCACGGCGGAATTCTAAATGAGAAGCATCGAAAAATCTTGGCCCGAACGCGGCAAAGGATTTCGCCAAGGGCACTGAAAAAAGCCTTAGAATTCCACTATGGCGAATCTGACGTTAGTCTACGGTATGCGGCTATTGCCGTCTGAGGATGTATCCGAAGTGGGGCAGGCTCCCGTGAAGCTGAAGAACGGCCGGGAAGCTCACGTCACCATGCACGTGCTCGAAGGCAGCAAGGAAGAAATCGAAAAACAGTTGCGCACCAGTCTGGAAGCGTTCTTCGATCTTTATCCGGAGATTTAGGGACCTGGATGCCCGGATCACGCAGCCGGTCCGGCGTGGAAACTCCCTGCGAGGCTGTTGTCCGGCGCGAGCTTGCAAGGGATTCTTCGCTTGGCTCAGAATGACAAATCGGTAATCCGAACGAAAACATGCAGTGGTCCTATCCAAAATTGCGGCGGCGGTTGATCACAGCCGGATTGTGGCCGGAGGGCCGCGTGGCGCGACTCGCCTGCTATTTAGCGGGCATGGCCGTTGTTCTGTTCGGGCTGCAGAAATTGCTGGGACTGTTGGCCAGGTCCTGGGGCGAGCACTTGGGCGGATGGGTTGAGTTCCTCGCGTTCGTCTCCGGCTTGCTGTTTTTTATCCTTGGCTTCCGCTGGGTGAAGCGCCGAATCCTGTGGCGGCTGCGCAACCGGCTGATTGTCACGTATGTTTTTATTGGCGTGATTCCTGTGGTGCTCCTGGTGGCGATGGCAGGCTTTTCATTGTTTTTGTTTGCCGGGCAGTTCGCCAGCTACGTGGTCATTTCAGAACTCAACTCCCAGCTCCGCAGCGCGGAGGCAGTGAATGCGGCCATCGGCAACGAACTGGCGGCGGGTCTGGCGCGTGGAAACACTGCCACAGCGGAGTCGCTAGCCGGCCTGAAAAAGCGGGATCGAGCCTGGGAACGCCGGCAGGTGGAGGCTTGGCAGGGAACCAAGGCGCTGCTGCTTTCCAGTGAGGCCCCCACAGAATCCGGTTTTTCTTATCCCACTTTTTTCGACAAGAAGGACAACCAGTACGCCAAAGCTTTGCGCGAGGGCAAGCCATTTCGTGAGATTGTGAGCGACCACGGGAAGCTCTATCTGCGCGTCGTGTCGGTTCTTCCCGTCGGCGAAACTTCGCTGACCGTGGTCACCAGCGAACCACTCGACAAGGCTCTGATAGGGAAAATCGCCGCGGACCTGGGGGAAATTACGCTCTACGCAGATGCCGCGCCCGACGAACCTGCGGGGCCAATCGCACCGGCCCCGGCGGGGTCCGGCGTGAAAACGACGTTCTCTTATAACGGAAACAATCACAACGGTGTAGTCATCACTCACGGCTCCGGCAGCCAACACTCATCGGAGGTGCTGTCTTCGACTTTCACCGTCGGCACGTCTCCGCAGCCCACAAGTTTCATGGATCAGGAAATCCCTTTCGTCACGCCCCTTCAGGCTGTCGATTGGGGTTCAGGGGCTGCCGTAGGGCGAGACATACTGCTGAAAGTCAGAACGCGGCCCTCCAAGCTCTATGGCCATTTGTTTGCGGCTCTCGGCGAATTCGCCGGGTACGTGGTGGATGCTCTGATCTTCGTGGCGATTTTCTTCGCCATCATCGAACTGATCGCGCTCATCATCGGCATGCGGATGACGCGCACCGTAACGGCCGCCGTGGCGCAGCTGCACCAAGCCACCACCTACATCGACCGCGGCGATTTCAGCCACCGCATCCCGGTGAAATCGAGCGACCAGCTGGCCGATCTGGCGATCTCGTTCAACTCCATGACCGCTTCGATTGAGAAGCTGATCCAGGAGCAGAAAGAAAAACAGCGGCTGGAAAACGAACTGGCCATCGCGCAGGAAGTGCAGGCGCAGTTATTCCCGCGCGAGGTTTCGCAACTCGAGTCGCTCGAAGTGCACGGTTTCTGCCGCCCCGCGCGCACGGTCAGCGGCGATTACTACGACTTTCTGACGGCCAGTTCGCACAAGCTGATTCTGGCGGTCGGCGACATCAGCGGAAAAGGAATTTCCGCCGCGTTGCTGATGGCAACCATCCACTCGGCCGTACGCGCCTATAGTGTCGAGAATTTGCCGCAGATGCGGGAGCCGGTCGCCGTGGGCGCGGTCGCCGGCGCAGGCAGGGTGATGGCCGCGTGGCCCGAGGGCGTGGAAGTCTCTCCTGGAGCACTGCTCAGCCTGCTCAACCACCAGCTCTACGAAAGCACTCCGCCGGAAAAATATGCCACGCTCTTTCTCGGAATCTATGACGGACGCTCGCACCACCTGACCTACAGCAACGGCGGGCATTTACCGCCGATTCTGATCGCGAGAGACGGCAGCATTCGCAGGCTCGAAGCGGGCGGAACTGTCGTTGGCCTGTTCGACAATATGACGTATGCCGAGGGCGCGGTTGAGATGCATCCCGGCGAGATTTTTCTTGCCTACAGCGACGGAGTGACTGAGCCGGAAAACGACTTCGGAGAATTTGGCGAGGAACGGCTGATCGACCTGGTCCGCGACAACCGCGAACTGCCCCTGCCCGAGATCAGCCAGATCGTAACTCTGGCCGTGGATAACTGGATCGGCGATAATGAGCAGCCGGATGACGTCACACTCGTTCTGGCGCGGGCGCGATAGTTATTGTTGAGCACCAACCACTCAGTGCCAGAATGGCAAACTTTAGCGCGACAGAAGGCGAGCTATATTGACAGAAGAGGTACCATGCAATACCTTTGGTGCCTCGGTGATCCAGTCCGTTGCGTGCGCGGGAGTAGCATAACCACGGCAATGCGCCGGGGCTCCATCCCGGAGATGACGGTTCGAAACCGTTCCTCCCGCCCCAGTTTTTCCCCTCGGTTGAGAGGGTAGCAGTTTTGAATTTTCTGCTTTCGCCTCAGTCGCTGCTGGCTCGAATAGCGCAGCGCTGGTAACGGCAGTCACTTCTTCGGCAGAACCAGCACCCGCGCTGAGGCCGCCCCGTTTTTCAGCATGCCGCCGAGAATTATCGGTCCCAGCGCCGTGTTCAGGATTCCTCCGCTGTCCGCGCGAGCGTCAATCGTATCCTCGCTGATCGTCTCCCAGCGGGCGCCACGCACTTCAAACTCGAATGTCATAGCGGATATCTCGGCGAGCTTGCCCTCGTAATCCAGACCCTTGAAGTTATGCGGGCTTACCGTTCCGCCGGAGAAAAGAATTCTGCGACCTTCCGCCGCCCCCGCGACGATGCCGAAGCGCCCGGGCCCAGGATGCGGCGGCAGCTTGCTCCACTCAATCTTGTCCGGATCTTTCTTGTCGATCTTGCCCATCCAGCACTCGTCGGACGCAACATAAGGAGCGCCGGCCGCCGGATTTTTCCGGGCGCCATCGACATAAACGATGGCATCGTCCACCAAGCCGCCGGCGTGACCGAACACCGGAGTTCCGGGCAACGGAGTGGCCTGGCTCCAGGTATTCTTCTCGGCGTCATAGACTTGCACGTTATTCACCGGCCCGTTTTTCGATCTTCCGCCCACCAGATAGATGTAGCGATCGTGATTCTCGCCGATCACCGCGCGGTCGACCGGAACCGGAATGTCTTCGCCACGGTACCATTTGTGCTCATCGGCCAGGAAAGCGTTCACGTCTCCGACGGTGATTTCGTTTCCCTGGCCATCCACCACATAGCCGCCGAAAAGAAATACTTTCCCCCGGGCTCCGATCGCAGACGAACCCAGGCGTCCGGCAACTCCCGGCACGGCGCGGCCTTCGGTCCACTTGCCCGTCTTGAAGCGGAGTACGTACATTTTGTTGGAAATGTCATCCCAGGTCTTCTTGGGGCCGATCCCCATCAGAGAATAAACTTCGATGCCATTCTTGAGCGATGCAACCGCGTTGCCCGACACCTCGGCGGGCATGGGCGGGATCTTCTCTTTGTCGGCCGCCAGCAGGAAAACAACGCACAGCAGCGGCAACAGGAGCGCTGGGCGAATAAAGACGCGACGTTTTTTCATTGCTGAGATATTACGTCTTCGCCGCGGCGACGGCAAAGCATGCGTACCTTTAACCGCGAAGGACACGAAGTTACACGAAGGAAGATCCATAAAAACGGGAATCTTCGTGATCCTTCGTGCCCTTTGTGGTTGGCGGTTCTTTTCTTGAATCGTCAAAACGCCGCTATCCGGACTTCCGCGCGCGCCAAGAACTGGGGCGATGCTACGATGACACTGTCGTTCCCGCGTTCAACTTTCTTGCCACAGAAAACAATCGTGCTGTCAGGACTAACGTCAGGACCAATGTTGAGGTGCGTATGCAATTGAAGCCCTTCCTGCTGGACATGTGGCTGGACAAATACGAGCATGATATTGAATTCAACCTGGCGTCGAGCGAAGGGCCGAGGTGGACGGTCAATGAAGTGTTGAATCTCGCAGGGGAGGAAGAACGCCAGCGGTTTCTCAATCATGAGTTGGTCTATGGCCATCCAGCAGGGGCCGACGGGCTGCGGGAAGCGATCGCGGAAATGCACGGTGTGAGCGCGGAGTCTGTGCTGGTTATGACCGGCGCCTCGGAGGCTCTGCTCGTGCTGATGTGGCTGGCGGCTGAACCCGGAGCCAATGTAATCATGCCTCGTCCAGGATATCCGCCGTTTTCTGCGCTGCCTGAGTCGCTGGGGATTGAAATCCGCTTTTACGGGATACGTCGGGAAAACAACTTCAGCATCGACGTGGAGGAGATCATCAAGCTCGCCGATGAAAGGACGAAGCTGGTCCTGGTAAACAGCCCGCACAACCCGACAGGCGCGACCATGAGCGATGCGGAGATGGACCGATTGCACGAGTTCACCTCAATGCGTGGAATCCAACTCGTGAGCGACGAGGTATATCACCCGATTTACTACGGACGAAAAACGCAATCGGCGTCACGACTTCCGCAAGCGACGGTGATCCACGATTTCTCGAAAGCGTTCGCTCTGGCCGGCGTGCGTACGGGATGGATGATTGAGCACGACCGAAAACGCCGTGAACGCTACGTAAATGCCCGGACATATTTTTCGATCTCGAACAATTCGGCGGGAGAGATGCTTGCCGAAATCGCGATGCGCCAACGCGCTGTGGTTCTGGGGAAAACGCAGGAAGCCGCTACATTGAACCTGGAGCACCTGGATCGCTTTTTGGCGACGCATCGCGAAACGCTGGGCTGGATTCGCCCTCAAGGGGGAATAACGGCATTTCCCTGGCTGCTCAGCGGAGAAAACGCCAGACCATTTTGCCAGGCTGCCGCTGAACAAGGAATTCTGCTCGCCCCGGGAGATTGTTTCGATTCTCCATCGCATTTTCGACTTGGCTTCGCGGCCGCCGGACACAAGTTCTCACAGGCTTTGGATCGCTTGAGTGAATTCGTGACGAACTGGCCAGCGAAATCGCGAGACGGCGTATCAGCGTGAGCTACTCAGTCCCAAGCGTGACAGTTACTCCACTTGGAACAGTCCCTGGCGCACGCCGTGAATGAAGTCGGTGTAGGCGGGAGTTTCTCCGCTGGCGCGCATGTGGGTGGCGATTTGGCCGCGATGATAGGCGGAGTGCATCAGCACATGCGTCAAGACGTCGACAATCGTGCTGGTCCACTCTTCTCCCTTGCTGTTTTTGTAGGAGATGGATTGAGAAACGTCGCCGGCGGTGATCAGGTCGAGAAATTCGAGCCACAGGCCGCCCATTTTTGCGGCTTGCGCCTCGCACTGCGCCAGATCGGGTTCCGGCCACACGGGAACGCTTTGCGGTTGCTGTTTCAGTCGCTCCAGCCACACTAGTTCGGCGGCCAGAATGTGGGACATGAGCTGCAGCGAGCGTTGGTTGGCAGAGCGCTGATTAGCAGAGCGCGGATTTTCAGAAGCATGGTTGGACGCGCCCGCGCGTCGGATCGCGGCCAGCACTTCCCGGTTCGCCCATTCGTCGTAAGCGAACTGGCGCCGCAAATAGTCAGCAAGATTCACGAAACTGCCCTCCGTCGCATGGCTACATGCGATGCGACCCGCGACTCCACCAATGTAGTCGGTGGCACTGCCGCGAGCAATGTTGTAACCATACTTTCACATTTCAGGGGTAGACTGCTGAGTTGAATTGCGCCGAAGTATCGGGTGCGGCCGCGACGACGCGATTTTAGAATTCCCACGTCTCGCAAAAACCGCAAGACATGGGGCACCCACTTTTTATGCCACGTAAAGCGAAGAGCACCGGAGTTGAAGATGCGGAGGCCAGCCCAGCCAAGGCTGCAGCCGAACCGAAACTCGGCGGGCCGGACGACCTGACGCGCCTCGCCTTGAAGGCCTGCCTGATCGCGCGTGACGCTGCCTTCAATGTCCGCGACCTGCTCACCAATAATTCGCGCATGGCCTTTCTCGCCATCAAGGATTGCGAAAAGGAACTCGACCTGATCGAGCGCCAGATCGACGAGCGCCTGCCCCAGGCCATCACGCGCGTGAACGAAGCCCGCGCCCGCCAGTTGCTTTCCAGTCTGAAGTCGACCACTGACCTGGAGCGCATCGGCGACCTGGTCATGAGCGTAGCCATGCGCGTGCAGGCCCGCACCGCAAAGATGGCCACATCTGACGTTCGCCAACTCGTGGAGATGTCAGCCGTGCTGCGCGACATGCTCGACCTGATCCATCAGGGCTTCTCCACGCTCGATCTGGAGTGCGCCCGCAAGGTCTTGCAAATGGACAAAGAGATTGACCGCGTCTGCCATGGATTGTTCCAGAAGCATCTGGCGGAAACCGTGGCCCAGGGCGATACCACAGGGTTCGACGTGCTGCTCATGGCCCAGGCTCTGGAACGCGCCGGAGACCACACCACCAACCTCGCCGAAGACCTCTACAGCCTGATCGAAGGCCGCAGCCTGCGGCACATGCCGAAGAAGAAGGCAGCGAACTAGTAGCTCTCAGCTGTCAGCTTTCAGAAAAAGCTCCACAAATTCATCGTTCATTAACACGCGGGAAACATTCGCGCAACATTCGCCCAATAGAGTCGTGCATGCGTGCCCTCCCTTAGGAAGTCCTCTGACTTCGTGGGCGCTGAAGCGCATCCATGCATCAGCCAGGCGAATTCCACGAACGGATCGACAGCGCGAGCAGCCCCGTCGCGTTCCGTCCGGTGATTTTTGTCGTCGAGGACGACGAGGATATCGCGCGCCTTATCTCTCACCATCTGCAGGCCTCCGGGTTCGAGGTGCAGAGTTTTGTCAGCGGCTCTTCCGTTCTCACCGAAGCGGTGCGCGAAATGCCCGCGCTGTTTCTGCTCGACGTGATGCTGCCGGGGACCGACGGCTTCGAACTCTGCCGCCACATCCGCCAGACTCCGGTGCTTTCCGCTACGCCCGTCATCTTTCTCACCGCCAAGACCGCTGAAGCCGACCGCGTCAAGGGACTGGAACTGGGCGGCGACGACTACATCACCAAGCCTTTCAGCCCGCGCGAACTGGTGGCCCGCATTCGCAGCGTGCTGCGCGGATTAGGCCAGGTCCCGGCGGCGGGCGAACAGTTACGTCTGGGCGATCTGGAAATCGATGTCTCTTCCATGACCGTGCAGATGCAGGGCCGCAATGTCATGACCACGGTGCGCGAATTTCGGTTGCTCGAATACCTGGCCACGCACCGCGGCCGCGTTCTCACCCGCGATCAACTGCTCGATGCGGTGTGGAAAGAGACTCCCTTCGTCACCCCACGATCGATCGACGTGTACATCCGCCGCCTGCGCGAAAAGATTGAACTCGACCCCCGCCATCCCCAATACCTGAAGACCCTGCGCGGAATCGGCTACCGCTTCGAAGTGCCGAAGTAGTCGGTTCCCTACTTTGTCATCCTGAGCGAAGTTTTCGTCCGCAAAGGCGGACGAAAACGCAGTCGAAGGACCCATTCCACGCGTTGAGTGAGATAAACCTGGAAGGGAGTTCTCACGATGCTACAGTCTTGTGGTTGAAACGCCCTGACTTCGTCCGTGTTGAAAGCGAGTGGCGCGGGGTCCTTCGACTGCGCTGCCGTTCGCTTCGCGGATGGCACCTCCGCTCAGGATGACAGACACGAGTGGTTCTGACCATCCACTCTTTTCATCCGCAATATGGGCGACCCGTAATTCCGGATATCCCGGCGTCAGAGTGCGTCAGTCCTGTATTGCATCCTCGCGTCGTTGGGCAACGTGCCACAGCACTCCGGATGGATCCCAGACGTAGGCGACCCGGAGGCCCCACGGCTGCATAGCCGGCGCGCGCGGAGGCTGGACCTTGAATTTTCCGGGCAGATCGATCCCTTCAATGTGCGCCCACCAAGCGTCAAGATCATCGACCATGAGCTGCATCATAAAGTTTTCAGCCCACTCTTTTTGATAATAGTTCTGGAGGATGAAGCTGCCGGAGCCCGCCCTGAAGATGGCCACATCGCCGTCCAGAAGCTTTTCGAAACCCAGAGTCTCATAGAAAGTCTTAGAGAGAGCAAAGTCTCTTGCAGGTAGGAATGGGCGGGCGAGTTCTGTTCCGTTCGGAACTAGATTCATCTCAATATCCCTTCAAATTCGGACCGGTCTTGCGCTGCCATTTCCAGAATTGCTCTGATTGACCGACCTATTGTTCCGCCTCGTGATTCGTCGCGATTCACTCTTTTCATCCCACCGTTTCGCCCGCGTCGTTTATTCTGCCTACATCCTTAGATGGCGTCAAACAAACCCAAGCCGCTGTGGAAAGCCGACGACCAACAGGCCCGCCTGGCCGAAGTGATTGCGAGTTCCGACGAGCCCGCCAAAGATAATCCGCTGCGCCGCGACGTGCGCTCGCTGGGCGCAATCCTCGGGCAAGTGCTGGTGGAGCAGTCCGGGCGAGAGCTGTTCGCGTCGGTCGAAGAGTTGCGGCGACTGCTCATCGAACATCGCGAGAGTGCCCATCGCGAGGCCGCTCATCGCGAGACGGTAGATCGCGAAATCGGGCGGAGCAATCCCGACCAAGCCTCTGCGCCCGAACTCATGGCCAAGGCGCAGGAAATCATCTCTGCCATGGACTTGCCCCGCGCCTACCAGGTGACCAAGGCCTTCGCGACCTATTTCGAGCTGACCAATCTCGCCGAGACCAACCACCGCCGCCGCCGCCGCCGCGCCGGTAAACTGGACCGCGAACATGCTCCGCAGGCCGGTTCGTTTCGCGGAACGCTGCAGCGCATGAAAGCTGCTGGAATCTCGGCAGAAGACGCCGTCACCGCGCTCGCCCAGATCGTGATCACTCCCGTATTCACGGCGCATCCCACCGAGGTCGCCCGGCAGACGGTGTTGCTCAAGCGCCGCCGCATCGCGAAAGAACTCGAGCGCCTCGACCGCCTCCCGCTCACGGATGAAGATGCGGAGGATTGCGAAGACCATATCCGCGCCGAAGTTACTTCACTCTGGCAGACCGACGAAGTGCGCCTGGCCAAGCCGACGGTCGACGATGAGATCCGCATGGGCCTGCGCTACTTTCGCCTTTCGCTGTTCGACGCGCTGCCCAAGATTTACGCCGAGGTCGTGGAAAGCTTCCGCGACGTCTATGGCCTCGATCTGGACGCCAACCAGTTGCCCAACCTGGTGAACTTCGGCTCCTGGATTGGCGGAGACCGCGACGGCAACCCGCTGGTCAAACCCGACTGCATTCGCGACGCGCTGGCTATGGCGCGCACGTTGATCCTGCGCGAATATCTCAACGACGTTGAATCGCTCAGCGACCACCTCAGTTCCTCGCGCCGGCAAACCGACGTTTCGGAGGAACTGCTTGCGCGTTTGAAACTCTACGAACGCACTATCGCCGGCGTGCACCTGGCGTGGGGCGCGCACAATACGACCGAAACTTATCGCCGCTTTCTTTCCTACATGTTTCACAAGCTGCAGCAGAGCCGCCTGGCCGTGGACGCTCCCGCCGCCTATCGCAATGCCGGGGAGTTTGAAGCCGATCTTCTCCTCGTGCAAAGCAGTCTCCAATCCCATCGCGGAGAACTCCTGGCGCGAACCTACGTGAGTTCCATGCTGCGCAAGGTGCGCACCTTCAGCTTTCACCTGCACACGCTCGACATTCGCCAACATGCGCAAGTGCACGCCCGGGTCGTCGAGGAACTGGGCGATACTCCCGAACGCAGCACCAACTCCGCCGAGAGCCGCGACCTGCTCGATACTTTTCGCGCCATCGCCAAACTGAAGCGTACCTATCCCGCGCAATCGATTCGCCACTACATCATCAGCGGCGCTGAATCCGAGAATGACGTGCTCAATGTGCTTCGCCTGGCGAAGGCCACCGACGTTCAGCTTGCAGCATCAGGCGACGACCCTGGCCTAATGCCGGTTCCGCTGTTCGAATCCATCGAATCGCTCCGCGCCGCCGGCGCCGTCATGCGCCGCCTGTGGAGCCATCCCGAGTACCAGCCTCTGCTCGATTCCTGGGGGCGCTGGCAGGAAGTCATGCTCGGCTACTCCGACTCCAACAAAGACGGCGGCATGCTCACCAGCACCTGGGAGCTTTATAAAGCGCATCGCGAGCTGCATCGCGCGGCACAAGAATATGGAGTGAAGTTGCGCCTCTTCCACGGCCGCGGCGGAACGGTAGGCCGCGGCGGTGGGCCGACTCATGCCGCCATCCTCGCCCAGCCCCCAGGATGTTTTTCCGGCCAGATTCGCATCACCGAGCAAGGCGAAGTTCTCAACTGGAAGTATGCCGACCCTGTGCTCGCCGAATGGAATCTGGAGTTGATGATCGCCGCCAGTCTGGAAACGCTCACGCTGCACGGAGAGCAGCAGTCCCAGCATCCTCCGCGCTGGGAAGAAGCCATCGAAGAAATGTCGCAGGAGGCCTACCGCCTCTACCGCAAGGAGATTGCCGACAGTCCCGACGTCCTGGAATATTTCGAGCAGGCCACTCCAGTAAACGAATTGGACACGGCGCGCATCGGATCGCGCCCTTCGCGCCGCACTAAAGGTAGAAGACTAGAAGACCTGCGCGCCATCCCCTGGGTATTCGGCTGGATGCAAAGCCGCCTTGCCGTCCCGGCGTGGTTTGGCATCGGCCACGCTCTCGACCAATTCACCAAAAACGGTCCCGGACACGAGCAGCTCCTACGGCAGATCGCGCGCGGCTTTCCCGTATTCTCAGAACTGCTCCGCAACGTGGAACTGGGCATGGCCAAAGCCGATCTCGGCATCGCACGCGACTATTCCGGCCTGGTCAAGAATGCGGCGCTGCGCAAGCGCGTCTTCGGGATGCTGGAAGAAGAATTCCTGCGCTCCCGCCGCATGATTCTCCGCGTGACCGGACAGCGCGAACTGCTGGGCCGCAATCGCGTGCTGGCGCGCTCGATCCGCCTGCGCAATCCTTACGTGGATCCCATGAGCCTGATTCAAGTGGAACTGCTGCGGCGCAAGCAGCAGGGCCAGCAAAGCTCGGACCTGGAGTATCCCCTGGGCGCGACCATCAACGGAATCGCCGCCGGATTGCACAACACGGGCTAGGAATTGTTGATTGCTGATTTCTGATTGTGATTGAAATCTTCGGTGCGAGCAACACCGTCAGACCGGCAATCTGGAGTCTTTCTCAGACGCGGCTATTCTTTTGTCGCTTCCTTGGCAGGGCTGGCCGCAGCTTTACCGTCGTCTGCGCTCGCAGGCTTCTTCGTGACGGGTTGCTTGGCAGCCTCAGCCCGTTTCCGCTCCTGATACCGGCGGTCATGAAATTGTTGATCGGACGCTTGTTTCTTCATCCCTCCATCATGTCACAGATCGCAGGAAACTCCCATGTAGAGGCAGCCGCCTCTCGGCTGTCGAGTACAACTCGCCGGAAAACTTAAGAACCCATCTCTTAATTCCCAGACTTGACAAACCCCGACCTCCGGAGCAATATCTCTGTAGGCGAATAAAAAGCGAACACGCCTCCGGCGGCTCCAGTCGCTGAACCCCAGCCCCGGCGTTCCCTGAAATCTTCCGAGGAATCGATATGTCTTCCGCAGTGGTTTCCACTTCGGCGGCCCTGGGCCGCCCTTTTGTCTTTGACGACGAAACAGTTCCTGAGGTGTCTTCATCTGCCAGCCCGCATTGTGGAGGTCAGGCGGAAGATCAGGCGGAAGCCCAGGAATCTCCTATCGCCCGCGTTCTTCAATCAGCAATCAGCAATCAAAAATCAAAAATCCCCCCGGCCCGCGTCACCCCCGCTTCGCAGCTCGATATTCGTCCCGCGCCCGAGATGGTTTCGTGCGGCATCCCCGCCCTCGATGCCCTGACCGGCGGCCTGCCCCGCGGATGCCTCACCGAAATCTGCGGCCCCGCGTCCTCGGGTCGCACGACCGTGCTTCTGGCCGCTCTGGCCGCCGCCACGCGCCGCGGAGAATTCTGCGCAGTGGTCGATGCCAGTGACGCGCTCGACCCCCGCTCAGCAGCAGCGGTCGGTGTGGAACTGAGCCGATTGTTGTGGGTACGCTGCGGCGAAGATCCTCCGAAGCCGCCCACCCGACAAAAAGGGTGCCCCATTTCTCGCGCGTCCTTGGCGCGAGAAATGGGAATTTCCTCCCAGGCTGCATTCAATTTCAATCGCACTGGGTCAAAAGAAAATAGGTCGAAGGAAAATGGGTTTAAGGAAAACGAGTTAAAGGAAAATAGCGCGCGCCAGTCCGAGCATCGTCTGGAGCAAGTGCTGCGGGCCACCGACTTGCTGCTCGAAAGCGGCGGCTTCGGTCTGATCGCGCTCGATCTCAGTGATCTGCCGCTTCAAGCTGCACGCCGCATCCCGCTGGCCACCTGGTTCCGCTTCCGCCGCGCAGTCGAGCCCACGCCCACGATCCTGCTGGCCATCGAGCCCCACCCCATCGCCGGAAGCTGCTCGTCCCTGCTGCTGCAGCTGGCTCCGCCCAATAGTCAGGGAGAAACGATGATGCTTGATCACCCAGAACCCAGCCGCGTAGCGGCAGCATGGGAAAGCCCGGCACGGCAGTGCCGGGTGGGCATGGAGAAAAAAGCCGAGTCCCGTAGGGACGGCGCTGCCACGGATGACTTCACTCATCCCACACATGCGCAACTGCTGACCGGACTGAACATCACCGCAGAACTAATCCGCTCGCGCCTGGACCGCAAACCCGCGCGCTCCATCGCATTCGTAACTAAAACCGCCTGGGCCGGATGATGGATTCCCATGCCGTTTGCCTCCATCTACGTGCCGAATTTTCCCGTGGCGGCCGCACTCCGCGCCGAACCGGAACTGCAGGGGCGCGCCCTCGCCATTCTCGAAGGCAAACCTCCACTCGAACAAATTATCGCCGTCAATGAAAAAGCTCGTCACATGGGCATTGCGCCGGGCATGACCAAAGCCCAAGCCGAACTGTGCGCAGAACTCGCCTTACGTCCGCGATCTGCGCTGCGGGAATCCGCCGCGCATGCCGCCTTGCTGGACTGCGCCCAGTCGTTCTCGCCCTGCGTGGAAGACGCCGCCTGCGACACCGCTCTACTGGATCTCGCGGGCCTGGAATCTCTTTTCGGATCGCTGCCGGAAATCTCCCGCGCCCTTCACAATCGCACGGCCACGCTCGGACTCACCGCCAACGTCGCCGTAGCATCCAATCCCGATGCGGCCATGCTCGCCGCTCGCGGATTTCCTGGCATCACCGTAATCTCCCCCGGAAAAGAAGCTGAGCAACTGGCCCCGCTGCCGACGGAAGTTTTGTTTGTAACTGGACTCGCAGAAGATCGTCTGCAAGAAGACGAAAACAAATCAACCGCCCGCCTGCTCGAAACCCTCGACCGCTGGGGCATCCGCAACCTGCGCGGGCTGGCCGCGCTGCCCGAAGTTTCGCTCAGCGAACGCCTCGGACAGGAAGGCCTGCGCCTGCAGCAATTGGCCCGCGGCGCTGCTTCGCGCACGCTGGTCCCCGTGGAAGCGCCTCCGATCTTTGAAGAAGCCGTCGAATTGGAGCATCCGATCGTACTGCTCGAACCACTGGCCTTCCTGCTGAATCGCCTGCTGGAACAAATTTGCGCACGGTTAGATTCGCGGACCCTGGCCACGCAAGAACTGCGCCTGACGCTCGATCTCGAAAATTTCTCGTCACGCAATCAGCAATCGGCAATCAACCATCAACAATTCGTCCGCACCCTGCGCCTGCCTCTTCCCATGCTCGACGCCAAAGTTTTCCTCAAATTACTGCAGCTGGATTTGAATGCGCATCCTCCCGGCGCGCCCATCGTAAA
>JBEKRY010000091.1:0-16410 GCA_049517555.1 Candidatus Sulfotelmatobacter sp. | reverse complement strand
TCCACTTCACCGATCACTCAACCCTCCCGTGTCGTTCAGCCCCAGATCACTGAAACCCAGACCACTCAAAACCATACCGCTCAAAACCAGGCTACTCAAAACCATGCTACTCAAGCTCAGGCTACTCAGCCGCAGACCACCCAACCTCGGACCACACAGCGTCAGCCCGCTCAGGCCCAGACCTCGCAGTCCCAGACCTCGCAGTCCCAGACCGCCCGTCAAGTTCAGCCGCAGACCCAGGTGGCGGACAATGTTCCGCCTGCGCCGACCACGCCATTGCCGCAGACTGGTGGGACGTTTCAGTCGTCTCTGACGCACGGACTGGCTGCTGCCGAAGCGGCCGCAACTCCGGCTGCTCCCCCGCCGGTGGACGCTGACCGCGCGGGGCTGAAGGCCGAGGCCGACAGTCTGGAGGAGATTCTCAAGAACCAGTCGCATCCCAAAAACCTGGTGGCCGTAAAGAAGTCAGGCACGCCGGTGGTAGCAACTGCAAGCTTGACGGCCAAGACGTTATTCCTGGCCGACGCTCACGACGAATTCGAAATGCTCGATTTCAACCCCGACTGGGTGCACGTGCGGATTTCCGGTTTGTCTCGAGGCTGGATCTGGCGCAACAGTCTGGAAATGCCCGACGGAGTTCCCGACCTCGATACCCACGCCGGCGCCGCTCCGGGACCGACGGCCGACGAACTCTTTCGCGTGAGTCGCGAGGATACCGCTCAGTTCCCCGGTGACTGGGAGCCGCTGCGCAACAAGAATGTGAAAATCATTTCGGTGCAGAAGACGGACGAGTCGGCGCAGGATGGGGGCTCGAAGCTGAAGCTGGAATTCGCGAAATCCATGCTCGGCAAGAGCTATGCGGACCTGGCTAAGAAAGACGTGGCTAATAAGACTGACAGCGTGGCGGGGATTGTGCTGATTTTCGATTCTGCCGACGGCGGCATGATTGCCGCTACGATGGCTACTCTTCAGCAGTGGAAGGCAGGCACGTTGTCGGACTCCGCCTTGTGGCATCAATGTTATTTTGATCCGCCGGAGTTGTCCGGTTCGGCGGGTCAGGCTGCGAGTCAGTAGCGGGAGATGGGAGCGGGCATTCTTGCCCGCTGTTTTTGATCGTAGTGCTCAGTTTGAATCTTTAGGTCGTTGCGTCATCTTCCCCCCAAGGCGCGATTTTCAGGGAGATCCCTCTCTTCGCCTGAAGAACGGCTCCGCTCGGGATGACGCCGACGATGAGAGGGCCCGCTGGAATCCAAACTGCGCCACCACAGCATCGCGTCCCAATTTTCAGTTCTGGTTCTCGCTGCGTCCGGCGTAATATCCGGCGCGCGCCTGAATCTTGTAGCCCTGTTTGTTCTTGATCTCAAGCTTCCGGTAGGAACCGTCGAGCTTAGTATTGGTGGAGGTGAAGCCGATGTTGTACTGGCTGCGGAGTTCGGCGGCGATCTGGTTGAAAGCCTCTTGCAGCTTGTCCATCTTATTGCCCACGTTGATGACCCGGCCGCCAGTGGCCTCAGTCAGTTTGCGCATTTCGGATTCGCCGGAGTAGCCCCCGCCGAACCCGCCATAGAATCCGCGATCCGCGCACAGCAGCACGTAGACGATGGCGTCCGCTTTCTGCGCCGCCTCAATCGCATCCCTGATTTTCAGCTTGCTGCCTTCGTCTTCGCCGTCGGTCAGCAGGATCATCGCCTTGCGCCCTACTTCTTTCGCCAACATATCGTGGGCGGATAAATAAACGGCGTCGTAGAGCACGGTGCCTGCCTGCGCCGCTGTGGGTACCGGTCCACCGCCCGCGCCGGGTATAGGACCGGTGGTGAAACCGGCGTTGATCTTCACCGAATTCAGCGCTTTCTGCAGACGGTGCACGTCACGGGTGAAGTCCTGCAGCAGACTGGCATCGACGTTGAAGTCGATAACGAAGGCTTCATCTTTGTCGGTCAGGATTTGTTTCAGGAACGCGCCACCAACTTCCTTCTCCATGTCCAGCACTCGCAGCTGACTGCCGCTGGAGTCGATGAGGATTCCGAGCGTGAGCGGCAGGTTCGTCTCGGCGGTAAAATATTTCACGGTCTGCGGCTTGCTGTCTTCGGAGATTTCAAAATCAGCTTTGGTGAGGTTCGGCATGAGCGCGCCGTGCTTGTCTTTGACGTTAAAGAAAACCTGCACGACGTTGACGTTGACCTTCAAAGTTTCGGTGGGCTGCTGATTCTGGTCGTCGGTCTGTTGATTTCCGGATTGCTGATCTGCGGGCGGCTTGGCCGGCGACTGCTGGGCCGAAATGAAGGAGGCGGCCAGGCAAACGGCAGCCAGGGCGACTACGAGCGTGGTTCGGTGGTGAGAAACAGGAAGCTTCGGCATTCGGGATTCTCTCGCGATTCTCGGTTAGTGTTAGTCTAATCCTGCGGCGTTCGATGTACCAAACGGAGTGGTTTGGGCATCTTACAGGCAGAAAGGTTTTTGGCGGGTTCGCAAGGCTGACGAGGAAGCTATGGCACCGGTGAAAAGAAATACGAGACGGCAGATGACGAGGGGAAACATGTTGCTGGCTCTCGCCACTGTGGTGGCTCTGGCCATCCCCGCATTGCAGGCCCAGTCTGGCAGCCAAACGCAATCCCAACCGCCAGCGAACTCCCAACCGGCGCAGGATATCCCGGACGCTCCGTCGACCGTCCAGCCGCCGGCACCCAAGCCGGTTCTTCCTCCCGCTCCGCCGCCGGGCTCAGGCACGGGCGCAGAAGCCAATCCGTTCCCCGGCGACAACCCAGCGCCCGGAAATGGCAAGCCCGGTCAAGACACGCAGAATCAGGATAAGGCTGCTCAGCCGTCCACGGCCCCGGCCGGGGCGGCTCCTACCGGCAAACAGAGAAATCAGATTAATCCCGCGGAAGGTCTCTACACGATTCCGATTTCAGTGAACCGAGTGCAGATTCCCGTGATGGTGAAGGATTCCAGTGGGCGGCGCGTGGATGGCCTGCTTCCCGGCGACTTCACCGTGCTGGAAAATGGCAAGAAACAGACGCTCGTTTACTTCACCAGCGATCCGTTTGCGCTGTCGGTCGCGGTCGTCATCGACACGGGCATGGCGGACGTCGCGCTGCAGAAGATTAATGAGACCTACTCGGCCCTGGCCGGCGCCTTCAGCCCCTACGATGAAGTCGCGCTCTACACCTATAGCAGCACAGTCAGCCAGGTCACCGATTTCACGGGAAGGCCGGAGCGGCTTACAGCAGCGCTGAACGACATGAAACAGTACCGCGGTCACGCCAACGGACCTCCCGTTCTAGGTGGCCCGCTGGGGCCGGAAGGACCCACGATCAACGGGCTTCCTGCAGGCGGACCGCCGGTGCCGCCAGTTTATACGCCGCCGCGCGAGGCGCACGTTCTGAATGACGCAATCCTGCGGGCGGCACAGGACCTGAGCAAACGCGACCGCGAGCGCCGAAAAGTAATTTTTGTGATCAGTGATGGACGCGAAATGGGCAGCCGCGCCAGTTACGCCGGCGTGCTGCACCTGTTGCAGGCTCGAGACATCCAGGTCAGAGCTGTGGTGGTCGACAGCGGCGCCTTGCCTGGCTTTCGGCAGCTCGATAAATTCCATCTGCCCGATCAGGGCCGCACCAACAATCTTGCAAAATTCGTTCGCGCCACCTGCGGCGCCGACCCGCTGGCGGAACTTTCCCGCAATTCCATTGAAGACGCCTATGCGGAAATCACCTCTGAGGCACGAAATCAATACACTTTGGGATATAACGCGCAGGCCACAACCGGCAGTTCGGCCTATCGCAGCATCGAAGTACGCGTGGACAGGAAAGGGCTGAAAGTTGCCGCCAAGGACGGCTATTTTGCGGTTCCGACAGCCCGCTGATGCATTTCACCGTCGTCCATTCGTTTCTCGGATGGCACCCTTCGGCCAGGTGGGGGTCACCTGAGTAACCTGCGTACAGAACCCCTCGTATGATATAAAGACCCCGAGCCTCCATAAGTACATGAATTGTGCGCGGCCGCCCTCGGGGGCATGCCCGCATTTGAGGAAAGCCTTGAGTTTCATCAACTTCGCAGCCCGCGAGATCAATTGTAAGATCGTGTACTATGGCGCCGGACTTGGCGGCAAGACTACCAATCTGCAGGTGATCTACCAGAAAACCGCGGACCAGCAGAAGGGCAAGATGATCTCGCTGGCCACTGAAACCGAGCGAACTTTGTTCTTCGATTTTCTGCCGCTTGACCTCGGCTCGGTGCGCGGCTTCAAGACCCGCATCCATCTTTACACCGTGCCCGGCCAGGTCTTTTACGATGCCAGCCGGAAGCTGATTCTGCGCGGCGTGGACGGCATCGTCTTCGTGGCCGACTCTCAGGAACAGCGCATGGATGCCAACGTCGAAGCGCTCGAGAACCTGATGTCGAATCTGAAAGAACACGGCTACGACTTCAACAAAATTCCCTACGTGCTGCAGTTGAACAAGCGTGACCTGCCCAATATTCTGCCCGTCGATCTGCTGGCGACCGAACTGCGCAAGAAAAATGAAGCCATCGTTGAAGCGGTCGCCTTCCAGGGCGTCGGCGTCTTCGAAACGCTGAAAGAAATAGCGAAGCAGGTGCTGACGGAGTTGAAGGCCGGCGGATAGAGGAACAGTTCTCAGCTCTCAGCTCCCGAGACGTGGGTACCCCATTTCTCGCGTCCTTTGCGAGAAGTGGGTAAGGCGAACCTTGGTACCGTCCGTCATAACCAACACGTCATTACCGACGTAAGTACATCCAGCGATTTCCTGCTGCTCCGCGCCTCCTCGATTCGCTAGCCTCAGCTTAGGGAGGTGTGCGTTAGCCTGCCCGCGGATTCCATCAGTGACTCTTTCTACGTTGACGCTTGTTGCGCTGATCTTTCGTTCGTCGCGCTCCTCGGATCCGAGAGGATTCGTGCTCTGGTGTCTGGTCGGTTTCTGCGCGGGCATTGGTCTTTTTATCTACGGATTCCGCCTGCTGCAGCGCCGCCGCTTGATTCTCGACACTCCGTTCTCGAAGATTCGCAGCGCCGCCATGGGAATGGTGGAAGTGAGCGGCCTCGCCGTGGGCCCTTACACCATGGTCGCGCCCATCACCGCGCATCCCTGCTACTACTACAGCACTGCGATCTGGGAATATAAACAGAACGGGAAGAATAAAAACTGGGTGAAGGTCGCCGGCGAGTGCATGCACCTGCCATTTTTTGTCGACGACAACACGGGGCGCGTGCTGGTCGACCCGAGCGGCGCTGATCTCGACCTGCACCGTGATTTCCAACAGGAATTCTGCGATTCCTTCTTCACCACGAAAGAACCTATGCCGGGCAATGTGCGCAGTTTTCTTTCGCGCCACGGCATTGTTACGTACAACAAAATTAAAGTGGAAGAGTACTGCATCAAGCCCAAGAATTCGTTGTTTATCCTGGGCACGCTGGGCGAAAATCCGGGCATCGAAGTCGGCCCGCAGCCGATTCAGTCCAGCGATACGATCGGTTCGATTGCGGCCGGTGGATTCTCGCTCTCAGTCAATTCGCTTTCGTTTTCCATGGGAAGCGGTGACGGAAATTTTTCCCTGGGCTCGATCGCTCAGCGGTTTTCAACTCAACCCGAAACTCCACCTGATCCGGTTCGGCATGAAGGGATGCACATTTCTTCCCAGTCGGTTGCCGCGAAGACTACAGACGCGGCTCAGCAAGAGAAGATCACTGCTGCGCTGTTAAAGGCAGGCATCGCGAGTCCCGCGGCCTGGGCGGCGGCCGGAGTTTCTGCCTCTGGCATGGCCGCACACATTGTTATGCCCGGCGGAGTTCAAGTCCTCGCCGATGCGCAAACGGCCGCTGCCGGTGGTCGCGGCACCGACGGCGACGCCAATTTTCCGATGTCGGCAAATGGTTTCGATCCCCATCCGCCGGTGGCGCTTATGAAAGGGAACCACAATAAGCCTTTCCTTATCTCCTGGCGTAGTCAGCAGCAAGTGGCTCGCTCCCTCGGCTGGAAATGCACACTGATGATCTGGGGTGGCGCCGCACTGGCGCTGCTCAGCCTCTATCTCGCTCTCGGCATCAAGAATCTGTTCTAGATCGCGGGGCGCGTACGCGCGACAGCGCAAGGTGACACACCGAGTCAGTCCTCAGCACGAGATCGCTAGCACGAGATCGCTTCTGGGCCAAGAGGATCGTTGTCTTCCGCGAGGTTCGAAGCCCGGGCTAGCGTGAGTTCACTCCCGGACCCAGTCCGCCACCGTAGTATTCCGAGACGGCTGTCTTTTCCGCAGCGGTTAGCTGTCTCGCGATGCTGCGCATCCGAACGTTAATGTCGTTGGTCCGAGTCCCATCCGAAAGATGCTCGAGCTGCTGTTCCAGATAAGCGGCGTTCTGGGCAGCCAGTGGTGGAGCTCCTTTCACATAACTCACAGGACCGTGGCACGATTGGCAGGGTGGAATACCCCGCTGGCCATCTCCGAAGACAATGAGGCGGATGGCCATCGAAGCGCCAGAAGGATCGTGCATGGCCTGCGGAAATGCCCGGTTGTCTTGCGCATCACTGGCGGTTGGCAGCATCGCGAAATAAGCGGCCAAATCGGCCGCGTCGCGCGCCGAAAGTGCCTCGGCGAGGGGCTGCATGACCGGCGAAGCCCGCTTGCCGGATCGAAAATCCTGCATCTGTTTCCAGAACGACAACCGGTCCAGGCCCGCCAGGTTGGGAAAGGCAGGAACGGAGCTGAATCCTTCTTCGCCATGACAATGATTGCAGCGCCGGGCGAGGAGCAATCCGCGAAAGGCGTCACCACTGGAAGCAATCTTCATGGTTTCTTTTGTCCAGGCCACGTTCGAAGGCACGCGAAGCGGTGGCTCAGAATTCATCGATTGCGCCGAAGAATCCCTTCGTGCCAACAGAGCAGTGATCGCACATAAAACCATCAGGGTTCCAAGCCACCGCGTCGCGATTCGCAAGCGCCGAGCCCGACTAGCGTAGCTCACAAGTCCGCCTTTCGCTGGGACGCAAGGAAGCAAACTGATCTCGCGGGACCACATTCAGTTGGCCTCTCATCGCATAATGGCCAGCTCCGCAGAACTCATGGCAGGGAATCTTGAACGTGCCCGGCTTGGCAAAAGTGAAGGTTGCTTCGGTAATCGCCCCAGGCACAACCTTCAGGCCATAGTCCGTACCCAGGAAGCTCAGCATGTGCACGACGTCGGCACTGGTCATTCGAAACGTGATGGGAACACCCGCAGGCACTTCGACGCACTGCGGCACGAAAACAAATTGCTGCGCAATCATGCGCACAGTAAGCGATCCGGACGGGCCTTCGGCTGCGCCAAGATTGCTTTCGACGAATTCCCCCTGCAGGTGTAAGGTCGCAGGATCGGTAACGTCGCCGCCACCAAGAAAGTGGTAGACCGGCAAATCCACCATATAGTAGCGAGTGGACAAGATTGCTACCGTGAACAGTATCAATGCTGCTGCAAACCCTATCTTCTTCATCGCAACCTGGTCTATTCGTGCTCGCGCTTTAACGGACGGACGTCCGTGTTAGTACCGGACAGGAATTATGAGAAATACTTACGAAAGCCGCGAACGCCGGCAAAATCGAAGGCGGCAAGAAATTAGGGAAGCATTTTACACCGTTCCGGCGAACCGAATCGCGGGGGCCCGCTTCTTACCATCGTGCGACTGCATGCAATAGAACCTGAGCATGTTGGTCCGCGAGAGTTACGCGTTGCGACAACTGTCGGAAGCGATCCCAGTGCACATAAGGATCTTCAGCGACCTGCGGCGCACCATCCTTCTAACCGTCTCGCCCGAGAGTGCGGCCAGCTCGCCGCTGGCCCTCTAGTACAATCAAGCCGTGAGCGACGCCGTCCGCATCGGAATCCTGGGCGACTTCAATGCCGATTTCCGCTCGCACCACGCCACCAACGACGCCTTGCAGCACGCCGCCCACCTGCTAAAAATAAAGGTCGAATCCGAGTGGCTGCCTACTCCGTCGCTTCTCGCCGCCGGAGCTGAGACCAAGCTCGAGGATTTCGACGGCCTTTGGGCTTCGCCCGGCAGTCCCTACACTAGTTTCGACGGCATGCTCAAAGGCATCGAGTTCGCCCGGAGGCGCGATTGGCCCTTCCTCGGCACCTGTGGCGGATTCCAGTATGCTTTCATCGAATTCGCGCGCAACGTGCTCAACATTAAAGACGCCAACAGCGCGGAAAATAATTCCGGCTCCAAGAACATCATCATCTATCCGGTAGCCTGCGCCGTGCCCGAGCGAAAAGGCGATGCGCCGAAATTGTCTGGCGCGGTGCCGGAAATTCGCTTGCGTCCGGGCTCTTACCTGCAGACTTTTTACGGCAAGAATCAAGATACCGTCACCGAAGAATTCTTCTGCAACTTCGAGATTAATCCTGACTTCGAATGGGCCGCCATGGAAGCTGGATTCCCCGTCGTTGCGCGCGGCCCGCAAGGTGAAATTCGTGCCATCGAATCGCCGACTCACCGGTTTTTCCTGGCAACGCTTTTCCAGCCGCAACTGTCGTCGACGGAGAAGAAGCCGCATCCCATCGTTCTGGCTTTCGTGCAAGCCGCCGCCGACTGGGGCAAGAAAAAACTGGACGACAGCGTATTAGAGTAGAAGTTCAGGGATGGACACTTCCTTCGGCTGCGCTCGGTCGAAAATCCCCACCTCTCGCGTGGCTTACTAATAAACTCCCGCGCGAGAAATGCGGCACCCGGTTTTCATCGATGGACCAAAGGCCGTGCGCACTCAGGACGGGCTTTATCCGCCGCCCGATAAATCGTCTATCCCTCGTTCGACCCGGTTACCAAAGTCCTTGCCCCGCACCGGTTATTCCCCCACACTATACGCATCTTTAGCTCCCTCCTCGTCCTGGCTAGACTGATTCGGATCACTGCCCATTTCGGGAACCGCATCCGCAGGAGCCATTCGTCTCTATGCATATGCAGTTGGCCAGTTCGTTCCGCATTCCGTTCACGACGCTGCTGAGCTACATCCCGGTCATCGCGACCATCGTCACCACTTTCTTCAGTATTATTCTGGCTCGCGCTACGCTACGTTATGTTGAAGCCACCGACAAAGGCCTGGCTCTGGCCCGCGAAGAGTTCGAGCGCGAGTGGTCACCCGACCTGCACATAAAAATGGAGCGAATTTCCGCGACCGAAGCCAGAATCATCGTGACCAACCTGGCGAAGACTTCCGTCCTGCTGCAACTTCTGCAATTGCGCAAGATCTCGCATGCCACGCCTTTCGAGCGCTGCCGCCTGAACGATCCGCTGGTCGGGGGCATGACTTGGACGCAGGAAATGGGCCGGCGCATCCTGGCCTGCACCGGACAGGAATTCGAAGGCCCCATCGCTGCATCGATGACGTTCTACGCCGCGGGCCGCATGTACCGCACCGACTGGTTCCGCTCGCAGATCCAGGTGCGCGACGGCCGCATCGTCAGCCTCGAACCCAGCAACATGCCCACCCGCCGCGTGCGCGCGGTCGAGCGCAAAGGGCCCGAACGCCGCCGCGAGTTCGCACAAGACGTAACCGCCGGCGTAACCCCCGAAAAGACAAAATTCAAACCCGATGAAAGCTATTTCGTCACCGGCGCGTGATCGGTCGCCAGTTCTTCCTTAATCGGCACTCGTGTGTGCGAAAAGAATTCTCAGCAATGCTCGAACTGACCGCCAGCTGCTATTCTGCTGCTGATCTCCCCGAAAACTTGAGATCACAAATTGTGATCTCAAGTTTGAAAACGAGCTTTCCCTATGGCAAAGACAGCGATGGTTGTCGCAAGAAAAGTTGATTCGAAAATCTTCGTTCTCCGTGGACAGAGAGTCATCCTCGACGCCGACCTCGCCGAACTATACGGCGTGCAAGTCCGACATCTGAACCAGCAGGTCAAGCGTAATGCGAAACGATTCCCTCTCGCCTTTCGCTTTCGACTCTCCGCGCACGAACTGAGAATCTTGAGATCACAAAATGTGATCTCAAGTGAAGGCCACGGCGGCGCGCGTTATCGTCCGCATGTCTTTACCGAACACGGCGCCATTATGGCGGCCACGGTGCTGAACTCCGAACGCGCCGTTGAAATGAGCGTGTTTGTTGTTCTTGCTTTTGTGCGTATGCGTCGCGCTATCGCCGGGAACCGCCATATCCTGACCAAGCTGGCAGAATTGGAAAGCCGTCTGGAATCACATGACGCCGACATCCAGGGCTTGATGGACGCAATCCGTGAGCTCATGAGTCCTTCCGAGCCCACCCGCAGCCGGATCGGCTTCGAAGCACCTTCTAATCCAAACGGCAAGGCACTCAAAGACGGCACGGTTCAATTTCGAAAGACCCGGTCACGCTGATAGTGCCGGCCAACCCGGCGGAGACAGCAAATAATGTGGACCGTTACTCTTCCAGAAGTTCGAATGCGGGATAGATTGAAGACAGTTGAGTGAACGCCTCGAGCGGCGATCCAGCAGGTACGGGAAAATAGGTTTGCACTTCGCGTTTGAAGTTGTCGAGGTAGGCCTTCAGGATTGGCGGCTTGTCGGCGTCAGGAATCGGGCGCATGCGAAATTTACGGCGCGTGCTTCCCTTCTTCAGCGTGATTTCGCCGGCCGCTTCGGCGTTGCGCACCCACTGAGTTCGTCCGCGCGGAGCCACTAGATAATTCTTGCCGTTCAGTTCCAGCAGATCGACGGGAGTGGAGTACAGCTTGCCGCTTTTCCGTCCGCGAACTTCCAGCAGGTAGTTGTGCGAGAAACCCAGGCCGAGGCCGACGAGAAATCCGAAACAGCGGTTGAAGATTTTTTCGACGGTGGTTGGTTCGCGGAAAGCGGGCCGATCGGGCGTCATTAAACGCAATTCTACGCTGCAGCAGGGTTTGCTTTGTAAACCTGGTTAACCAATATTTGGGTAACTACGCTCGCTTCACGAAGCGCAGCGACGCTGAGTTCATGCAGTAGCGAAGATGCGTGGGCTCGGGGCCGTCGTCGAAAACGTGGCCGAGGTGCGCGTCGCACTCGGTGCAGGCGACGGCCGTGCGGGTCATGCCGAAAGTTGTGTCGCGAATCTCGGTCACGTTCTCGGCGGCGATCGGCGTCCAGAAGCTGGGCCATCCTGTACCCGATTCAAATTTGGTGGCGGAATCGAACAGCGCGTTGTCGCAGCAGATGCAGCGGTAGAGGCCCTTGTCGTGCAAGTTCCAGTACTTGCCGGAGAAAGCAATTTCGGTATCGGCACGACGCGTGATGTCGAACGCATTGCCGGAGAGCTGCTTGCGCCACTCGTCGTCTGTTTTTACAACTTTCGCCATGCGAACCTGCTTCAGGCGCTGGCCGCCGTCGGAGAAAAGGACGACCGTTACTTCTTTGGGCTCGCCGGCCACGACTGGGGCGGCTTCGAGCACGGCGGGCTTGTTCCATTGCCAGAGCGCCATGCCTCCGATGGCTGCCGCCGCGCTCGCTAAGAACGCACGGCGTCGCAGGTTGGTGGAGCCTTCATGGTCTTGATCGTGATCGGAATTGAACATCGTAATCTCCTGTTGTCTACTTTCCGGTGTAAAGGTCGGGGAACTCCTGGCGCAGGTGCTCCACCTTGGGAGCGTCGTTGAACACGATGTAGGGCTGATTGGGATGCAGCGTCGCGTAGTTCTGGTGATAGGCCTCAGCCGGATAGAAAGCCTGCAGCGGCACGACCTGGGTCACGATTGGATGCCGGAATATCCCAGCCTTGTCGAGCTGCGCGATGTAGGCCTGGGCGATGCGCTTCTGCTCATCGTTGCTGTAGAAAATTGACGATCGATATTGCGTCCCCTCATCCGGGCCCTGGGCATTGAGTTGTGTGGGGTCGTGCGCTACCGAGAAGAATACGCGCAGCAGTTCACCGTATGTGATCTGCGAAGGGTCGTAGACGATCTGCACCGACTCGGCGTGTCCGGTTTCGCCGGTGCTGACGGTTTCGTATTGAGCAGTCTTGGCCGAGCCTCCGGAATAGCCGGAGGTCGCGCTGATCACGCCTTTCACGTGCTGGAAGACCGCCTGAATGCCCCAGAAACATCCGCCGGAGATGACGGCAGTTTCCTTGCCCGGAGTGGCGGCGCGGGCAGCGTCCTGTGCGGGCGCAGGAAAGGCAGCGGCTGGACTGGCTTTGGCGTTGCAGGCCGTCGCGCCGAGCAGCGAAGCGAACAGGATTAGAGCAAAGCGACTAGAAGATGGCATTTTCGTTTCCCCTTCTTCTTCCTTCTTCAGTACGAAATAGCAGGGCTGTTGGATTGGAGTTCCTGGCGGGGAAAAAGTTTCAGCCTCGGGCTGGGCTGTCCACCTGGGCACTGCCCACACGCGTCGTGACGATCCAAACTTCTTACTTGCTTTTTCGCCTTATGTTCGCCAATAATGGCGGCATGGCCATCACACGCAGGCAGCGGGAAGTGTATGACTTCATTTCGCGATTCGTGGCGGAGCACGGATATTCTCCGTCGTTTGAGGAGATTGGCAAGGGTCTGGACCTGACTTCACTGGCGACGGTGCACAAGCACGTCACCAACCTGGAGAAAAAGGGGCTGTTGACGCGCGACTACAACCGCAGCCGATCCATCGATCTGCTGCCTCCTAAGGGGCGGCTGAAGCAGGCCATGAGCGTGAACACGGGCCTGGTGCTGCCGCTGCTGGGGCGCATCGCGGCCGGTCAGCCGATCGAGGCCGTGCAAACTAACGAGACCATTTCGCTGGCGGATTTTGTGCGCTCGAAAGAAGTATTTGTGCTCGAAGTGCGCGGCGACTCCATGCAGGATGAGGCTATTCTCAGCGGCGATTACGTGCTGGTGGAGAAAGCCCGCACCGCGCACAACGGAGACATTGTGGTCGCACTCGTCGATCAGAGCGATGCCACACTGAAGCGCTTCTACCGTGAGGGAGACAATATCCGGCTGCAGCCTTCGAATGTAGCCATGAAACCGATCATCGTGCCGGCCGCGTCCGTGGATGTGCAGGGGCGGGTGATTGGTGTGCTGCGGAAGTATTAGGAGTTCTTGCAGGTTCGCTTCCCGTCTCGCGGCATTCTTCAGTACAGATGAAAGCTGACGTCCACCGCGAGGCTCGTTGCTACGGGCTGGCCATCTTTCTCGGCGGGTTTGAATCTCCAGGTTTCCACTGCTTGGACGGCTTTTGCATCGAGGCCCAACCCGAGTGGATTCGTAACGTTAATGTTGATCGGCAGGCCCTTTTCGCTAACGACAAGCGCGAGAGTTACAACTCCCTGGTATTTCACCTCGCGCGCGGGCTCGCTGAATACTGGCTCGTGCTGGAAGATCGCTCCTGGAGGACTGACGCCATGTCCGATCTTGAACAAGGGGCCGTGCGCGAGCTCAGGCGAGGCCGCGACGGATGGTGAATGGTTGCCTTGGCCGGCGGATGTGAATCCCGGGATTGCGCCGAACTCTCGCGAAAAAAAGCATCTACTGGCTTTGCCGCTCAAACCGTCCGGAACGCAAGGTTTCCAGTAGTCGGGAACGGCCTCTGCGAAGCTGTCTTGCTGACTCAGAAAGATTTTCGACAGGATGGCATCGACCTGCTCAAAGGATGAGTTTACCTGCGGCAAGTCGGCCTCGATTTTGAAAGTCGGCGCCTTTTTCTGCGCCTTTGCGGTGTCGCTAAGAAATTCGAATGTTCCGTTCTTGCCCATCACGACCCATAGGCGTTTCCCCTTGATCTTGAGGCGCGCTTCCGAAACCTGAATGTCATTCAGCAGGATGAAGCCCTCCGTCGTCCAGTCGCCGGACATAGCCCCGGTGACCAGCACGCCCGCGGGGTCGTAGCGCAACTTCTCTCCGGCATAAAATCCGCGGAGTATTACCGTCTTGCCCTTGTACTGGTCGCGGAGATTTTGCTCCAGGTCGCTGCCTTGGGCGTGCAGCGAGATCGCGAGGAGAGCCAGGATCGGGGCTGCGATCAAATGGAGTATGCGGAGTCGACGCATGACGAAGCATTTTAGCTCTAAGTCCGCAGCGCAAAAACTGAAAACGCACGATGCCGAGCGGCAGCGTGCGTTGAGAGATTTGGCTAGGAGCTAAGAAGCTCTTTACCCCAGGTGCCGGTTCAGCGCCTGCGCGATGGTGTCCTTGGGCTTATAGCCGACGATTTGCTCGACGACTTGGCCGCCCTTGAACACCAGCAATGTGGGGATGCCGGTGACTTTGTAGCGCATCGGGGTGGCGCTGTTGGAGTCGACATCCATCTTGCCGATCTTGATCTTGCCCTGATATTCGGCGGCCAGTTCTTCGACGATGGGGGCGATGGCGCGGCAGGGGCCGCACCAGGTTGCCCAGAAGTCCACCAACACGGGCTTGTCCGATTTCAAAACATCCTGGTCGAAGTTCGCATCGGTCACTTCGACGATTCCGTTGCCTGCCATGTTCTTTCTCCTGTTTGTGAACGTCGCACTATCGGCGGGGCTGCAATGGGCGCCGCGCTACCGGGCGATCGTATGAATGCTTCCCGTAGGAAACCGAACCATTTACCCGATCTTGCTATCGTAACACCGCTATTGGATGCCGGGGGGGACGGGAAAGTCGCAAGAAAGCCGCTTAGGTGCGGCACCGCACTAATCCTAGACTAATGCCTAGAAAATCAGCTTAACGGCCGCCTGCAGCAACCGGGGGGAGCCGGCGCTGACCACCTGGCCAAAGGTAGAACTATTCATATTGCCGTTCACCGCGGTTGACCCGAAAAACTGCGCGTGATTGAACACGTTGAACCCCTCCACGCGGAATTGCAGCGACTTGGATTCGGTCAAGGGCAAGGTTTTTATTAGTGCCATGTCGTAATTGTCGAGCCCTGGACCGTAAAAGAAACGGCGTCGGGAATTTCCCGGCGTGCCCAACGGCTGTAGGCTGAAAAGCGAAGTATTGAAATAGGATTTTCCATTGCGCGGATTGGAATTCAGATCAAGCGGTCCGGGTGTAAATTCCGGCTCGTCCACGCCGTAGTTGTTAATGCCGTTGGGCTCGGCGCCGAGCAAGGAATTGTCGCCGTAGTTGAGCAGTGTGACCGGGAAACCGCTGCTGAAATGGGTGATGCCGGAAAGCGTCCAACCTTGGGTCCAGCGATTGGAAACGCCGAACAGGCGATCGAAAGGCATCTCGTAGGCATAACTCACCACGAAGTTGTGAGTCACGTCGAAGGCTGACAAAGCCCGGCTGAGCGCGGGATCGATCGGGTTCACTTCCTCGCCGACGTTGGACGACTGATCGATCGATTTACTGAACGTATAGCCGGCAAATAACTGCAAGCGTTTGCTGGTATGGCGCAGGCTGAGTTCGAGGGCATTGTAGTTGGCATTGCCGATCGTGCTTTGATTCGTATTGCTGCCAAAGTTCGGACCCAGTGGTCCGCGAGTTCCGTTCACGGTCTGGCCGGAAGCGGTGGTGAAAACATTGCTTTCTCCAAAGGGTCCGCAGGTGGCCGATCCGGGCGCAACGTCGCTGGGTTGACTGAGACTTAGACACAGGGCGGGATCGCCCGGATTCGATTCCACAAGGACCAGGAGGCGGTGCGACTGATTGCCTACATAGCTGGCGCTGAATACAGTGTTGTCGCCGAACTGGCGCTCGATCGAGAGCATGTATTGCTCGGTATAGGGAATTCGGTTGCTGACGGGATATGCGGGGATGCCACTGATGGGCAAGTACTGCGACCAGTCCACACTGGCATCGGGGTGAGTGCTCGAGGCATTCAACGGCGCAAGATTGACGGGAAAATACTGGCCTAGATTCTCTCCATTGGAGGCGGTGATGAAGGGATTAGAAAATAGCGGCGGAGCGGGACTGCTGTAGGTGGTTCCGTAAGGCGCGTTGGCCGCGAGCACGCCCAGAGTGAGGGCTTCGATGGACGCGTAATACATGCCAAAACCCGCGCGCAGGCTGGTTTTCGCCGGACCGCCCAGGATCTTGCCAAAGAGGTTGTCCTCCGAGACATCGGGCGAGTAGGCTAAACCGATGCGCGGCGAGAATTCGTCCCCAGGGGGCGCAAGCGTGCGCCGCACTCCCGGATCGGTGGGATACAGGATTCCCGGAGGCGCGCCGGGAAAGACTACCGACTGCTTGCCGGGTTCGGTGGTCGAAATCTGGTTGTACTTTTCATACCAGGGCTCGATTCGGTCCCAGCGTACACCGTAGTTGAGGGTTAGATTCGACCTCACGTGCCAACTGTCCTGGGCAAAGAGGCCGGTGTACTTGTTGCGGCCATAGAAGGGATTCAGCTGGCTCTGGTTGTACTGGCTGGGAATTCCGAGCAGGAAATCGGCAAAATCGACGCCGGTCTCGCTTCCGGTAAACAGGAAGCTGCCGTTAAACTGAGCGATCGGATTCACGTTGACCTGGTCGTAATGAAATCCGCCGCCGAGTTTGACGGTGTGGCGTCC
>JBEKRY010000090.1:0-16501 GCA_049517555.1 Candidatus Sulfotelmatobacter sp. | reverse complement strand
CTCTCCGTTTGCAGTCGACAGCCGCGAAACACTGGCGTCGAATGGCCTTGTGCACGAGGCTCTGTTGCACGAGTTCCAGGAAATCTTCGCTGGCCGCGGGCTCGAGCCCCTGCCCGAGCCCAGCCAATATCGAAAGTGATTTCCTCTGTGTCCTCCGTGGTTCAAGTTTTTCTGACGCCATAAGCTAAACGAATGCTGCCGCATGCTGGCGCCGCACGCGTCCCCGCGGCGTTACAATAGTCAGGGACGACCCGCCAAGTTCCTTTCCGGCCGTCCCCAATCTTGATTTCGGCGGGGTTCAACGTGATCGATTCTCTCCTCGAACGCAAAATCGAAAAGCGGGCGGACAAAGTCCGACTGCAGGGACGTATTCTTTTTCTCACCGAAGATCCGGAACTGATCAAGCGGCAACTCGCGGGTGAAGACCTGCCGTGGGATACGAAGAATCCGGCCAATAATCCCAAGCTGCGCGACGACATTTCAACCGACGAAATCACCCCGGCGCATTACTGCTTCTACTTTGACGAAACCCTGGGCGAGATTCCGTATCTGGGTTTGAAATGTGGCAGTGTCACGCCGATCGGGCGCGGTGACGTCAAACGCGGGGGATTTGTGTGTGCCGTGAGCGGCAAGCGTCGCGGCAAGGGTTCGAGCCGCGAGCAGTCTCCTTACGCCGAGATGTGCGCGGGCATCCGCGTGGTCATTGCTGAGAATATTGAACGCATCTACAAACAGAATTGCCAGAACCTGGGGCTGCTGACCTCGACCAACTTTTCGCTGATCGACCGCATTCGCAGCGGGGAAGAAATTGCGCTGAGCGAATTCACCGCCGGAGAGGATGAGATTACGCGGCAGGTGATCGAGTTCGGAGGACTGTTTCCATTTAATGTGGCGCGCATGCAGGGGAAAGTATTTTTGCCGCCGATCGGGAACGCGAGCGAGGGCGCCACACGGGCGATGACGCTGGCGGAGAAAATCTTTGCACGGCATATGATCAACGAGAAGGGTGAAGTTGGCGTCGCCTCAGTGAAGCCGGGCGACACCGGTTTCGCCCGCGCCGATCTGCGCTTCAGCCACGAGTACGTCACGCCGATGGCGGCGATTTTCTTCGAGCGCTACGTGGGCAAGGACGCGAAAGTTAACGATCCCGCGAGCATCCTGTTCTTCCGCGACCACCTGACGTTTCTCGATGAGGTCATTTCCGAAGAAAAAAAGAAGCTCGGCCTGCTCGACCTGGCGACCCAACTTAAACTCAAGCAGCAGGATTTCGCCGCCAAGCAGGGCATTCGCCTGCACGGCGAATTGACTGACCGCAAAGGTTCCGAGGGCATCTGCCACTCGATCGTGCTCGAAAGCTACGCGCTGCCGGGGCAGTTGAATATCGGCTCCGACTCGCACACACCGCATGTGGGCGCGATTGGCTGCGTGGCCTTCGGCATCGGTACGACAGACGTATTCAATTCGTGGATCACGAAAGATGTGCGCGTGAAGGTGCCCGAGTCAGTGAAGATCGTGATTCGTGGCAGGAAGCATCCCAATGTGACCGCGAAGGATTTCATCCTGAAGATTCTCAGCCTCGACTACGTACGCAGCGGCAAGGCGCTGGCCAAAGTCATGGAGTACGCAGGCGAAGCCATCGAAGAGTTGAGCGTCGACGAGCGCGCCACCATGACCAATATGGCGGCAGAGATTGGCGGATTCACCGGCATCGTCGCACCCGATAAAAAGGCAGTAGATTTTCTGGCAGAGCGCCGCGGCATGAATCGTCAAAAAGCTGAGGCCATGATCGAGGGTCTCTACAGCGACCCCGGCGCGCAGTACGCGCACGTCATCGAACTCGATGCTGCCGAGATCACGCCGATGGTGGCTACGCCCGGCGATCCGGGGAACGGAAAATATGTTCGCGAGCTGAACACGCCCGTTCCGGTCGAGATCGCCTACGGCGGCACCTGCACGGCGGGCAAAAATGAAGACATGGACATGTACGCCGCCGTGCTCGCCGACGCGCTCAAGCACGGCAAGCGCGTGGCCGATTCAGTGCAGTTCTACATTCAGTTCGGCTCGCAGGAAACTCGCGAATACTGCCTGCGTCGCGGGTATCTCGACGTGTTTCAGAAATCCGGAGCGCGCGTGATCGAGCCCAGTTGCGGAGCCTGCATCAACGCCGGCCCCGGAGTTTCCACACGTCCCGACCAGATTGTGATCAGTGCGCAGAACCGTAATTTCCCCGGCCGCAGCGGGCCTGGGCAAATGTATCTGGCCTCGCCGTACACGGTTGCCGCGAGTGCCGTCGCCGGTTACATCGTGGAGTATGAACCGAGTGAGAAGAAGCAGTTGGTGGGCGCGTAGCCCTCTAAGAGATATAGCCGAAATGTGATCGGCCCTAGGTCTCGACTCTCCGTAAGTGGCTGAATTCAACCGGGATGGCTGAAATCAGCCACTGCGGTCTCCGCAACTTTTCTTCCCCAGCCGCGTTTCAATCCCTAGAGATTGAAAAGGGCTTTCGGATCGGAAATCCAGAAGATTCGAAGCCAGGGAGGTGAGTATGAAGTACGCAAAATATGTTGCGCTGTTGGCGGTGCTGGTGGTGATGCCGCTTGCCTATTCGCAAGCGCAAGTCAGCGTGGGAGTCGGGGTGGGGCCGGTCGGAGTGGCGGTTGGTGGAGTGCCGGCCTGCGCATACGGATATTACGGATATGCTCCTTACGCCTGCGCGCCTTACGGCTACTATGGTCCTGACTGGTTTGTAGGCGGCGTCTTCGTCGGAGCCGGCCCATGGTTCCACGGTCCTGGATGGTTGGGACGTTGGGGCGTGGCGAACGGTTGGTACGGACGTCCGTGGTACGGTCATCCGGGCTGGGGTCGCGCGTGGGGTGGTGGACGTGGCTATGTAGCGCACGGTCCGGTGCATGGTTCGGTCGGTGGTATCCACGGCGCGGCTGTGGCACGTGGTGGATTTCATGGAGCGGCAGTGGTTCACGGTGGAGGTTTCCACGGTGGCGGCGGCTTCCATGGCGGACGCCGGTAAAGTGTTCGTGAAGCGGTGATAGCGGCTGGCAGCTCTCAAGCTGCCAGCCGTTTCTCTTTGCTATTAGATTCCTAGAACCATCGAAGATCCCCGCAGATCTTGGATTTACCGTCCTGGCGGGGATGCAGAGCATGAAACAAAAGTAGAAAATTGGCCTGCGATAACGGCTGCCTTCGCAAGTGGCTGAATTGAGCCAGGATGGCTGAAATGAGCCACAGCGGATCCTGCAACTTTTCTGTGCCTGCCGAGTTCAAATACATAGAGAGGTCAGCGATTGGCTTCCGAGGCGACCGCGACGACCAGGGGGAATTAACATGCGATACATGAAACATCTTGCGTTAGTGGCTGCGCTGGCTTTGCCGCTGGCTTACTCGCAGGCCCAATCGTTTGACGCCAGAATTAGCGCCGATCAGGGGCAGGATCAAGCTGATCAAGGTCCACCCAATCAAGGCCCGCAGGACCAGGGTCAGCCGAATCAAGGACCGCCGAATCAAGGACCGCCCAATCAAGGCCCGCCTCAGTCTCAACAGAATCGGGATTATTCTGATCGGGACTACGACAATCGAAATTATGACCAAAGCTACGGTGGCTATGCAGCCGCACCTCCGGTGTGTGCGTATGGTTACTACTCGTATTATCCTTACGCCTGCGCGCCCTACGGCTTTTACGGCCCGCGGTGGTTTGCAGGCGGAGTCTTCATCGGCGCCGGCCCGTGGTATGGCTGGGGTTGGGGCTGGGGCCGCGGCGGGTATTGGGGTCGTGGCGGATACTGGGGCCGAGGCGGATACTACGGCCGAGGCGGATACTATGGTCGCGGTGGATACTACGGTCGGGGCTACGCTGGTGGACGTGGCTATGTCGCCCCCCGCGGAGGTTCTGTCGGACGCGGCTATGCGGGACACGGTGCCGGTGGCGGATTCCACGGCGGCGGCGCAGCGCATGGCGGTGGCGGATTCCACGGTGGTGGGGGCGGTCATGGTGGCGGCGGACACCGGTAACCGACTCTAAGCGCACAACGCGCAACTACGGCTGGCGGCAATTGCTGTCAGCCGTTTTTCTTTGTCTAAAATCCGTGTCTAAAATCCGTGACCGAAATCCGTGACCGAAATCCGTGACCGAAGTCGGTGTCCGAAATCGGTGTCCGAAATTAAGCCTGTCAGGTCTTGCCGCGATCTCTGTTGCGACGTCTATGACGTATGAGCCGCCTGCCCTCGTCCTCGCAGGCTTTCCAGTTCCTCGAAGGTTGGAAACGAGCTGGCAGAAACCATCGTGCGTTCGGGAGGCTGGGAACCCGAATCGAGGGCCGATACCAACAACTGTATCGCGTCCCCGACCAGCGGCGGGCAAACCACGGTGGCCGCGAGACGCCCCTGGCGCACCCATTCCTGGCCGGAGCGGGGAAGACCGTCGCATCCGGTGAGGGGGAGCCGGAGCCACGCGTCGCGTTCTTGCAAATCTTTCAGTTCTTCAAAAGCCCGGCGCGCCCCGATGGCCATATCATCGTTCTGGCAGACGATCATCCCGACGTGGAGTTGCCGCGACGTGCTCAACGACAACCAGGATTTGACCGCATGATAGCCGCTTTGTTGCGTCCAGTCGCCTTTCAGAGTTTTTACTTCGACACGCGCCGGCTTGGCGGCAAGCATGCCCTTGGAGCGGCTTCTCGCCACGTCGCGGGTCGAGGGGCCTTCGATATAAAGAACGCATCCCTTCTCACCCAGGAACGCGGCGATCTGTTGGCCCTGAATCTTTCCTGTGGCCTCGTGGTCCAACAGCATGGCGAAAACCGGCACCGCGGCGCGTAGCCGCAGCTGCGGAATGTAATCCACATCGTTGTTGATGATTGCCCAGGCAATGCCCGCACCGACCGCGGCCTTTGCGATTTGAGCCATGCCCGTGCCTACCGGCTCAGCCAGGACGGCATCGGGACGCTTGGAGGGGTCTTGGATGAAATTCAGAATCTGCTGGGTCTGCTGAACGGCGTCATTGCCGGAATAGATGATTTGGACGTCGACGCCAAGTTTGAGAGCGGCCGCCTGGGCAGAGGCTGCTTGTTCGAGCTGATAATCGTTGCTTTCTGTGATCAGGGAAACCAGAAACTTGAGTTTGTTCATGGGGGCTCACGCGCCATCTTGGGCGGCACAGCACGTCTGCAACATTAAAGGTGCAAAGATGAGCGGCACAAATTACTTCGGTCATAAGGGTGATCCACAGCGGGCCTCGACGGCGGGATAAGGGTTGCCCCCGGGTAGCAGCCAGGGACAGGCAAGACGCTGTACCCGCCGCCCGGATTCTTGCTAGAATGTCCGGTCACAAAACTGGCGCGGTAGTAAAATAGACGCAGAGATTTCCCAGGAGACGGACACCCTTATGACTTACGTGATTGCTGAGCCGTGCATCGGCACCAAAGACACCGCATGCGTGGATGCATGCCCGGTGGATTGCATTCATCCCAAGAAAGACGAGCCCGCCTACGCGACCGAGCAGTTGCTTTATATCGATCCCGTGGAGTGTATCGACTGCGGCGCCTGCGTTCCGGTCTGCCCGGTCTCGGCCATCTTCGCTCTCGACGACTTGCCGGAAAAGTGGAATTCTTTCACCGAGCTGAACGCCAAGTACTTCGGGCGCTAGAAATTTTCTAGCTCCACTTCGCAGAATCAGAAGCGCGCGTCCATTATGGATGCGCGCCTTTCTGTTTTAACGCGCGTTCCTTGGGCTTTTCGTGGACGATCTCGCGATGATCGAGCCTCACTCCTATCGCTTGTCAGCGTTTCCCAGAATTTGGGCGTCCACGCCAGCATGGCTCTTGAGCGCATCGAGAATGTGCAGGTACTCGTGCTTCTCCATGCGCAGCACGTAGGATTTCGGGATGTCCTGAGCGTGATAGTCGATCTCGAGCCAGTGACTCTTGGATCTCATGAGCATCATGACCACGCCTACGCCGAACGGGGCCGTCGCCACTGTGCCCTCGTTCACCCGGAACTGTTTGGTGAATTCATAGGCGCACCGGTCGATCGCAGCGTAGGGGATAGTCACAGGCGTGCCCTTCACCGGACGGATTTCGACGGCTTTATGCTCGTCGCTGAAGGTCAATACAGCCTTGGCTTGCCGCCCCTTGGTATCGGGCACCTTGACGTGCTGGAATGAGGTGTCCTCAGTCAGGCCGAGCGTGACCAGCAGCAAAATCAAGAGAAGAACGGAGACGATTCGTTTCACGATCTCCAGAGTATATCGAAGTGAGAAGCGGCGGCACGAATCGGTCCTCTTCGCTGACTGCCCATTCGCGATGGGTGCCCCATTTCTCGCGTCTTTTGCGAGAAGTGGGATTACACTCGTCACTGAAAGCTGACGCCCCCAGCCCGTTCCACTAGAATCAACCTTCACCTCGAACTCCCATGGCCCTCAGAGAGTCGGAAGCGATTGTGCTGCGCAGTTATCCTCTGCGCGAAGCCGATCTGCTGGTCACGCTGTTCACTCGAGCGGAGGGCAAGGTTCGCGGCGTGGCGCGCTCGGCCAAGAAATCGAAGCGCCGATTCGGCGGAGCGCTTGAGCCGCTCACGTACGTACGCGCGTTTTACGACGTCCGCGAGCGACAAGAGCTCGCGCGCCTCGATTCCTGCGAAGTCCTGGAATCTCCCATGGCGTCCGAAGTCAGTTATCCGCGGGCAGTCGCCCTGGGGCACATCGCCGAGCTGCTCGACGAACTTCTGCCCGACCGCGAAGCCAACGACGCCATCTTCCGTCTGACTTTGTCGGTGCTCCATGTTTTGACCGGTCCGGAAATCTGGATGCCGGTTACCTATTTCGACTTATGGTTGACCCGGCTGGTCGGCTTCCTGCCGGAATTGTCGGAGTGCACCGTCTGCGGCCGCAACCTGAACGGCAGCCGGGCATATTTTCACGCCCTGGCCGATGGGCTGATGTGCGCCGAGGACAAGCGTTTGGCCTCTTCAGAGATTTCCGCCGATTCGCGCGCACTGGCCGCACAAATGTTTCGCGCCCCTGTCGAAGCTTTTGCCAGCATGCCGTGGCCCAAAGCGCTAGCCGCCGACCTGCGCAAATTCCTGATCCAAATCCTGCAGCGGCATCTTGAAAAGAAGCTGGTGACGGCGGGGATGCTGGAAAAAGGTGGGTTCTAGTGGGCGCAACCTTCTCGTATGAAGCAGCGTTGTGTTATAAATCCACGCCACGAAGATTCGATCACGAGAGTCAATGCATGACTGACAAATGGGGAAGGCGGCTGTTCACGGCAGGTGCAGTCTGGCTGCTGGTGCTGGGGTTTGTGCATTCGCTGTCACTGATCGGAGCGCCCGTCCCTGCGAATGACACAGAGAAGCAGTTGCTGGATTTGATGTCCCACTACCGATTCAACGTGATGGGCTCGCTGCGCAGCATGGACAATTTCCTGCGCGGGTTCAGTATTTCATTCATGCTCGCGACGCTCGTGATGGGATCGCTCGATCTAGTGCTCTGCCGCGAACGGGCGGCACTGCTGAAGCGCGTGGCTCTGGCCAACGCGATGTGGCTGGCCGTGCAGACGACCGTGTCTGTGCGCTACTTCTTTATAGCGCCGACGTCGTTCCTGACCGCGGCGGTGCTGATCTTTGGGGCGGCGTGGTTAACTCTGCCGGCATCGGCTAGCTGACGGCTGCCCCAACTTCCATTACAATCGTGGATTACCCGCTGGTGTCCAGCTGCGCCGTAAACCAGCTTCTAGCTCCAAGCCTCTAGCTTCTAGCGAAGGGTTGCAGGATTAGCTAGAAGCTGGCAGCTAGGAGCTGGCAGCTTGGTTCATGACTTCGTCCTCGTCCAACCCGCTCACGTTTCAGGAACTCATCCTGCGCCTGCAGACATTTTGGGCGGAGCGTGGATGTGTACTGCAGCAGCCGTATGACGTCGAAGTCGGCGCGGGCACCATGGCACCGGAAACGTTTCTGCGCGTGCTCGGGCCGAAGCCTTATAAAGTTGCGTACGTACAGCCGTCGCGCCGTCCGGCCGATGGACGTTATGGCGAGAATCCCAACCGGCTGTTCAAGCACATGCAGTTGCAGGTGATCCTGAAACCTCCGCCAGAGAACGTGCAGGAGTTGTACCTGGAGTCGCTGGGCGCGATTGGCATTGACCTGCGCCAGCACGACATCAAGTTCGAAGAAGATAACTGGGAAGCTCCCACGCTGAGCGCGTGGGGCGTGGGCTGGCAGGTGATGCTCGACGGCCTCGAGATCACGCAGTTCACCTACTTCCAGCAGTGCGGCGGCGTCGATCTGTTTCCGATTTCGGCTGAGCTGACGTACGGCCTCGAACGCATCGCCGCATTTCTGCAGGATGTGGATTCGATTTACGACATTGTGTGGGCGCGTGATCAGGAGACGGGCAGCGTCGTGAAATATGGCGACGTGCGTCTGGCTGATGAGTTGCAGTTTTCTGTTTACAACTTCGAGTTGGCTGACGTGGAGAAGGCGTGGGAACACTTCCGCCTTTATGAAGCGGAGTGCAACGCACTGATTGAGCGATTGGGTGTTTCGAAAAAGGACTTGGTACTCAAGAGGAGCAATAGCCAGGATCCAGATGCAGGATCGGGACACAAACGCGAGATCGCCCGGTTTCCGGTGCTTGCTGCATACGATCTGTGTTTGAAGTGCTCGCATCTTTTCAACATTCTGGATGCGCGTGGGGCGATCTCAGTCACGGAGCGTGTGGGCGTGATTGCGCGTGTGCGGGCGCTGGCCGTAGGCATCGCGAAGGCCTGGGTGGATCAACAGAAGAGCGACCAGCAAAAAGCGGAACCCAAGTCAGAGACCTCTGACGAGCCTGAACCTGTGAGTGCTTAGAACGGCCTGTCATCCTGAGCGGAGTGGAAAGTTCGCGAAGCGAAGTTTCCACGCAGTCGAAAGACCGCGTGATCGGTGGCAGTGGCGAAGACACGGCGAGGCCTTTGCTCGGTGCTGGCGGCTGACGAAGCCAAGTGAGAACGCGTCGCAACAACAGTGGAACCGGATCACGACGCGGGGTCCTTCGACTCCGCAGAACGATTCGCTTCGCGAAGCATTCCGCTGCGCTCAGGATGACAGGTGCTTTGCGATGACGGTTTCAACCCCGCAACGTGAAGTGTTGCGATAATGAAGTGTTGCGATAATGAAGTGTTGCGATAATAACGACTTCTGATATGCCAGATTTTCTGCTCGAAATCGGATGCGAAGAGATTCCGGCGCGCATGATTGCGGCGGCGTCGGCGGAGTTGCGCGATCGGGTCGCGACGCTGCTGGCTCGCGAGCGGCTGGCCGGCGGTGAGGTTACGCATTTCGATACTCCGCGGCGGCTGACGGTGCTGGCCTCTGGGATCGCCGCTTCGCAGGCCGACGTGGTCGAGCAAGTCAATGGGCCATCGGTCGCTGTTGCTTATCAAGATGGTCGGCCGACGCCCGCGGCCCACGCGTTTGCCAAGAAGGCCGGTGTGGATGTGGAGCACCTGGAAAAGATCACCACTGCCAAGGGCGAGTATCTGGCGGCGAAAGTCACAAAAAAAGGCCGCGGCGCAGGAGAGATTCTTGCCGAGGGCCTGCCCAAGGAACTCTCGGCCATCTACTGGCCTAAGAATATGTACTGGCGCAAGCCGGGCGAGCGTTTTGTGCGCCCGGTGCGCTGGCTGGTCGCGCTGCTCGACGATGAAACGATCCCGCTGGAGTTCGACGGCGTTCGCGCAGGGAACAGTTCGCGCGGGCATCGGATTCTGATGGGCATGCTGGGCGAAAACGCGGTCACGATTCCGCGTGCGGGGGCGGCGTACTTTGATTGTCTGCGAGCCGCTAAGGTTCTGGGGCGCGGCGAGCGCGAGCATCAGATTCGCAAGGCGCTGGATGCCGCTACACGCAAGGTTCCCGGCGCGCGCTGGCGTGAGGATGCAGCTTTGCTCGATACCGTGGTGAATCTGACGGAATTTCCCTCGGCGGTTCTGGGCAGTTTCGATCCGCAGTTTCTGGCTCTGCCCGAGGAAGTGCTGGTCACCGTGATGCGCGATCACCAGAAGTATTTTGCGGTGGAAGATGCCGACGGAAAACTGGCTCCGCATTTTCTGGCGGTGCTCAATACTGATGGCGATCCGCAGGGGCTGATTCGTCACGGCAACGAGCGCGTGTTGCGGGCGCGCTTCAACGATGCGCGTTTCTTTTGGCAGACGGATCAGAAGCGGTCTCTGCTGGAGCGGCTGGAATTGCTGAAGCATGTGACCTTCCAAAAGGACTTGGGCAGTTACTTCGAAAAAACCCAGCGGGTGCAACGGCTGTGTAGCTGGCTAAGCGAGATCCTCAAACAATCCGATATCGCGGTGCGGCCCGGCGTGATTCACAAGGCGGTCTGCCTGTCGAAGACCGACCTGACTACCGAATTGGTGAAGGAATTTACCGAACTGCAGGGAATTGTAGGAGGCCTTTACGCGCGGGCGCAAGAATTGGATGAGGGTCTGCCTGAGGCCACGCGCTTTGCCATTGCGGATGCGATTTACGATCACTACAAGCCCGAGTCAACGGACGACGATGTGCCGCGGTCGACGGAGGGTGCGGTGCTTTCGATCGGCGATAAGGCCGACACGATCGCCGGAATGTTTGCGTTGGGCTTGGTGCCCAGCGGGTCGAAGGATCCCTTTGCGCTGCGGCGGCAGGCTAATGCAATTGTGAAAGTAATTGCGGAAAAGAAGTTGCCGCTGCGGTTGGGCGATCTGATGCGCGATGCGCGCGCGGGATATCAGCGGTCGGACGCGGAAAAGAAATTCGTTGCGGATGCGAAGTATGCAGATTCGGTGTCGACGTTCTTCCGCGAGCGTCTGGAGTTTTATCTGAAAGATGTGCTCGGGTATGCCAACGATGTGGTGAAGGCGGTTCTTGCGGCGGATGCGGACGACGTTGTCGATGCGGTGCACCGGGCCGAGGCAGTGAAGTTGGTTCTGCACCTGCCAGAGTTCCAGGCGATTGGCGCGGCTTGCAAGCGCATGCGGAATATTCTGAAGCAGGCGGGCGAGAAGGGAATTCCGGTGGCGGCGACGTTCGAATCCTTGCCTGACACCGCACCAGAAGAGAAGAGTTTGGCTGCCTACGTCGAGGTGAACGGACCGAAGGTTGAGGCGCTGCGAAAGGAAAAACAATACGGCGACGCCCTCATGCTGCTCTCGACCGCGCGTGGGCCGGTGGATGCGTTCTTCGACAAGGTGATGATCATGGTCGAGGACGGCAAAGTGCGCGCGAACCGGTTGGCGCTGCTGCGGACGTTGTTGAAGGAGTTTTCCACGATCGCGGATTTTTCGGAGATCGTAACCGAAGGGAAGGCTTGAGTTGATGTCGTCCCCCGGGACTTCTTCTGGATTTTGCGGCTGTACCTACCGCTGAAGCGGTGGGCTATTATCGCGACGCCCCTCCGGGGCTGGATCTGAATCTATACAAACAAAGGACTCATCTATGGCGACGATTACTCTCCCTGAAGTGGAAGCGCAGGTCGGCAAGAAATCCGCAACCAAGTATGTTTACTCTTTCGGCGGCGGCAAGGCCGACGGCAACGGCAAGATGAAGGACGTGCTCGGCGGCAAAGGCGCCGGACTGGCCGAGATGACCAACGCCGGGCTGCCCGTGCCTCCGGGATTCACGATTCAGACCGAAGCCTGCCGCGAGTACATGCGGAGCGCGGTGTCGAAAGACGTTGACCGGCAGATGGACGAGGCGCTGGCGAAACTCGAAGCGCTGCAGGGGCAGAAGCTTGGCACGGGCGAAAACCCGCTGCTGGTGAGCGTGCGCTCGGGATCGAAGTTCTCCATGCCGGGCATGATGGATACGATTCTCAACCTCGGGCTGAACGACAAGAGCGTGGAAGCGCTGGCGAAACGAAGCAACAATCCGCGCTTCGCGGCTGATTCGTACCGGCGGCTGATTCAGATGTTCGGCAATGTCGTGCTCGACATCGAAAAATCCGCGTTCGAGGAAGTGTTTGACGCCAAGAAGAAGCAGAAGAAAACCGAACTCGACACCGACCTTGACGCCAAGGCGCTGCAGGAAGTGATTGTCGAATATAAGAAAGTCGTCAAGAAGCACGCCAAGCGCGACTTCCCCCAGGATCCGCGCGAACAGCTGGTGATGGCGCGCGATGCCGTTTTCCGCTCATGGCAGAATGAACGAGCCAAAGTTTATCGGCGCATCAACAACATCGACGACATGCTCGGCACCGCAGTCAACGTGCAGGCCATGGTCTATGGCAACCTCGGCGATACCAGCGGAACGGGTGTGGGATTTACGCGCAACCCCGCGATTGGCACGAAAGAATTTTACGGCGAGTTTCTGATGAACGCGCAGGGAGAGGACGTGGTTTCCGGCGTGCGAACGCCGGTGCCGATTCTCGAACTGCAGAAGGTAATGCCGAATGTCTACGACCAACTGCGCGAAATCACGACGCGTCTGGAAAAGCACTACAGAGACATCCAGGATTTCGAGTTCACCATTCAGGATGGCAAGCTCTATATGCTGCAGACGCGCGTCGGTAAGCGCACCGGCCTGGCAGCAGTGCGCATTGCGATCCAGATGGTGGACGAGGGGCTGATCACCAAGGACGAGGCGATTTTCCGGGTTGAGCCAAATCAGCTGTATGACTTCCTGGTGCCGCGCCTCGATGAGAAGAGCACGAAAGTGGAAGTGCTCGCAACCGGATTGCCGGCTTCGCCCGGCGCCGCCGTCGGACAGATTGTGTTCACCGCGGACGAAGCGGTGAAGATGGCGGGGCACGATGCCGCGAAGAAGCCTGTGATTCTGGTGCGCGCCGAGACCACACCAGAAGACATTCACGGCATGGAAGTGGCGAAAGGAATCTTAACTTCGCGCGGCGGCATGACCAGCCACGCTGCCGTTGTGACCCGCGGCATGGGCAAGTGCTGCGTGGCCGGCGCAGGCGACATCGACGTGAACGAAAAGGCGCGCGAGATGCGGGTGAAGGGCCAGACGTTCAAAGAAGGAGACTGGATCTCGCTCGACGGCACGACTGGGCGCGTGATCAAGGGCAAGCTGGGTACTCTTGATCCTTCGCCGGATGATCCGGAGCTGCAGAAATTTATGAACTGGGCCGATCCGCATCGCAAGATGAAAGTCCGCGCCAACGCAGACATTCCCCGCGACGCAATTCAGGCGCGGGCGTTCGGAGCGGAAGGAATTGGGCTGTGCCGTACCGAGCACATGTTCTTCGGCGAAGACAAGATTCGGCACATGCGCGCCATGATTTTGGCGGACAACGAGAAGGACCGCCGCGCCGCGCTTAAGAAACTGCTGCCACTGCAGCGCAAAGACTTTGCGGGCGTATTCAAGGCGATGGACGGCTTGCCGGTGACGATTCGCACTCTGGATCCGCCGCTGCACGAGTTCCTGCCGCGCCGTGAAGACTTGATGGTCGAGATTGCCACGCTCTCGCGTGCCGGCGTGAAAGAGAAGAAAGCGCTGGTGGCGAGATACAAAGACTACGGCGCGAAAGGCGTCAACGATCTGAAGAAGCTGTTGCCCACGCTGCTGGCTCGCGTGGAACAGTTGCACGAGTTCAATCCCATGCTCGGGCATCGTGGCTGCCGGCTGGGAATCACATATCCTGAAATCACCGAGATGCAGGCTCGCGCCATTTTCGAGGCGGCGGTCGATTGCACCAAGAAGGGAATCAAGGTGCTCCCCGAGGTCATGATTCCGCTGGTGGCCATGGTGAAGGAAATGGCAAACCAGGGCGCGATCGTGCGTCGCGTGGCTGAGGAAGTGTTCAAAGAAAAGGGAATGAAGATCGAATATCTGGTCGGCACGATGATCGAGCTGCCGCGCGCAGCGCTGGTGGCCGATGAGATTGCCAAAGAGGCGGAGTTCTTCTCCTTCGGCACCAACGATCTGACCCAGACCACGTTCGGCTTCTCACGCGACGACGTGAACAAGGTGCTGCCAACGTATCTCGCCGAAGGCATTCTGAAGCAAGATCCGTTTGCGGCGCTCGATCAGGAGGGCGTGGGACAACTCGTTAAGATGGCGACCGAACGCGGACGGAAGACGCGGCCCACGCTGAAAGTCGGAATCTGCGGAGAGCATGGCGGCGAGCCATCGTCAGTGGAATTCTGCTATCGCACTGGATTGAATTATGTTTCGTGCTCACCGTTCCGTGTGCTGACTGCGCGGCTGGCGGCAGCGCAGGCGGCTGCGACTGAGACGCTGAAGGTTGAGGGGGGAAGAACGAAATAAAATCATTCACCACGGAGGACACAGGGTCCTAGATTTGCTCTGTGTCCTCAGTGTCCTCTGTGGTTTACTGCACTTTCTGTAAGCGCGCGATCAATTTCTGCGGAAGGCTTTCTTCGGATTCCGACCACAGGCGGCGGGAGGTGGCGCGCGTGTTCATTTCTGCCTTCCGAGTAAACTCCACCAACTTGGCAACGTTGTCGCGAATCTTGACTTGAGTCTCTTCGGTGAGTTCGATATTTTCTTGAACGAAGAGCGAGTCGAGGCCGAAATCGATTTCGATGTGGCCAGTCTCTTGATACGTCCCGTCGTCGAATTCTTCGCCTTGCACGATGAACTTGACCAGGCTGGGGATGAGCTGCCATTGGCGGCCACTCTCGTCGGGCGTCCAAAGATCCCAATAGGCGTCGAAGACGTAAGCGTAGTCGTCGTGAATCAGGTCGGCGGCGACCACGACGGCTTCTTCCGGCGTGATTCCGGGCGAGAAGCGACGTTCCAGTACGCTGGCTTCATTCCATGAGACGGGTTGCACCGCTCCGTAAGTAATGCCGGGACGCTGCTCCGAGAAAGGGAACTGCTGCAGGACGGCGAACATGTGCGGCAGCATCGCCGGCCCGGAGAAATCGGGAAACCACAGGCTCAGGAATAAGGGGTCTGCCATAGTATAGAGGAACCGCGCTGCCTCACCTAACAATTGTAAATGCGCACGCAGCATCCGCGTTAGAGTTCGAAGCGATCGGCCAAAGAATCAAAGCACAACCATTCCGCCTCGCCGACGGTGCTGGGCAGGAGCTTGGCTTGGTAGATTCGTGATTGAACATGTTGACGCGCTGCTGGTTGGGGAGCGATTTTTGACAGTAAGTTACGGCGGCTGCTAACATCAAAACTTCGCCCGGCCTCCAGCCTGAGAATCGTCCCCGTCGTCTAGCCTGGCCTAGGACATCGCCCTTTCACGGCGGTAACACGGGTTCAAATCCCGTCGGGGACGCCAACCTTATCAACCACTTGCAAATCCCCTCGAGAATTTTGTACGTCCGTTAACGTCCGATAAGCCTCGGTGCTTGGTTTTTCTTCGTTTTTGTCGAGCAACAAGCTCACAACTCGGCTCTGCGCATCTCGCTTGGTTTGCGTGATCGCTTGCGCGTAAATGTTCAGAGTGACCGAGATGTTTGCGTGCCGCATTAGCTCTTGCGCAACCTTCACGTCTTCGCCGTTCCCCTTCAGGAGCGTCGCATACGTGTGCCGGAACGTATGCCAACCGAAATGGCCCACGATTCCGATTTCCTTGGCCGCTGGTTCCAAGTGCGCCTTGTAGAGCGAACCTGGCCAGTACGGCAATTTGCCTTTGCTGTGCGGGCCAGCAAATACCCAGTCCTCATCGATTGGGTATGGACTCAGTAGCCGCCAGTTCCAAAGAACCTTAGACAGTCGTAAATCGAGCGGAACCGGCTTGCGAGAGGCTTCGGTCTTGCAGTCCCCGACGTGTTGCATCACGATCGAGCGGATGACATGGACTTCCATCTTCTGAAAATCGATGTCCTTCCACTTGAGGCCTAACAGCTCCCCAACCCGAAGGCCGGTGAAGACTGCGAGGAACACCATCGTGCGCGTTGGCTCTTTTAAGATGCGAAGCAGTGCCGCAATCTGCTCGATGGAAAGCACGATGGGCATCCTGGTCCGCTTGGCGCTCTGACGCACCATGCGTATGGGATTCACATCAAGCCATTCCCACCTGACTGCGTGATTAAAAACCGCGCTCATGATGTTTCGAGCTTTGGCCTTGCTCCCATTCGCATACTTGAGCGAACGAAGCCACTGCTCCACCGCGACCGCTTTGACCTCTGTTACGTGATAGCTTCCCCACCTGGGCAAAATCCACTTTCGGAAATAGCCTACGTAGGTGACCTGCGTCTTCCGCGTTTTGCTGCAGTCCGGCCCCAGCTCTTTTTCCCGGTAGTGTTCGACAAGCGTTTGAACACTGATCGGAGTCAAGCTGGTGCGCGGATTCTCAGCGTTGATGTAACTTTAAACGCCAAAACGCCCGGTGCCGGCCACTTTTGGGTATTGACGAATTTGCGGAATGATGCCAGAGTAATAACTGAGTTCCAGCAATGATACGAAAACCCCATACCGATTGCTTCCCGACACCGGCCACGTTTACGTGGCAAGGAGCGGGGGAAGGTACGTTCATGTAACGGGGGCGATCCATAGCGCGTAGTTTTTCTGAGCCTCCGATACAAAT
>JBEKRY010000089.1:0-18234 GCA_049517555.1 Candidatus Sulfotelmatobacter sp. | reverse complement strand
AAGGCGGCGGTTGTCGAGCGCGCGGTGAAGGTGTTTGGGAAAAATGCGGGGAAACGGTTTCTTGCGGGGCATCCGATGGCGGGGAAAGAGATGAGTGGAGTGGATTATGCGGATGCGGATTTGTTTCAGAAGGCGGTGTGGTTTTTAGCTCCGCTGCCGGGGCAGAATTTGCTGGGGCAGAACTTGAATGACGGGTTGTTTGCGGAGTTTGCGGGATGGATTGACGCGATTGGGGCGCGGATTGCGATGCTGCCTGCAGAGGAGCATGATCGGCTGTGTGCGTGGATCAGCCATGTGCCGCAGATGATTTCGACGGCGCTGGCGGCGGCGTTGGTCGAGGAGTTTGGAGATGAGGCTCCGCTGTTGCCCGCGGGTGGGCGCGCGCTGCAGGAGATGACGCGGATTTCGGCGAGCCCGTATTCGATGTGGCGGGATATTGCGATCAGCAACAAGACGAATCTGGAAAAGGCGCTGTGGAAGGTGGAGCAGCGGTTGGCGCATATCCGGGAAAATCTGGCGACGCGTCAACTGGCGGAGGAGTTTGAGCTGGCGCATCAGTTGAGGAAGGCGCCGGTGAAGAAACGGTCGAGGGATTGAGTAATTGGGAAATTTGGTAATTGAGTCATTGGAAGCCAGCGTTACGGCAAGGTTTTCAATTACCCAATTACCAAATTACACAATCACTCAATTAGGATTCTCACGCTATGAATAAGGTTGTGGCCAATGCGGATGAGGCGATTCGCGACGTGTTTGATGGCGCGACCATCATGATTGGCGGCTTCGGGTTGTGTGGGATGCCGGAGAATCTGATTCGCGCGCTGGTGCGCAAGGGAACGAAGAATCTGCGGACTATCAGTAACAATGTGGGGATTGATGGCGTGGGGAATGGATTGTTGCTGGCGGCGGGGCAGATCGTGCATCACATCGGGACGTATGTCGGCGAGAACAAGTTACTGGAAGAAATGGTGCTGAAGGGGACGATGAAACTCGATCTGGTGCCGCAGGGGACATTTTCGGAGCGGATTCGCGCGGGCGGGGCGGGAATACCGGCGTTTTATACGCCGACGGGCGTGGGAACGATCGTCGCTGAGGGTAAAGAGACGCGCGAGTTTGAGGGGCGCCCTTATGTGATGGAGCGCGGGCTTACGGCTGATTTTGCTTTCGTGAAGGCTTGGAAAGGGGATCGCGAGGGGAATTTGATTTATCGCAAGACGGCGCGGAATTTTAATCCCATGATGGCGACGGCGGCTAAGGTTACGATTGCCGAAGTGGAGCATCTGGTGGGCGTTGGGGAGTTGGATGGGGACTCGGTGCATACGCCTTCGATTTACGTGAAACGAATTTTTCAGGGGGAGTTGTATGAGCGGAGGATTGAGCGGAGGACGGTGCGGAAGGGGTAGCGGACCTCAGGAGAATTCCCTTCGACTTTAGCGATGGGTTTTAAGAGCGTAGGGGTCCTTCGACTGCGGTTTTGCTTCGCTTTCAGCGAAGCAAAATCGTCGCTCAGGATGACAATGTGGTGGGAGTGGCAACGACGATGAGCAAACTTGGCAAAGATGTCGACAAGCGCGAGCGGATTGTGAAGCGGATTGCGCGCGAGCTGCGGGATGGGTTCTATGTGAACTTGGGGATTGGGATGCCTACGCTGATTGCGAATCATGTGCCTGCCGGGATGGAGGTTACGCTGCAGTCGGAGAATGGGATGCTGGGGATTGGGCCGTATCCGGTGGAGGTCGGAGAATGGGATGCTGGGGATTGGGCCGTATCCGGTGGAGGGGACGGAGGATGCGGACCTGATCAATGCGGGGAAGGAAACTGTCAGCGAGATGCCGGGGACTTCTTATTTTTCGAGCGCGGATTCATTTGCCATGATTCGGGGCGGACATATTGATTTGAGCGTGCTGGGCGCGATGGAAGTGGATGAGACGGGGTCGCTGGCGAACTGGATGATCCCGGGGAAAATGGTGAAGGGGATGGGTGGGGCGATGGACCTGGTGGCGGGGGCGCGGCGCGTGGTGGTGGCGATGGAGCATACGACGCGCGAAGGAGCTCCGAAGATTTTGAAGAAGTGCACACTGCCGCTGACAGGCGTGAATGTTGTCGATACGATTGCGACGGAGATGGCTTATATTCGCGTGACTCGGGATGGGCTGGTGCTGGAGGAGATCGCGCCGGGGTTGACGCCGGAGGATGTGCAGCGGGCTACCGAGGCGCGGCTGATCGTGAGCCCTTCATTGAGGGTGATGGAGGGGTAAGTTCGCCGGAGAGCCCGTCCCAGCGGCTGAAGCCGCAATTGTATCTCCGTTCTTACGGCACGACTTAAGTCGTGCCCTTCCCGTTGTGCTCCCTCCCAATCCGTTTTCCAATTATGCGGCGGCGATGCGGCGGATCAGGTCTTCTTGTTCTTGCTTGCTTTCGGCGCCGATGGTGAAGGCGTCTAGCAGGCCTAACGACAGGGCGAACTTGATAGCTTCATCTTGACGGGTGCGTAGGGCGCCCTGGCCTAGAATTTTCATTCCTACTACTGCTTTCCCTGCCGACTTCATTTCTTTTAGGACGCCCACAACGGTTGCGGGATCGGCGTCCATGATTGCGCCGATGGGGTTGATGCGGGCTAGATCGATTTCGACCCATGGTGATTTCGCGGCGGCGCGCAGGGCTTCGATCGAGTGGCAGGAGCAGCCGTGGGCGCGGATGATTCCTTTTTGTTTGGCTTCGGAGAGCACGTCCATGGCGCCGCGGTAACGGTCGGTCCAGTCGGCTTCGGTGACGCAGTGCATCAGGCAGATGTCGAGGTAGTCGGTGCCGAGTTCGCGGCGGAAGCGGTCGAGATCGGCGCGCATGGTGGCGGCGTCGCGCGCCCAAGATTTTGTCAGGACCGTGACTTTGTCGCGTGGCACGTGCTTGAGCGCTTCGGCGACGTGGGGATGGCTTCCGTAGGAGTCGGCGGCGTCGAAGAAACGCAGGCCGTGGTCGTAGCCGTTGAGCAGAAGATCGGAGAGGCCTTTCACGCCGAGCGCGGTTTGATGCGAGTGATGTTCGGAGCCGACGGTGCCGGTGCCCATGGCGAGGCGGCTGGTCTTGATGCCGGTGCTGCCGAGAGTGACTGTGTCGGAGGCGGAGAATTTGGTGGGGAGAGTTGCGTTCGCGAGGGTGGTGAGAATGGATTTTGATGAGAGCCAGACCGCACCGGCGGCGGTGGCGGAGCGAACGAGGAATTCGCGGCGGCGCATGGGGTCCTCCTGAGAAGTCTTGATCCGAGGCTACATCAGAATGGCTCGCCAGGGAAGAATCTTGAAACCGTTACCGGGGCTAAAGCCCCCGGTCATTTTAGATTGGCTTACGCGGCCCCTTCGACAAACTCAGGGCAGGCTTTGAAGGGCCGCTCTTCCACTCGCTCAGACGCGAAACGGCGCAGCTAGAAGGCGGAAGGGGAGGGTGATGGCGAGGAAGATGACTTCAAGGACGCCGTGGACGGCGATGCCAACGATGCGGAACGGGAGCAAGATCAGCCAAATGAACGGATAGGCGATCAGGGCCAGCAAAGCGAGCGGCCAGCACAGGACGAAGAGAACGCACCAGAGCAGGAATGTGAACATGAGCGGAGACCTCCTTAGCCCTCTATTAATAATTTTACGTTGCGGGTGCGAGAAATGTTCCGTTCTTCTTCAGCCTCACTCGAATTGCTTGCGGAAGGTGGCGAGTTGCTGCTGGACTTCGGTGAGTTCCTGACGGAGGCGGGATACTTCTTCTTCCAGCGTTGCCAGACGATCGGCTGTGGAGTTTGCTCCGGCGGTCGCGGGCGAGGGCGCCCGCGACGGATTCAGGTCTTCTGACAAGGGCGGTTCGCCGGAGAACAGGTGCGTATAGCGGGATTCTTTGGTGCCGGGCTGGCGCGGGAGAATGGAGGCCAGCGGAGGGTCGCGATGGGCCAGGCGATCGAGTGTGGAAACGATGTCGTCGAGGGCTTCGAAGTGGTACATGCGGTCGGTGCGGCTGCGGAGTTCGCCGGGAGTTTGCGCTCCGCGGAGGAGAAGCACGCAGACGATGGCGATTTCGCGGCGGTCGAAGTTGAAGACTTCCTGCAGGCGGTGCTCGAACTTGGTTACGCGGCTGTCGGCGCCGCTGGCGGGGCCGGCTAGGCGCTTTTCCTGCAATGAGGCTAGGGCGTCGCGAACGGTGGACTCGTCCAGCGTCATGACTGGGTCGCGATTGTTTTTTTGGTTGCAGGCGTTGACCAGGGCGTTGAGCGAGAGCGGGTAGTAGTCGGGCGTGGTGATGTCTTTTTCGATCAGGGCGCCGAGGACGCGGGTTTCGAGTTCGGTGAGGAGCATGGGATTCATTGGAACTGTAATTCTAATGCTAGATAATTCAGTGGAACCTTTGGAAGGGAAGAATTAACCACAGAGGACACTGAGGACACTGAGGACACAGAGGGAGTCGGATATCCCCATTCTAGTCTCACCAAAGTGCGGTGAGATTAGAATGGGCCACCCCTGGCGATCTTATCTCTATCGATAACCCTCGCGTTTCTTTCTAGAACAGTGCGGTGGGGCGGCGCTTCCAGGGCTTGCCTTTTTCTTGCGCGATTTTTTCCATGTCTCCGACGTAGGCTCCGGCTTGGGTTAGGATGTGGTGCAGGTCGTTGCCAATGCTGATGAAGGTGAACCCTTTGTCGAGGAATTCGCCGACGCGGGCGGTGCCGAAGAGGAACAGGCCGAGGATTACGTTGTGCTTGTGGGCGTGATCGATCAGTTTCTTGGTAGCGGCGTCGAGTTCGGGCGAGGTGTACATGTGGGGGAATTCGTATTTGTTGTAGAGGCCCATCGACATGCAGAGATCGTTCTGGCCGAGGAAGAGAATATCGACGCCGGGGACGGCGGCGATCTCGGCGATGTTGTCGATACAGGAGGCGGTTTCGACCTGCAGAGCGACAATGCCGTCGTTATTGAAGTTGCCGGCGTAGCCGAGGAGTCCGGCTTTGTTCATGCTGCGCTGGGGAAAATACACGGAGCGCGTGCCGACCGTGGGATACTTCATGCAACTGACGGCGATGCGCGCTTCTTCCGCGGTATTGATGTAGGGGACGAGAACGCCGTCTGCGCCCAGGTCGAGCGACTGTTGGATGCCGGGGCGGTCGTCATAGCCGCCGACACGGACTAGAGACTTGGCGCCGCCGTTGGCGATGCCGCTCAGCATGGCGGAAAGTTTTTCGTAGCCCATGGGGCCGTGCTGGCTGTCGACCAGGAGCCAATCGTATCCGCTGTGCGCGAGCTGTTCGGCGACGGTCGGGCTGTGAGCGTTGAGGAACAGGCCCATCTTGGGCTGTCCGGCGCGGAGTTGCTTTTTGAATTCGGAGCCGCTGAGTGCGGGTTCGGGCATGAGTCCTCCTAGAGTCGAATGGATGAGTTTATCGTATGGGATAGGCAGAACGACAAATGCGGGATGAATTTTTCGGGAGCGTGACATTTCTGGTATGACCGGGGGACAGATCGAACAGCAGGTTCCTCCACTGCGCCGTCGCTGGCGCTCCGGCTACGGTCGGAATGACAAGGAGCGGACGTGAGCCTATAGTGTGACTGACGTTATTGTGACTGACACTGACACTAAAACCGGGAGATCAGAATGCGCTTGCTATTGAATTGGGTGTTGAGTGCGGTGGCGGTGTGGATTGTGGCGCAGGTGGTGCCGGGCATACATGTGAGCGGGGCGGCGGCTGCACTGATTGCGGCGCTCGTGATCGGGCTGATCAATGCGACGCTCGGGGCGCTGCTTAAGATTATTACCTTTCCTTTGACGTTGTTGACGCTGGGGCTGTTCTGGTTCGTGATCAATGCGATCATGCTCGAGTTGGCGTCGTCGCTGGTGCCGGGATTTCAGGTGCGCGGGTTTATCGCGGCGTTCATCGGGGCCATCGTGTTGAGCCTGGTGAATCTGGTGTTGAAGGCGATTGTGATGCCGTCTGAGGATCGGCGGTAGTCGACTTGGGAGCGTAGTACTTCGAGAGAGAAAGAAAGCAGGTTCCTCCACTCCGCCGTTGCTTGCGCTCCGGCTTCGGTCGGAATGACAACGCGGGAAGGATTTACTTTTTCTTTTGCGGCTTGATTGCCTGCCAGTCTTCTTCTGTAAGAATTCTTCCCAGATTGCTGAACTCTCCTGCACCTTGCAAGAATTCGCCGCCGTCCATGCGGATGACTTCGCCGTTGATGTAGGCGGAGCCGTCGCTCACCAGAAATGCGGCGAGGTTGGCGAGTTCCTCGACGGTGCCGAAGCGGTGCTGCGGGTTGCGGTCGAGGGCGATGGTTTCGAGTTCGGGACGCGGCAGGACACGGGAGAATGCTCCTTGCGTGGGAATGGGGCCGGGGGCGATGGCGTTCATGCGGATGCCCCGGTTGCCCCATTCGACGGCGAGGCTGCGGGTGAGGGCTTCAACTCCGGCTTTGGAAACCGCCGACGGAACGACGTAGGCCGAGCCTACGGGTGCGTAGGTGGCGGAGATGCTGAGGACGGTGCCAGGGTGCGCGGATTCGAGCCAGCGGCGGCCGCAGGCCATGGTGCAGTTGAGCGTGCCCATGAGGACGATGCCGATGACGGAGTTCCATGCGCCCGGTGAAAGTTCTTCGGTGCGGGCGATGAAGTTTCCGGCGGCGTTGTTGACGAGAATGTCGAGCGGGGCTTCTTGCCAGATCGAATCGATCATGGCTTCGACCGCTTCGAGACTGCGAACGTCGCAGGGGATGGCGTGGATTGTGCCGTGCGTTTTTTGGGAGAGTTCGGCGGCGGTTTGCTCGAGAACTTCTTCGCGACGGCCGCAGATGTGGACGGTGGCTCCGAGTTCGAGGAAGCGTTCGGCCATGCCCTTGCCGAGGCCGGTGCCGCCGCCGGTGATGAGGATGCGCTTGTCTTGCAGAAGATCGGTTTTGAACATAGAAGATTGAGTAATTGGGAAATTTGGTAATTGAGTAATTGAAAAACTTGGCTGAGGCTTTGGCGACTTTCAATTGCTCAATTACTAAATTACACAATTACTCAATTGTTTCATCAACTCAATCGCGTGCGACGCGGAAGCCGTAGTCGGCGTACTGAAATTCCGGGGGGATGCTGGAGCGGGCGGAGCAGCGGGACACTTTGATCTGGTGGCGCCATGATCCGCCGCGGGAGGATTTGCGCGGGGGATTCGTCGAGCTTTGTTCGGGGCCGCGCGGGTTGCGGTCGGGCGAAGCGGCGTAGTAATTCGGATCGTACCAGTCGCTGCACCATTCGTGGACGTTGTCGCAGATGTCGTAAAGGCCGAAGGCGTTGGGGGCGTAGCGGGCGACTGGTTCGGGGCCGGTTTGCCAGCGCGTGGCGTAGTTGGGGAGAGATTGCGGCGGGGTGTCGCCCCAGGGGTAATTGTTTTGTTCGAGACCGCCGCGGGCGGCGAGTTCCCATTCGGCTTCGGTGGGCAAGCGGTATGGGCGGGCGGTTTGCGAATGCAGCCATTCGCAGTAGCGGACGGCTTCAAACCATGAGACTGCGGTGACCGGCTGTTGAGGATGGTTGAAGTTTGGATCGTTCCAGCACGGAGGGCGCGGGTTTCCGGTCGCGGTGAGAAAGCGCGCGTATTCGGCGTTGGTGACTTGCGTGGCGGCGAGTTGGAAGGCGTCGATCCAGACGCGATGGATAGGGCGCTCGCAATCCTGACCGGCGTGGGAACCCATCAGGACCCAGGCGGCGGGAATCTGGATCAAGGTTGGTTCGAGCGGGGCTGGGTCCAGCGCGCGGGCGGGTAATTCGGGCTCGGTGGGAGTGCGCGTCATAGCGGTGGCCGCTGGTTGCCTACTGCGTTAGAGTCTATCAGCGTTGAACATTTACGACCTTTGAACATGGGAGGCCGCGATGGCGGAGAAGAAGCTGCGGTTTCAGGCGAAGATTCACGGGAAAGAGGCGGGAGTGGTCGCGGCGATTACACCGCCGGTGGATGTGATTGAGTGGTTTGGAACGCGAGCTCGTGTACCCATTCGCGGGACGATTAATGGTTTTGCTTTTCGATCGTCACTGATGCCCATGGGCGGCTGCCACATGATGCCGGTGAACAAGAGTCTGTGCGCGGGCGCAGGCGCGAAGGCGGGAGATTTGGTCGACGTGGTGATGGAGCGCGACGTGGAAGAGCGTACGGTCGAGGCTCCGCCGGAGCTCAAACGGGAGCTGGCAAAAAGCAAGAAAGCGCAGCAGCGGTGGGACGAGTTGGCGTTCACGCACAAGAAGGAGATGGCGAATTCGATCTCTGGGGCGAAGCAGGAAGAGACGAAGTGGCGGCGGCTCGCGAAGGTGATGGCGGTGCTGAAAACCCGGGCGAAGTGGACTGGATAGGTCCCCACTTCTCGCAAAGAACGCGAGAAATGGGGCACCCGCGATACGTTTGGAAACCTCAGGAATTCGAGCGAAGATGCAGCGCTACTTCGGCGATATTATTTTCCTGGAAGAGGCGAATGGCGGCGATGCCGGCGGCTCCGGCGGTCAGGCAGGACTCGGCGTTCGCTAGAGTGATTCCGCCCAGGGCCAGGACGGGGATTCCGATTGCGCTCGCTTGGCGAAGTGCGTTGAGGCCGGCGGGACTGGCGCCTTTTTTCTCGAAGACTGGGGCGAATACCGCGAAGGTTGCAGCTCCGGCGGCGGCTTGGGCTATTTCCTGTGGGGAGTGGCAGGAGATGGAGATGATTGGAGCTCGTGGGGAGTTTGCGCGGGCGGGGGCGCCCGCGCCACATTTTGTCCAGATCGTTTTCGCTTCTGTGGGGGAGATGTCGCTGGCGCGGAGGTGGACGCCGTTGGCTTCGACGGCTAGCGCCACGTCGGTGCGGGAGTTCAGCAGAAGGGCAGTGGCCGGTTGGCAGTGATCAGTGGCCAGTTTTTGCGCTTCGCGGATTACGCTTACCGCTTCTCTTGCCAGCGATTCCAGGTCGCGGGTGGGGAGATCTTTTTCGCGGAGCTGGATGTAGTCGACGCCGGCGCGGGCGGCTTCGTAGATTTTTTCGAGGAGGCGGCGACGGCGGTTGGACTCGTCGTCGGCGAAGGCAGTGCGGTCGGTGATGTAGCAGAGGAGGCAGCGAGGCATCTGCTGGCAGTTTAATTCACGAGTGGGTTACCAGGGGGCAACACCGAGGTTCCTCGGTTGCCGTCGCGTTCGCTCCGGCTGCTCTCGGAATGACAAGCGAAATTTGAAACGTGCTCGCTGTTTACGGCCTGGTCTTCGCAATCTCCGGGAGCGCTTCGCCTTCTTTTTTGGGTGCGCCGCCGAGGTGGTATTGGGTGAGGCCGTCGCGCAGGAACTCGAAGGCGTCTTCCGGGGTGTCGACGATCTTGAACTGGTCGAGGTCTTCGGGAGAAATGGTGCCGGCGTCGACGAAGGCCTGGAAATTGAGGATGCGGTTCCAGTATTCGCTGCCGTAGATGACGACCAGGATCTTCTTGGCCAGCTTGTCGGTTTGCGCGAGGGTAAGGATTTCGAAGAGTTCGTCCATGGTTCCGAAGCCGCCGGGGAAGATGACGAGTCCCTTGGCCAGATAGGCGAACCAGAATTTGCGCATAAAGAAATAGTGGAACTGAAAATTCAGCGCCGGAGTGACGTACTGGTTGGGACTTTGCTCGAAAGGCAGCTGAATGTTCAAGCCGATGGTTTTTCCTCCGGCCTCGTGAGCTCCGAGGTTGGCGGCTTCCATAATGCCGGGACCTCCGCCGGTGGTGACCACGAAACGGTGGCGGCGGGCAGGAATCTGGATGGACCAGGTGGTCAGCATGTGCGCGAGGCGGCGGGCGTCTTCGTAGTAGCGGGCCATATTGACGGCAGCCAGGGCGCGCTTCAAATCTTTTTCGACGCTTTCAGCGGGCGTGGCGGCGTGATTCTGCCGAAGCGTGGCGAGAGTCTCGCTGGCGTCCTTGTGTCCTTGAAAGCGGGCGGAGCCGAAGAAGACGACGGTGTCCTGAATCTGCTCGCGGCGGAAGCGCGCCAGGGGTTCCTGATATTCCGCCAGGATGCGGAGGACGCGGCCATCGGGGCTGCTGAGGAAAGGCTCGTTCTGGTAGGCGACGGGCGCGGATTCGAGATGATCAGTCATAGGTGAGGTCTTTCGTTCATCGTTCAGGGCCCTCAAATCCCAGGCCCCAATCGCAGGTTATCAAAACCTGCTTACTGCTGCTCGTGGTAGTGGAGCGCCTCCCAAAAACCGATCCAGATATCGAGCAGTCCCAGGCCGCTGCAGAGGCCGCGGAAAAAGCCGTTGGAGACTACGGAGCGGAGGGCGGGGAATGAGAGTAGCAGGTAGTTGTCGGTCCACTCGGGCGTCCACGGAAGAATGATGAGCAGCACTCCGGCCACGGCACTGATCAGGACGAAAAGAAAGACGGAAGTACGATGGAGCCAGATCTGCACGGGGCTGTCGGCCGGGCGGGTCTCGGCTTCGAGAGGCGGGCCGAGAAGAGCGGCGCTGGAATCGGCCTGCTGCGGTGCCGGCTTGGGGACGGCGCCAGGAGCGCTGGAAACGGGCGAAGGATCGCTCATTCAGCGTACCTCCAGCAGCGTACCTCCAGCGTCACGAACCGGCGTCGCGAACCGACCGCGGGAAAATCAGGGCGGCGCGTAGTGCGAGATAATCCGCGAAATAATCTGCGAAATAATCTGTACCCCGAGTACAGAAAATTGGGGACGAAAGGCATCCGATTATTCTACGACTTCAGGGCCTTAATGCGCTCGGCGACGTCGCGATAGTCGATGTTGTTACCGTAGACCTCCATGAAGTGGCGGAGGGCAGCAGGCTTGTCGCCGGCGGTTTCGTGGGCGGCGGCGAGTTCGTAGTGGAGCGCGACGCGGGTTTCGCCGTCGATAGTGCCAACGTTGAGCGCTTTCTCATACCAGCGCACGGCCGCTTCGGGCACGCCTTTATCGAGGAAGCACTGCGCCAGCCAGGTATAGGTCTGCATGATCTGCGGGAAAGGATGCCCGTGATCGAAGGACTGGCAGGCCTTTTGCAATTCTCCGATGGCCTCATCGAGCAGGCCCATTTCCCGGAAAGCGATGCCCAGGTTGTAATGTGTCTCAGGATCTTCATCGGAGGAGGCCACGTCGGCTTCGAGATCGTGCCGGAGATCGCCAAACATTTCCGCGATATCGACCCCGGCGTCCTCGGCAAAGGGCGAAGCACTCGCAGCTGCGGGAGAAGTAACGCTCGGAGGAGTAAGGCCGGCGGCCGCGGCAGGCGCGTGGGCCGCGGAAATTGCCGCTGGCTTCGGAGCTTCAACTGGCGCAGGCCAGGCCACTGATGCGGTTGCTATGGGCGCGGGCTTTACTTGCACCGGCTTTACTTGGACCTGGGCCGGCGGCGCTGGAGTCGCGATATGGTTTGCCACGGAGGCCGATGCGGCAGCGCTCGCAGCCAGCGGCGGAATTACCGGCCCTGCGACCGGAGCGGCTTTCAAGAAGTCTTCCCCGAGCGAGGCTTCGATATCGGCGACAAATTCACCCAAAACCGGGGCAGTGACTTCGGCGGAGATAGCAGGCTCGGTATGCGCGGCGGGAGCAAGTCCTGGCTTGGTAGGCGCAGTCGCTGCGGGGCGAGCCGCTGGTTCGGCGGCTGGCTTGGTCACGGGGCCGGGCAGGAACGTGTCGCCCAACGAAGTTTCGAGGTCGGAAACGAATTCTTTCAGGACTCCCGGTTGATGAGCCGGCGCGGGTTCGACTTCCTGAACGTGCTGCTCAACCTGTTCAACCACGGGCTCAGGTTCGGGCTCGTGAGCTTGCGCTTGAACCTGCTCGGGAATCAGTTCGTGAGCTTCCTGAGCCTGCTCGTGAACTATTGCCTCTGGCTCGGTTACGACCGAGGCCTCGGCGACGACTGGAGTCTGTTCGACGGCTGGAGGCTCCGGGGCTGCGATCTCCGGGATTACGATTTCCTGGGCAACAATCTTCGGAGCAACAGGCTTGGGAGCGACGGTTTTCGCAGGCGCGGCTTTTGCGGGCGCAGGTTTTACCGGTACGGGCTTCGCAGCAACGACTTTCGGCGCGACTGGCTTCGGTACGATGATTTCGGGTACAACGATTTCGGGTACAACGATTTCGGGTACAACGATTTCGGGTTCGACGACTTCCTGTTCCTGGACGGCAACCTCTTCGACGGAAACTTCTTCGGCTGCCGCTTCTTCGACTGCCGGTGGAGGAGTGTCGTCGACGGTGATTTCGTCGACTGTAATCTCGTCGACCGCGAGTTCGGCGGCCGGGATGTCTTCGGAGGTAATTTCTTCCACGACGGGCTCGACCACGCGCGCGGCTTCCTCTTCTGCGGCTTGTGCCGTGGCGGCTTCGACTTCGGCGCGGATCTCTTCCAGTTGGGCGTGATCGCTGGTCAGAGTCTGGAGCTTGGCCAGCGCGGCCATCGCCTGCTCCGGCATGCTGTGAGCCAGATAGAAGCGAATCTCTTCGATGGTCTCGTCGACTTTGCCCGAGTCGGGGACTTCTTGAGCGCCGACGGCATTCTCGACCTCGACTTCAGCCGCTTCCGCGGCGGGAATGTCCGACGCTTCTACGGTGATCGAGTCATCCCACTCGGAAGAAAGGTCGATTTCAGCAGAAGGTTCGGTTGACGTCGCGGACTCGTCGACGACAGCAAACTCGGCATCAGCCTCGACGGTAATTTCGTCAGAAGACTCGGCAGCTGCGGGATCATCTACTGTAACTTCTTCCTGGTGCGCCGGTTCTTCTGCAGCTTCTACCGAAGACTCATCGACGGAGAACTCTTCGACCGCGCTTTCGGATTCTGCAACTGGCTTGGCATCGAGGAAAATATGTTCGTCTTCGCCGGGGACGTCGAGTGCGGGGGCCGAGGAGCGTTCCTCATAGCGTTCGGCCAGTTCGCCGTATCGTGAAGCTTCCTCGGGATATTCAGCGGCCGAGTAGACGCTCTGCAAGGTGCGGCAGCAGGCGGCGGCCTCGGCGAAACGGCCAGCCCGGGTGTGCAAGGCGGCTAGACGCTGATTGAGGCGAAGATCGTCGGGCGCCAGCGGCAAGGCTCCGGCCAGAGGTCCGAGGGCCTTGACGGGCATGTTGTAAGAGATGAAGAGTTCGGCGTCGGTCAGGGCCGCGCGGACGGCGAGTGCGATCTCGTCAGTATAGTGCTGGTGAACTGAAGGCGCGGTCGCTTCCAGATCGTCGATGAGGACAACGGCTTCTTCCGGTGTAATCAGTTTGCCGCCGGTCGTGCCCCCGAGCTGGCTGACCACCTGCTGGTAGTTCTGCATGTGCAGGGGGTTCTGGGGCTCGATGGCGGCCAGTTGCTGGTAAAGATCGCGGGCGCGGGGCAGATCGCCGGACTGCACGCTGGCGTGGGCCAGCAACTCGCTGACTTCGCTGACGTGCGTGGTCTCTCCGGCCTTGTGGAACAGGTCGAGCAATTTCTGCAGGGAATCGGGATTGTCGCGTACGTGGCCGATGATGGTGTGCAGGCTGTCGAGTACCTTGTCAGAGTTCTCGGCCAGCAGGCGCTCGGCGTGCTCGTCGAACACTTGCAGGGCTGTCTCGTACTGTCCGGCCTGCATTAGAGCGTCGGCGAAGCTGGCGATGGCCGTCAGATCGTTGTGCACGGTCAGCAGCTTGTTGGCGATGCTTCCGGCTTCGGATAGTTGTCCAGTCTGCAGGTAGGCCTTGAGCAGATCGCGCAGGCCATCGGGTTTCGAATCGAGGTCACCGATTTTTTGCAGGGTGGCCACGGCTCCGGCTGCGTCGCCCGACTCGATCATGTTCTTACCCTGCATCAGCAGGGCATAAGTGTTGCCCGGGTCGAGGGTCAGCATGCGCTGGAGAACTTCTTCGGCGCCGCTGAGCGAGCCTTTGGAGCGCAGGCTCTCCGCGGCGGCGGAGAATATCTGCCATGCTTCCGTTTTCTTGCCCAAGCGAATATAAACTTCGGCCAGGCGAACCCGCATGGTGCTATTGTCGGGATCCATCTCCAGAATCTTCTGGAAGATGCGGACTGCGTTCTCGAGTTCTCCGGATTTCAGGAATTCTTCCGCGACCTGCAGATATTGCGCGCGGGCGTCGTTGAAGAGTCCCTGCTGGCTGTATAACTCCGCCAGTTTGAGCAAGCTCTCAAGCGAGGGCTGGAGCTTGCAGATCTTCTTGTACATGGCGATGGCTTTGACCGTGAAGCCCTGGCTGCCATAGGCATCGCCTACAGTCTTGAAACATCCGGTAGCTTTATCGGTCTCGCCGAGGCGGGAGTAGAGATCGCCGACCGTATTGGTGACGGTCAGATCCTTGGCATCGTTCTTGAGGACTTTTTCGTACTCGGAGATGGCATTCTGCAGCTTGCCCTGCTGGACATACTTCTCCGCAGTGGCCAGCACCTTTTGTTTGTTGAAGCCGAACAATGCCATAGAGTGCGAACTCCAGACCTGGTCTTCGATAAAAGTCTTGATAGAACCTGTGACACATCCGGGAGAAAGCTCCCGCGTTCGTTGCTCCGAGGGCCATCTCCCTTATCGGCAGATGGACCGACCGGACAAGGCCAATTGTACGTCCGGACATCAGGAACCGCATGGTTACTAAGGGTTACCAAAAGGGAGTGTACGACTGGGTTACCAAGGGAATCGAGGGAGAAGTACTGGCTTATCCCGGAAGTCCGCCGATCCGGCGCGTCCCGATCTGTCGGTTTGGGCGCCCCGCCGGGGCGCGCTCTTAGACGTCTACCGTCATACCCAGCGTTGAAACGCCGGGCCATTCTCAGATGTCCCCGCGGGACATCAAGGCGCTTCACTGCGATTGAGTGGCAGCGAAGCCCCTTGTGTCGTGCTTCCCGCTAGTAACTGAACCCCTGAATCTCCGTGACCCCCGAGTCGGGGCCATCGACGAAACCGGTTCGCGTGCTGGGATGCAGGCCGATGTGCATTGCGACCACGTTAAACGTGTTGGAGAAATTGAATCCGTTGATCGTTTCCTGGAGATTGCCGTTGATGTCGTACACATAGATCGTGCTGCCGGTGGGCGTCTGGCTGGAAACGGGTTGGGCCACTAAGAACAGCTTGTGGGCGGCGTCGTACTCGACATCCGCGCCGCTGTAGAGTTGATATTCGCCGGTGTCCGGCAGGACGACGGTGAAGCCGGTCTCTGTGTTGAGATCGTAGAATTCCACGCTGGCGTCATCTTCGGTCGTGGTGACGGCGATGTTATCCGCGACATCGACCGCGATGCCATTTACAAAACCGAATCCGATGCCGGTAAATTCCGTGAATGTTCCCGTGACCAGATTGGCCACGCCAATCACCGGGAAGCAGCCGAAGCAGCCATCCCCTCCGCCGAGAATCGCCTCGTTCGTCACCGTGTTGAAAGCCATGGGTGGGGGCACGCTGGCGAAGTTGAGAGAATCCTGAATCTTGATGATTGGGCCAAAGGTGTTGGCGGCAACATTGGTGCTGAATACCCAAGGAATAAAATTGCCGCTGTTGTCATAGGCGAAAATTGCGGCGTTGGGCGTTCCTTGAGTCCGGCTCACTCCCCGGATCAAATGCTCGGTACCGATCGGCGGCGTCCACTTCCCTGTGACTTTGTTTGCGGTGAGAGGATGGATGACCTCGAAGGTGCGCTGCACGTTGAACAAGCTGATCTCATGTTCGTGCTCGACCAGTCCGACGGAGTTGCCGACGAGTCCCTCGGTAACGAAGTCGTCCTGGTCATCAGTCTGGCTGACGACCTTGAGGATTTTTCCCGTGTTCTGATCGAAAGTTTCGACGGCGGCCAGTTCATTGCCGTTTGACTGGAGCTGCGCTTCGCTGAGGACGCCTTCAGTGCCGCTCTGGTCGATGTCCCACCCGAAGATTTGTCCGCCAAATTTACTGTGTACGATGACCTTGCCCGCTCCGGCAGCAGGATTCGGCTGAAATGCGTCGGACTGAGCGACGCTAAAAGTTGATACGGCGCAGAACACGCCGACAATGGCGGCGGTGGTCAGTGGCCGAGAAAAATTGCGTTTCGTGCTTTGCATTCTGATTCTCCTCGATGGGTAAGCCTTGCAAGACTACCGTTTCTGGGGCGCCCGAAGTGTCATAGATTTGTCAAAATTGGCGGCAGACTGGCCGGCGGGTCGCGGCGCGGGTAGGGCGGTTTCGAAACTGTACTGTTTCCGGTCCCCGGGGGTCAGGGTTCCACTAAACTTGAGTTTGGCGGGCGGCTTTCTCCGAAGCTTTGAATCCTGAGTTTGGATTTCAAGCTCCAGATACGCCGGCCGCACCATGCTATGGCCGAATCGATCGCAGAGTTTTTTCTCGACAATTTTCGGGCACATCGCCACGAGCGCGCCTGCCGACAGCGCCGCGGGTACCGCACGGAATCGTTTACTTACGGTGAAATTCTGGAGATGGCTTCCGGCTTCGCTCGCAAACTGGAGGCGCGGGAAATCGCCAAAGGCGATCGGGTGATGGTTTGGGGCGAGAACTGCGCGGAATGGATGGCCGTCTTCTTTGGGTGCGCGCTGCGCGGCGTGATCGTTGTACCCATGGACGACGGTTCCGCGGTCGGTTTTGCGATGCGCGTTGCCAATAAAGTTCAGGCGAAACTGCTGGTGGCTTCGCGCCGGCATTTGCATGAGTGTGTGGGTGCGGGAGATTCGATTTCGACTATGAGCTTGGAGGACGTGACACACCTGGATGATGCGAGCCTGCGCCCTCAAGAAAACGCGACGTCGATGGTCGCGCTCGGGCGTGACGACACTCTTCAGATTGTTTTCACTTCGGGTACCACGGCGGAGCCTAGGGGCGTGGTGATTACCCACGGCAATGTGCTGGCGAACATCGCGCCGCTGGAATGCGAGATTCGTGGTTACCTGAAATATGAGCGGTGGGTGCATCCGGTGCGGTTCCTGAACCTGCTGCCGCTCAGCCACGTGTTCGGACAATTTCTCGCGCTGTTTCTGCCGCCTCTGCTGGGCGCAACGGTGATTTTTCAGGACGAGCTAAAGCCTTCGGAAGTGATCAGCACGATTCGGCGCGAGCGAGTTTCGGTGTTGGTGAGTGTGCCGCGAGTGCTGCAATCGTTGAAACAAAAAATTGAGCGCGATATAGACGACAGTGGGGAGCGCGAAGCGTTCCGGCGGCGGTTTCAGTCATCGAAGAATCAGCACTTCCTGCGGCGCTGGTGGACCTTTCGCGCCATTCGTCGCCAGTTTGGCTGGAAGTTCTGGGCGTTTATTTCCGGAGGCGCGGCGCTCGACAGCGAGACCGAAGAGTTCTGGGATCGGCTGGGTTACGCGGCCATCCAGGGCTATGGACTGACCGAGACGACATCGCTGATCAGCGTGAATCATCCGTTCCGGCTCGGCAAGGGATCGATTGGCAAAGTTCTGCCGGGGCGCGAAGTGAAACTGGCGGAGGATGGCGAGATTCTGGTGCGCGGCGGAGGCGTATCTTCCGGCTACTGGGACGGGGATCAGAAGAAGAAGTCTAGAGCGGATAAAGTTTTCGATGAACGCGATCCGGGTGTGCGCGCCTCCGATCCTCGCGCTTTCGATTCCCGCATCTCCGACGACCAAGGCTGGTATCACACCGGGGACATTGGCACGCTCGATGCGGCCGGCAACCTTTATTTCAAAGGGCGCAAGAAGGAAGTGGTCGTGACGCCGGGCGGGACGAATGTGTATCCCGAGGACTTGGAAGCGGCGCTGCGCCAGCAACCTGAAGTGAAGGATTGTGTTGTGGTGGGGATTGAGCGCGGCGGGAATGCAGAGCCGTGCGCGGTTGTGATTTTGTGCGGCGCGGAGAATCTGGAAGATCCGCAGGGGAAGGACGCTCGGCTCGAAGAAGCAGTTCAGCGGGCGAACAGGTCGTTGGCGGAGTATCAGCGCATGCGCATGTGGGTCGAGTGGCCACAGGAAGATTTTCCGCGGACCAGTACGCAGAAGGCGCGCCGCAACGTGATACGGGAAGTGGCGCAGGCGCAGATTCTCGGGGAGCGCGCGGGAAAAAGCGCGGACTCGAGTGGGAAGGCGAGTGTCGAGAAGAGTTCAAACCGTCCGCTGGCGGATTTGATCGCGCGCGTCACCGGCCGCGCTGTGGGGGCGTTACGCGAGGATGCGAGCCTCGACTCCGATCTTGGCTTGAGTTCGCTGGATCGTGTGGAATTGTTCTCCACGTTGGAGGACCGCTATCAGGTCGACTTGAGCGAGACGCGGTTCAGTGCGGTGCGAACCGTGGGCGATCTGGAACGCATGCTGCGGGGAG
>JBEKRY010000088.1:0-16637 GCA_049517555.1 Candidatus Sulfotelmatobacter sp. | reverse complement strand
GTTTCGTCGAACACACTCTCCTGCGGATACGACTTTGCCGACTACCTTTTGGGCTATGCTCAGGCGTACTCAGAGGACGGCAACAAGATCAGCGGTCAATGGACTAACATCTCGCCGGCGCTCTATTTCCAGGCTAACAGGCGCGTAAATAGCCGCCTCACTTTGAACCTTGGACTGCGCTGGGATGGCATTCCCCACACCTACGAAGCGAACCAGCAATCTTCAAACTTCTACCCGAATCTGTACAATCCGGCTGATGCTGCGACGTTCGACTCGAACAAGAATGTTTGCAGTGGAAACTCTCCCTCAACTGTGGGCTACTGCGGCGTGACGACACCTGGCCAGGCAAACACCCCAAGTCCGGGTCTGTTTACCAGCACCAATCCGCAGTTGGGCGGGTATCAGTTCTATCTCAATGGCATCGGGATCGGCGGCAAGAATGGGATTCCCAAGGGTCTCGTGAACGACTCGTGGAACAACTGGGGCCCACGCTTGGGCTTTGCCTATGACCTTACTGGCCAAGGCAAGACCGTCATCCGTGGCGGCTGGGGCATCATGTATGAGCGCATCCAGGGCAACGATATGTATAACGGCGCTGTAAACCCGCCGGGCGATCCGAACCCCACGCTCAACGGTGTCTCGCTCGACAATCCTGGACAGAACCTCGCCAGCGGCAGTGTCATCACTGCTGCGGCTTTGCCGGTACTTCCTCTCGGGGTCACCGGAATAGCGACTCACTATCCTTCTCCCACGAGTTACCAATACAGCATGGGAGTTCAGCAGGCTGTGGGTGCCCACGCAGTATTGAACGTCTCGTATGTAGGAAGCCATGGAAGTCACGAGAATTACTACCAGGCGATTAACCTGCCGCCGCTGGCTGATTTGGGAAATTTGGTCAACAGTACGGCAAAAACCGCCAACGGACTGGCGGGTGGACCTAACCTAAATGAAGTAGTCAACTATGCCGGCTTCGGCGGCATCCGCTTGGCGTACAACGAGGGGAACGCGCTCTACAATTCGCTGCAGACTTCTCTGAATGGGACCCTATTTCGCCAGCTTCACCTGCAAGTCGCCTACACCCTCGCTAAGGCTGAGGACTCGACGACCTCCGTTGGCAGCGGCGGCGACCTCAACAACGCTACCAATCCTTACGAGGGATGGAAGTACGATTACGGCCCGTCTCTGTTCGACCGACGGAATGTCTTTTTCACCAACTTCGTGTGGGACATGCCGTTTTTACGGGACAGCTCCAATCGCTTACTGAAGTCAACCCTGGGTGGATGGCAAATGTCCGCGATTATCACCGAAGAATCGGGAGCGCCTCTCAACCTTGGCGTCAGTGGCAATTCGGCCTCTAGCATCATCACCAACACGGGAGACCGGCCGAATGTAACTGGCGCGATCTCGTATCCGAAAACTAAGGCTGGTCAGACCGTAACCTGGTTCAATCCGGCGCCCTTTGCCGCACCGGCTTGCACACCGGGCGGTTCAGGCGCGGACTGCTACGGCAACGCTCCATTCGACGATATCCGCGGCCCTGGTCGCAACAACTTCGACCTGTCGCTGAAAAAGCTCTTCTCCTTCACGGAGAGGTTCAAAATGGAGTTCCGTGCCGATGCTTTCAACGCCTGGAATCACACCCAGTTCCACGGCGACGACAATAACGGCGGCATCGGACTCAACGTGAACGGCGGCAACTTTGGCCAAGTCACGTCTGCGTTTGACGGCCGGCAGTTCCAATTCGGTCTGAAGCTAATGTACTAAGTTCGCTTCCTCTAGACTCTAACCTCACGCCCCGCTCGCCCTCAGTAAGAGACGAGCGGGGCGTGAGTTCTTGAGGACTTCGACGTCTCCGCCAGGCACGTTCTGGATCCGGCAGTGAACGGCTCGCGCCGGAAAATCTATAACCTCCTTCCTACTGGCTCCTCTCGAACCCACAAAACGGTAAGATTGTTAGCGCTGATCTTGGTATGAAGAATCGGACGGCAGAATTCGTTCTCCTGACGCTGTTATGGACAGTCCTCTCGACTGCCCAGACGTCGACCGCCCAGACGTCGACCGCCGAGACGCCGAGCGCTCATACGTCGACGCCTGCGGACGCCATCGCCCTCGAGCAACAGGGCAAGCTGCCGGAGGCTGCCCAAGCCTGGCAAGCCGTGACCGCGCACAATCCAAGCGATGCCGCCGCGTTCGCGAGCTTGGGGGTAGTTCTCTCCAGGCAGCAGAAGTACCCCGAAGCGGCATCCGCCTACCGTAAGGCGCTCGCACTCAATCCCAAGCTTCCCGGCGTACAACTCAACCTCGGTCTAGCTGAGTTCAAGCAGGGCCACTTCGAGGCCGCTGCAGCCGCGCTCCAGGTCGCTCTGGCAGCTGACCCTTCCAACAGCCAGGCGAGCATCCTCCTGGGCTTGAGCTACTACGGCTGGCAACACTTTGCCGACGCCGTAAAATATCTCGAGCCAGCGGCCAAGAGCGATCCCGGCAATATGGAATTGCATCGTATGCTAGCCCAGAGTTGTCTGTCGGCGAAAAACTATCCCTGCGCGCTGGAGGAGTTCCGCCAAATCCAGGAGCAGAATCCCGACTCGGCTCAAGCCCATGTCCTGACCGGCGAAGCGCTCGACGGCCTGGGGAAAACTTCGGAAGCCATCGCCGAGTTCGAGGCCGCGGTCAAGATCGCTCCCAACCAGCCCAATCTCCATTTCGGACTGGGCTATCTGTATTGGAAGTCGCAACAATATGACGCAGCCAGACAAGAGTTCGAACGTGAGTTAGCTCTCGACCCCAACCACGCCCAGGCAATGGCATACATCGGAGACATCGAATGGAAGAGCAATCACGCGGAGGCAGCGCTCTTATGGCTGAAGCGTGCGGACGGCGTCGAGAAAGACCTGCGCATCGTGTATCTCGATCTGGCCGCAATCTACATGCAGCAGAAGGACTACAAGAACGCCCAGACGGCTCTGCTACAGGCCGTGGCAGTCGATCCTGCGCTGCCCGATGCCCATTACCAGTTAGGACGCCTGTATTTCACCTTGGGAAAAACGGCCGATGCGGAGAAGGAATTTCGTAAAGTGCGCGAGTTGCACGACCAGGCTGACGAGAGCGTCGCGGGAAAGATATCTGCTGCTCCGCCTGCTTTAAATCCGTGAGAGGAGACCGAGTAGACGCTGTGGCAGCGGTGATCGTCTATTGCTCTTGCTCGTCTACTGCTCGATGGCCGTCTCCGAACTAGCCGGCTTCTGTGTAACCTGCCGGGTGTCCGGCAGTTGCGAACGATCCCACCCACCGCCGAGTGCCTCCACCAGCGCCACTGCGGAAGTCATCTGTTGGATCTGAAGAGCATTCAGCGTCTGCTGGTCGGCCAGCACTGTAGTCTGGGCGATCAGCACGTCGACGTAGGGATCGACGCCGGTTTCGTAGCGCGCCTGTTCGAGCTTGAGGTAGGTCCCGGCCGAATTGACTGCCTGCTGTTCCTGCTGAATCTCTTTGGAGAGAATGCGAACTTCGGCCAGCGCGTCTTCCACCTGCTGAAAAGCGGAAAGTACCGTCTGGCGGTAGCCTGCGAGATCCGCATTGTAGACGGCAACGTTTTGTTGCACGGTCGCACGCCGCAGGCCGGCATCGAAAATGGTCTCCGGAAGCGACGCTCCGATGGACCAGAAACGGCTGGGCCAGGAGAGCCACTGACTGAAGACCGAACTCTCAAAGCCAAACTGGCCAGTCAACGTGAGGTTCGGATAATAAGCCGCGTAGGCAATGCCGATTTGCGCGTTCGCTTGGGCCATGGTGCGCTCGGCGGCAGCAACGTCGGGCCGGCGCTCCAGCAGTTCCGAGGGCACGCCCACCGGAATCGGAGGCGGAGCAGCAGTCATCGGCCGCACGGGAATGGAGAAATTGGTGGCAGCCTTGCCGATCAGCACGGCGATTGCGTGCTCATATTGCGCCCGCGCGATTCCGACGTTGGTGGCGCCCGCCTGCGCGCTCTGCAGCGTGGTTTCGGCTTCGACCACGGATATCTGGTCATCGATGCCGGCTTCATAGAGCGCCCGCGTCAGGTCATAGGCCTTCTGGTCGGCCACAACGGTATCGTCATAGATTTTTTGCAACTCGTCCTGGCCGCGAATCTCGAAGAAATATTCCGCCAGACTGGCTTGCTCGGTGAGCCGCTCGTTTTCGAGATCGGCCGCGCTGACCTGGGCAGCGTACTGCGCTGAGCGCACCGTGTTGCGGACCTTGCCCCAAAGGTCGGGCTCCCAGGAGGCTTCGAGTGGGAGCGTATAGAGCGTGCTCTGCAGTTGCGAAGGCGTTGTCGCCCCCGCGCCCGTCGTAGTTCCCGTGCTGCCAGTGCTCGCGCCCAAATTTGCTGAGGCACGGGAATGCGTTACGGAAGGTGCGACCGATAACGTGGGAAAGTATTGCGCACGAGCTTCGCGCACCACGGCGCGGGCGGCCATGAAGTTCTCGAAGTATTGTTTGATGTTCTGGTTGTTGATGTCGAGCTGGTCTTCGAGGTCATTCAGTTCGGCGTCGTTGAAGATCTCCCACCACTTACCCCGCAGTTTGGCGTCCGCGGGCTGCGCTACGGTCCAGGTTTGAGCATCTGGAAACTGAGTCGGTGATTCCTTGTAGACCGCGGCCGGTGGTGGTGGAGCGGGTGGGCGATATTTCGGTCCGACTACGCAGGCCGATGAAATCAGCAGCAGAGTAGCCGCACACAGCGGAATCGTAACGTGCGCGGGTGTTTGCCTGAAGATATTCATAACGTTTCTGCCCGAACCAATTCGTTGAACATAGCTATCCACCCATTTCTGTCTCGCCAGTCGCTCATCTGAGCCCATTGCAGTTCGCCACGCTAGCCTGCCTCCGGAGCGGGCGAAAGGCTATCGCCGTGTTCTCCCTGTATCCACAACCGCAGCCGGTCGAATTCCAGATAGACGACCGGAGTGGTGTACAGGGTAAGCAACTGACTTAAGATGAGTCCTCCCACAATTGTGATGCCAAGCGGCCGGCGTAGTTCGGAGCCCGTGCCTGTCCCCAGAGCCAGCGGCAAAGCGCCCAATAACGCGGCCATCGTCGTCATCAGAATGGGGCGGAAGCGCAATATGCACGCTTCAAAAATCGAATCGAACGGCTTCTTGCCTTCCACGCGTTCCGCTTGAAGAGCGAAATCGATCATCATGATGGCATTCTTCTTGACGATTCCGATCAGCAGCACAATGCCAATAATCGAGATGATGTTCAGATCCTGTTTAAACATCATCAAGGCAAGCATCGCGCCTACGCTCGCCGACGGCAGACTCGAGATGATCGTCAAGGGATGGACCAGGCTTTCGTACAAGATACCGAGAATGATGTAGACCGCCCCCAGCGCGGTCACGATCAGCCATGGCTCGGTGCCCAGCGACTGCTGGTAGGCCTGCAGCGTGCCGGCATAAAAGCCTTGCAGCGTGGCGGGCGTACCCAGCCGCCGTTGCATTTGGCTGATGGCCAGTGTGGCATCGCTCAATGAAACGTTCGCCGCCAGATTAAACGAAACCGTAACCGAAGGAAATAATCCTGTGTGGTTGATGGCCAGAGGTGTGGTGTTGGCGTGGCCGTTGGCCACATTGGTCAGCGGAATGTTTCCATTGCCGGAGGTATGCAGATAAATGTCTTTCAATCCCTCCGGGCTCTGCCAATACTGCGGAGCAACCTCCAGCACCACGTAATACTGATTCAACTGGGTGTAAATGATGGACACTTCCGATTGGCCGAACGCGCTGTAAAGCGTCGAGTCCAACGACTGGGCGGTGAGGCCAAGCTTCGCTGCGGCGACTCGATCGTAGTTCAGAAGCTCATCCAATCCACCATTCTGCTGGTCTGAACTCACGTCCTGCAGACCGGGCAGGTGCTGCATTTGATCCAGAATGATCGGCGCCCATTTCGTGAGGTCCTGCACGTTGTCCGATTGCAGCGTGTACTGATACATGGCGTTGCTGGACCGGCCGCCGATGCGCAGATCTTGAGCGGCTTGCAGGAACGCCGAAGCTACCGGCAGACGGTTCAATTGAGGGCGGAGGCGGCCAATGATCTGCGTGGCGGTCACTTTGCGTTCTGCCAGCGGCTTAAGAGCAATGTAGACGGAGCCGGTATTCGTGGCCCCGCTGCCGCCGGCAATCGCAAGGACATTCGCGACGGCAGGGTCTTTCTTGATTACCGCGCCGATCTGTCGAATGGAATCGTCCATCGCCGGAAAAGATGAATCCTGCGGCCCTCGAACGCTGCCCTGGATGACTCCTGTGTCCTGCACCGGGAAAAATCCCTTAGGGATCTGGATGATCAGCACGACATTGAGTGCGATGGTAATGGCAAGGACAATCAGAATAAGGACAGGATGATCGAGCGCCCAATGCAGCGTGCTGCGATACAGCGACAGCATGCCGTCAAAGAACTTTTCGCTGGCCATGTACATGCGGCCATGTTTTTCGTTGCGCTCGTTCTTCAAAAGATAGGCGCACATCATGGGCGTGGTGGTCAGCGAGATGATCATCGATACGAAGACGGCGGTCGAGAGAGTGACCGCGAATTCGCGGAAGAGCCGGCCTACAATTCCGCCCATCATCAGAAGAGGGATAAAAACTGCGATGAGCGACACGCTGATGGTGAAGACGGTGAAACCGATTTCCTCCGCTCCCTTCAGCGCCGCGGCAAACGGCTCCACGCCGTCTTCCAGATGGCGCGAGATGTTTTCCATCACCACGATGGCATCGTCGACTACGAATCCGGTGGCGATGGTCATGGCCATCAGCGAAAGGTTGTCCAGGGTGTAGCCGAGCATGTACATCACGGCAAAGGTGCCGATCAGCGAGACCGGAACGGCCACGGCGGGAATGAGCGTGGCGCGGCCATTGCGCAGGAAGACAAATACCACCACGATGACCAGGCCGATGGAAATGATCAGCGTCCTCTCCACGTCATCCACCGAGGCCCGGATGGTGATGGTGCGATCGAGCACGATGGTGGTCTCGATGCCGAACGGAATCGAAGCCTGAATATACGGAAGTTGGGCGCGGACCCGGTCGACCGTGTCGATGATGTTGGCGCCGGGCTGGCGAAAGATGATGACCGTAACGGCTCGCTTGCCATTCAAATAGCCGGCAGCACGTATGTTCTGCACCGAATCCGTCACCTGCGCCACATCGGAGAGATGGACCGCCGCTCCGTTGCTATAACCGACAATCAGCGGTTTGTAGTCCGCGGCATGCGAGATCTGGTCGTTGGCGAGAATGTCGGCGGTTTGGTCGCCATCCGTGATCTGGCCTTTGGCCAGGTCAGAGTTCTGCAGGCTCAGCGCGGACTGAAGATTCGAAAGAGTAAGCCCGTAGCTGGCGAGTTGCGTGGGGTTTGCGTCCACACGGACCGACGGCAATGCGCCACCGCCGACCGTGACTTGCCCAACTCCCTCGATCTGCGACAGCTTCTGGGCCATAACAGTAGAGGCTTCGTCATACAGTTTGTCGGGGCCGTACTTGTCGGACGTGAGGCCGAGGATGAGAATCGGGGAATCGGCGGGATTGACCTTGCGATACGTGGGATTACCCGGCAGGTTGGCAGGCAGATAAGTACGCGCTGCATTGATCGCGGCTTCGACGTCGCGGGCCGCTCCATCAATGTTGCGGCTGAGGTCGAATTGAATGGTGATCGATGTGCTGCCCAGCGTGCTCGAGGAGGTCATCTCGGTCACCCCAGCGATGTGACCGAATTGCCGCTCCAGGGGCGTGGCGACGGACGACGCCATAATTTCGGCGCTGCCCCCCGGCAAGCTTCCACTGACGGAAATCGTCGGAAAGTCGACCTCTGGCAGGGGCGCAACCGGCAATACCTCAAACGCAATTGCCCCCGCAAGGGCGACCGCAACTGTCAACAGCGTCGTGGCGACGGGTCGGTGAATGAAGGGAGCGGAGATATTCATGCCGGCCCCGCCTGTTCCGCGTCTCCGCCTTCCCCGGGCTTCGAACTTCCTGACTCCGAATCATCGGATTTCGATTTCCTTCCAAAGCGCTGTCCCAGATTGTCAAAAAAAATGTAGATGACGGGCGTGGTGTAGAGCGTGAGCGCCTGGCTCAATAGCAGTCCGCCCACCATGGCGATGCCCAGCGGCCGGCGCAATTCAGAACCGAACCCGGTTCCCAGCGCCAGCGGCAACCCGCCCAGCAGCGCGGCCATAGTCGTCATCATGATGGGACGGAAGCGGAGCAGGCAGGCTTCGTAGATTGCATCGGTCGCGTTCTTTCCGTGCTGCCGCTCGCCCTCCAGTGCGAAGTCGACCATCATGATGCCGTTCTTCTTCACGATGCCGATCAGCAGAACAATGCCGATGATCGCGACCACGCTCAAATCCTGGCGAAAAAGAATCAGCGCCAGGAAAGCTCCCACGCCCGCTGACGGAAGCGTGGACAAAATCGTAATGGGATGGACGAAGCTCTCGTACAAAACGCCGAGCACGATGTAGACCGTGACCAGCGCGGCAAGAATGAGCAAGGGCTCGTTGGAGAGCGAATTCGTGAACGATGCCGCCGTGCCCTGAAACCCAGCCTGCAGGCTGGCAGGCATTTTCATTTCTTTCTGCACTTTGTCGACGGCCGTGATGGCCTCGCCCAGCGCGGCATTCGGCGCGAGATTGAACGAGACGGTGATCGCAGGAAATTGTCCCTGGTGGTTAATCGAAAGCGCCTCAGTCGTCTTTTCAAAGTGCGAGAAGGCGCTCAGCGGCACCGCGCTACTCATGACAGAACTGGTAGCGCCCGCGGAGCCGGCTCCGGTGCCGGTGGTCGAAGGACTGGTCGGCGATAGCGCATTCGCGGGCGGAAGCAGCGTATTCGCCGACGGCGTGTACAGCGCTGAACCGGTCAATGCATTGGAGCCCGCTGAGGACGATCCCGAAGACGCGAACGAGGTCGAGGCCCCGGTACCGGTCGCGCCGGCGGAAGCATTCGACTGAATGTAAAGATGGCTCAGCTTATCGGGGTCGAGCTGAAAATGTGGTTCGCTCTCGAGTACAACATGGTACTGATTCACTTGCGTGTACATCGTATTAATCTGCCGCTGGCCGAAAGCGTCATACAGTGTGTTGTCGATGGTCGTAGGCGCAATGCCAAATCGCGAGGCTGTGACCCGGTCGATGACCAAAGATACGGCCAGCCCTCCCGTTTGCTGGTCGGTAGCGACATCTTCCAGTTCCGGCAACTGCTTCAGCCGGGCGACGAAGCGGTTGGTCCAGTCGTCGAGTTCATTCGCGTCGGGATCTTCCAGCGTGTACTGGTATTGCGTGCGGCTGACGCGGTCGTCAACCGTAATGTTCTGCACCGGCTGCATGAAGAGTTGGATGCCCTGAACCTGATCCAGTTTTGAAGTCAGCCGGCGGATCACCGCGGAGGCGTTCATCTTGCGCTGGTCGAGCGGCTTCAAGTTGATCGATATTCTGCCGCTGTTCGTCGTCGTGTTCGTTCCATCCGCGCCGATGAACGACGAAAGGCTTTCGACGGCGGGATCATTGAGAATTACTTTCGCCAATTCCTGCTGCTTCTCGGCCATTGCCTTGGAGCCAATCGTCTGCGGCGCCTGCGATATGCCCTGGATCACGCCGGTGTCCTGCACCGGGAAAAATCCCTTGGGAATGATGATGTAAAGAAAAATCGTGAGCATCAGCGTAGCCAGCGCGACGAAGAGCGTAATCGTCTGGTACTGGAGAACGACCTTGAGCGTTCGCCCATAGAAGGCGATCATCCCCTCGAAGGCGCGTTCGGTCACCCGATACACGCGTCCCTGTTGCTCTTTCGGTTGGTGCCGCAGCAGGCGCGCGCTCATCATAGGCGTGAGCGTAAGCGAAACCACTGCCGAAAGTATGATGGTGACCGCGAGCGTCACGGCAAATTCGCGGAATAGGCGACCCACCACGTCGCCCATGAATAGCAGCGGAATCAACACAGCGATCAGCGACACGGTCAGCGAGAGAATGGTGAAGCCAATCTGCTCTGCGCCTTTGAGCGCCGCTTCCATGGGCTCTTCGCCCTCCTCGATGTAGCGGGCGATGTTTTCGATCATCACAATGGCGTCGTCCACCACAAAGCCGGTGGAGATGGTGAGCGCCATCAGCGATAAGTTATCCAGGCTGTAGCCCAGGAGGTACATCGCCGCGAGAGTGCCGACCAGCGACAGCGGCACAGCCACGGCCGGGATGATCGTGGCGTAGAGACTCCGCAAGAACAGGAAAATAACCAAGACGACCAGCCCGATGGTCAACAGCAATTCGAACTCAACGTCGGAAACCGAGGCCTTGATCGCGGTGGTGAGATCGGTAAGCGTAGTGACCTGAATGCCCGTGGGGAGATTCGCTTCAAGCTGCGGCAACAATTCCTTGATGCTCTTGACCACGCTGATGGTGTTGGCGCCGGGCTGGCGCTGCACATTCAGGATGACGGCGGGAGTCTGATTCATCCATGCGGCTTGATTATTGTTCTCGATGCCATTCACGACCTGCGCCACGTCCGTGAGCATGACCGGCGCGCCATTACGGTAGGCAACGACAACATTCCGGTAGTCGTCGCTGGTGATCAGCTGATCGTTGGCGTCGATCTGGTAATCCTGTCGCGGCCCATCGAAGTTGCCCTTGGCGGCATTCACGCTCGCCTGAGTCAGCGCGCTTCGCAGGTCTTCCATGTTGATGCCATACGAGGACAGGGCCACAGGGTTGGCTTGAATGCGAACCGCGGGTTTTTGGCCGCCGCTGATAGTGACTAGACCGACTCCGTTGAGCTGCGAAATCTTCGGCGCGAGGCGCGTATCCACAAGATCCTCGACCTGAGAAAGCGGCACGGAACTGGAGGTAATGGCCAGGGTGAGCACGGGGGCATCGGCGGGATTCGTTTTACTGTAGGTCGGAGGGGCGGGCAGAATCGAAGGCAGCAAACTCTGCGAGGCGTTGATGGCCGACTGCACTTCTTCCTCGGCTACATCAATATTCAAAGTCAGGCTGAACTGCAGCACAATCACGGAAGTGCCACCGGAGCTGGTGGAGGTCATCTGGCTCAGGCCCTGCAGTTGGCCGAAGTTGCGCTCCAGGGGCGCCGTTACCGTCGTGGCCATCACGGTCGGGCTGGCTCCGGGATAAAACGTGACCACCTGAATGGTGGGGTAGTCGACTTCCGGCAAGGCGGAGACTGGCAGCTGGGTATAGCCAACGATACCGACAAGCAGGATTGCAGCCATCAGCAGAGAAGTCGCGACCGGCCGCAAAATAAACGGGCGAGATGGACTCACGGGGCGCTGCTCCCGGACGCGGAGGGCGCAGGCTTGCTCCCATCTTTGCGGGGAGTACTGTTCGAAGCCTGCTTCGGAGTTTGCTTCGGAGTTTGGTTCGGAGCGCCGTTCGGAGGCTGATTCGAAATGGCGACGGCGGTGTTGTCCTGCAACTTATCGAAACTGCTGTTGGCCACAACGTCGCCCGGATTAATATCGTCAACCTGCGTCAGCCCCGCGTCGGTGACTCCCGGCTTCACGCTGCGCATGTGCGCGATATTGTTTTGAATCACGTATACGAAGGATGCCTGGCCGTTTTGTTGAATGGTGGAGGCAGGAACCAGCGTCACTCCCTGCAATGTATTTACCAGCAGCCGCGCGTTCACGAACTGGTTGGGGAAGAGCGCATCACTCTTGTTATCGAAAATGGATCGGGCTTTGACTGTGCCGGTGGTGGTGTCGATCTGATTGTCGAGCGTCAACAGCCTTCCGCTGACAATTTTCTTCTGCGCGGTGCGGTCAAAAGCATCGACGGAGAGCTTGGCATTCTTGCGCAAGCGGGCCGCAACCGGGCCCAGACTGTCTTCCGGCACGGTGAAGACTACGGTAATGGGATCTAACTGCGTGATCACCACGAGGGTCGTGCCTCCCGAAGACTGCACCACATTGCCCGGATCCACCAACCGCAATCCCACACGGCCGGCGATGGGCGCGGTGATATGGCAATATTCCAGCTGAATCTGGTCATACTCGACGGTGCCCTGATCGTTCTTGACCGTGCCTTCTTCCTGTAGAACCAGCTTTTCCTGGTCGTCTAGAATTTGCTTCGCAATCGCGTTGCGCGCCCACGCAGTGCGGTAGCGTTCCAGGTCCATCTGCGCCTGAGCGAGTACGTTCTGGTCGCGCTCGAGCGCGCCCTGCGCTTGTAACAATGTTGCTTGGTAGGTGCGCGGATCGATGTCAATCAGCGGATCGCCCTTCTTTACCAGTTGGCCCTCTTTAAAGTGCACGGCAATCACCACACCATTCACCTGGCTGGTAATCGAAGCGGTATAAACCGGTGTGACCGTGCCAATTTCGTCAAGGTAAACGCCGATGTTCCCCTTCTGCGCGGTCGCGGTGGTAATGGTAATTTTGGGCGGGGCCGGCTTCGCCTTCTTGGATTCCTCGTGGCGAGACCAGAGCAGAGCGACGATAACCACAATTCCGAGCAACAGCACAATCCCAGCGACGATCCACCATACTTTGTGCGACCCAGATTCCGAACCGTGCGCCGGGAGTTGATGGCTACGATCGATGTGCGGCGGTTCACTCGTGTCAGCGGTCAAAAGAGATCTCCTTTGTCGGCTCCGAATTGCACGAAATTATAGTCGACGAAATAGGAGTTCGATTCGCAATCGCGAGCGTCGGTTGCTTCCGCGGCCCGTTTCAGCACTGACAATTCTTTACAGGATTTTCGAATGAAATGAGCCCGCAACCGGCGCTTGACCGGCCCATGCACGAATGGTAGCTTCGGTTCCACACGTGATTCTCCGAGGAAAATCATTCTGACTGGGGAAGGGAAGCCATATCGAGTCACCGATCGTGAATCCATTAATCTTGAATCCATCGACCTGCGCCGGCGTGAGTTTCTTCTCCGCTTCTGTCAGGGGGCTGGCGCGACTCTAATTCCAGCCGGTTTGCGGGTCCTGGCGTTTCCCGATTCCAGACCATTCGGATCTCGCAGCGAACCGGCTTCCGGCGCCGAATACCATCTGCGCCCCCACTATCGAACTGAGCGGCCTCTCGACGCCACGCTGCTGAAAGTGCAAGCCGGTGCCGACGAGTTCATCGCCGAAAAATATGCCGATCAGATTGCCGCGATTCTCGCCGAGTGGAGTGCCGGCCTGTTGCGCTCTCCGCGGGAAACGAAAGCTCTTGCGAACGCTCTCGCAGCCGATTTCTCAGGGCCAGCGTTGCACCCGGCGGAGTCCCAAGTCGTGCGCTCCGACTCCACGCTGCAAATTCGTCACAACAAATTCGCTGGACAGCCCGCGCTCGGCCGGGATGACTTTCTTCGGGAGCGGCAGTCCGCGCTGAGCGTTTTTTCGAAAATTATCACTGCGGAATTTCAAGTCACTGGGATTGCCGCGACGGGCGCGGATAGTTCTTCGCAACTTCCTGAACAATTGCACACTCAGATTTGCTATGAAATTGTCGGCACCGGCGCGAATTTCTATCACGAACAGCGCGTCGGGAACTGGGATCTGGTATGGGTGCCGTCCGCTGGCGGCGAGTTTCGCGTTCGCAGTTGGCGGGTACTCGACGAAACCCAGGCTCGATCCAGTTCGCCAGTTTATGTGGACATCACGTCGGCGGCCCTCGGCAGCAATTCCTCTTACGCAGCCCAACTGCTGCGTGGCACAGACTACTGGCGCACGGTGCTCGACGGCGCGTCCGGCATCGATATCTACGGACACAACGGCGTTTCGGTCGCCGACATCGACAACGACGGTTTCGACGATTTATACGTTTGCCAGCCTGCGGGCCTGCCCAATCGTCTCTATCGCAACCGCGGCGATGGGACGTTCGAGGACGTCACAGAATCTTCTGGCCTGGGCATTCTGGAAAACACGGCCTGCGCACTGTTCGCCGACTTCAGCAACCGTGGCCGCCAGGACGTGATCGTGGTGCGCGCTAACGGCCCCCTGCTATTTCTAAACGAAGGTGGCGGCAAGTTTCGCCAGAAGAACGACGCATTCCAGTTCGCAAACCCGCCCCAGGGAACCTTCACCGGCGCGGCCGCCGCCGACTACGACCGCGACGGATTGCTTGACGTTTACTTCTGTCTTTACGCGTACTACCAGGGCACGGGGCAATACAAGTATCCTTCGCCGTACCATGACGCTGAGAACGGCCCGCCGAATTTCCTGATGCGCAACCAAGGTGACGGCACGTTCCGCGATGTGACCGCCGCGGCGGGCATGAACCAGAACAACACGCGCTACAGCTTCTGCTGCGGGTGGGGCGACTCCAACCGCGACGGCTGGCCCGATCTTTATGTGGTCAACGATTTCGGCCGCAAGAATCTTTACCGCAATAATGGCGACGGAACCTTTACTGACATTGCTCCTCAGGCTGCGGCCGAAGACATCGGCGCGGGAATGAGCGTCTCCTGGCTCGACTACAACAACGACGGCGGGCAGGATCTCTACGTCGCCAATATGTGGACCGCGGCCGGCGAGCGCGTTTCGACGCAGGAGATCTTCAAGAAGGAGTCGTCAAGCGAAGTTCGGGCGCTTTATCGAAAGCATGCGATGGGGAACTCGCTGCTCCACAATCGCGGGACCACTTTCGACGACGCGACGAAAGCTTCGGGCTCTGGAATGGGCCGCTGGTCGTGGTCGAGCGACGCGTTCGATTTCGACCACGACGGTTTCTCTGACGTTTATATCGCCAACGGCATGATCTCCGGGCCTTGGCGTTCGGATATTCCTCGCGAAGACCTACCGCGCGAGGGACGGTCGTATGAAGATCGTCCCAGCAAAGATCTCAACAGTTTTTTCTGGCGGCAGGTAGTGGCCTCGTCCCCCAACGAAGCCCGCGCGTCTCACGCCTACGAACAGGGATGGAGCGCGATCAACGAGTTGATCCGCTCCGACGGCACCTGGAGCGGCTACGAACGAAATGTTTTCTATGCCAACAATCGAGACGGGACTTTTTCCGACGTTTCCGCTGTGATCGGCCTGGACTTTGTTGAGGATGGCCGAGCATTTGCCCTTGCCGATTTCGATCACGATGGAAGACTCGAAATATTCCTGAAAAACCGCAACGCTCCGCAGTTGCGGATACTGCAGAACGTGATGGAAAAGTTGCCGCCGTCCATCTCGTTCCGCCTGCGAGGCGTGAAGAGCAATCGCGACGCCATCGGCGCTTCCGTCACGATTGAAACCCCCGCCGGCCGGCAGACTCGCATGCTTCAGGCCGGGTCAGGTTTCCTCTCACAGCACGGCAAAGACGTTTTCTTCGGACTGGGGGGCGCGAGCCTGGGGGGCGCGAGCCTGGGAGATGCTAAGAGCATGATGCGCGCATCGATTCGCTGGCCCAGCGGCGTGGTGCAGGAATTCCAGAACCTTCCCATCAATCATAGGGTTTGGGTCGAGGAAGGTGCTGATTCGCCGCGCATGGAGCCGTTCCGGACGCCGGTCGCAAAAAGCTCCGCCCATCCTGGAGTCGCAGCAGTTCCAGCTCCGGTAGCAATCGAAGCACTCCCCGAGAGCGGTGAAACCTGGCTCTTGGCCCCGATTGCCGCGCCAAAGTTCTCTCTTCCAGATCTTTCAGGACGGATTCACGAGCTCTCCGCTCTGCGAGGGCGCCCTGCGCTTCTAGCTTTCTGGACGACGAAAGCACCAGACTCGCTCGACGCGTTGAAAGTATTGCAGAAGCTTCATGCCGCTTTAGCGGCGAAGGGCCTGCAGTTGATCACGGTGAACGTGAATGATCCAAGCGGCGACCCCGCGAATAACGACGTCCGCAATTTCGCGCGGCAATTTACATTCCCGATCTTGTTTGGCTCAGAGGATGTTGCAGCGATCTACAACATTCTCTATCGCCAGTTATTCGACCGGCATCGAGATCTAAGCCTTCCGACATCTTTCCTGATTGACGGAGAGGGCGACATCGTCAAGATTTACCAAGGTGCGATCATTCCTGAGCATGTAGAGCACGACTTCCAGAACATTCCACGAAACGATTCCGAGCGACTGGCTCGGGCTCTGCCTTTTCCGAGTGTGACCCACGCGCTCGAATTCGGGCGCAACTACCTCTCTTACGGCGCTCTTTTTTTTCAGCGGGGATATCTCGGCCAGGCCGAAACCTCATTCCAGCAGGCCCTGCGTGACGACCCGTCAAGCGCCGAGGCCTTGTACGGCATCGGAAGTGTCTACCTGAATCAAAATAAGAACGCCGCCGCGCGCGAGACTTTCGAACGCGTTGTGAAACTGCCGGCCAATTATCCCGATACTCTGCCCGATGCCTGGAATAATCTTGGCGTCATCGCCACGCGCGAGGGTCGCGTGGGTGATTCGGTCCCGTGCTTTCTGGAGGCTCTGCGGCTGAATCCGCATCATCTCCTCTCGCTCGACAATCTGGGCAATGCTTACCGTTCGCAAAAGCGTTGGGATGAGGCGAGTGAGGTGTTGCAGCGCGCGCTGGACGTCGCGCCCCAGGATCCAGAAGCGAACTACAGTCTGGGCATGGTATTCGCGCAGACCGACGACACAGCCCAGGCTGAAGAACATCTGCAGCGCGCTTTGCAGGCTCGTCCCGTTTATCCGGAAGCGCTGAACAATCTTGGGGTGCTTTATCTGGTCACGCAG
>JBEKRY010000087.1:0-16706 GCA_049517555.1 Candidatus Sulfotelmatobacter sp. | reverse complement strand
TCCCCGCGCAATATTCGCGCGCCGACGCAGTCAGCAACGTGCAGAATTCCATGCTGCTGCTCTCCGCCTTCACGCAAGGCCGCCTCGAACTTCTTTCCGCGGCCCTCGAAGACCGCATTCATCAGCCCTATCGCGCCGCGCTCTGCCCGTTGTTGCCCTGTTTGGAGGAGCTGAAAGGAAAGGATGGAATTCTGGGCGCGGCTCTCAGCGGCGCCGGCCCTTCAGTGCTGATCTTTCTCGATCACCACGCTGCTCTACAAAAAACTCGCCGCATCGTCGCTGCTCACCTCGCGCGCAATCGCCTCACCGCTGAACTTATTTCCACGTCGATCACGTTACGTGGAGCGCGCTCTTCGTTTGCCAAGCGCTGATCGGCTGCGCCACATCACCGGCTCGCCGGCGGCACAATCCCGTTCATTCGCAGATATACCACCATCTGACCGTAGTGGTCGAAGCCGTGCGAAGACACGCTCGTCGCCAGCCCCAGCCGCGTCACTGAGCCTTCACCGAACGGACTCTTCACCGTCCCCACCAGATTCTTCTCGTCAATGGTCGCGATCGCCTTATGCACGTACTCGAACGACTCTTTCAGGTATTTCAAAATGTCCGCCTTGCTGGTCATCGATGGCGGCCCTGATTCGTCGCCGATGTCGACCGGTGGCTTCTGCTCCAGAAGCGCAGCTCCGAGTTCATAGTTCACCGCCGCCACATGCTTGATCTGCTGCGCATAGGTGCGCACGCCCTTGAACTCGCCACCCGTGGGAGCGAATCCAAACTTGCCTTCTGGCATGGCGTCGGCTGCCGGCACAAATTCGTGTTCCATATTGCTGACCGTGGCATCGAGCACCTGCGCGACCGTGCGGTGTGCTTCTTTCGAGGGCATCTGCGCCGAAGCCGCAATCGTCAGCATCAGCAGACTCCATCCCACGACTCCCAATTTCTTCCTCATGATTCCTCCCCGTTTCGTCGTCTCTCCACCGCGCGACCATCTTACTGCAAACCGGCACTCGAGCCATCGGACAATCCCCGCAACTCTAGGAACTCCTCTGTGTCCCCTGTGTCCTCTGTGGTTATCCTTCCGCTTTTGCTCTTTCCCCAAACGGCCACTGCGAATCCTTCCAAGCCCGCACCATATAAATGATCACGCCCGTCAGCAGAATCACCGCCGCGTACCGCATCTCCTTCTGCCAATTTTCCCGGTTAAACAATATGAAAAGAAATCCAGCGCAAGCCAGCAGCGCTGGCAGCGGATAGAGCCACATCCGAAACGGCCGCCGCATCTCCGGACGCGTAATCCTCAGCACAATCACCCCCACCGCTTGCACCAGAAACTGCAGAATCAGCCGGATCACCACCAGCGCCGCAATCGCATCCTTCAACCGCAGAAAACAAAACGCCGCCGCCACCGTTCCCAACGCCAGCAGCGAAAAATAAGGAAACCGATGCACCGCATGCACCCTGGCAAACGCCTTGAAGTAATTCCCATCCTTCGCCGCCGCATACGGAACCCGAGAATATCCCAGCATCAGCGAAAACACCGAAGCAAACGCCGTCACAATCACCAGCCCAGTCACCAGTCGCGCCGCCCACGCCCCATACACTCGCTGCATGAACAGCGACACAACATACAACCCGCTATTGTTCTGTCCTGCATGGAGCATCTCCCGCCACGGCACCACCGCCAGAACGCAAACGTTCATCGCGAGATATAGACAGGCCACCAGCAGAATAGAAAGCAGCAGCGCCCGCGGAATATTCTTTTCCGGGTCTTTAATCTCGTCCCCCAGAAAACTGACGTTGTAATATCCCCAATAATCGTAAGTCGCGATCAGCATCGCCCCGCCGAGCCCCGTCAGAAAATGGTGGGAAATCGTGAACGCCCCCGGTGGAAAATCAAAGGCCCGCGCCGCGTTGAAATGAGTCAGCCCCGCCCAGATGATCCAGCCAATCGTTCCCATCACGCCAAACCACAATATTTTCGAGAGCCGCCCGATAGCCGTGATGTTCCGGTACAGCAGCAGCACGGTAAAGAAACAAATCAATACCGCAACCGCCGTCCCCGGCGTGACAATCCAGCTCACCTGCAACGTCCCTACCCACGGAACATGCGCCGCCGCGTCGTGATGCGCATACACCGTATCCAGTTCCGGCCAGTAGTACGCCGCATATCCCGCCAGCCCAATGCAACCGGTCGCAATCGAAAGCGGCGCAGAAAAAGACACCTGCCAGATAAACAGAAACGAAATCAGCCGTCCCCATTTCTTCGGCCCATACATCTCACGTAGATAACGATAAGATCCGCCCGAGGCCGGCAGCGCCGCGCCCAATTCCGCCGATACCAGCCCGTCACACACCGCCAGCAGCGCCCCCGCAATCCATCCCAACAGCGCCTGCGGCCCGCCCATCGCACTCACCACCAGCGGCATGGTGATGAACGGTCCCACCCCAATCATGTCGATCATGTTCAGCGCTGTCGCCGACCACAGCCCCATCCCGCGGATCAGACTGGGAGAGCCCGAAACATCCTGCGCTGGAGATGACATTGGTTCGCGGGGATCTTGTGATAATCGCCACTACGGAAGAAGCAACACTCGGCCGCTGATCTGGCGCTGTTCAAATGCCGCATGCGCCTGCGCAGCCTCGGCCAGCGGATATGTCCGATCGATTTTGATGGAAAGCTGGCCTTCCTTCACCCAGCCGACGAACTGTTCGAGATATCGCGGGTATTCCTTCCTGTAAGGCAGTCCGTTGGTGCGCGTGATAAACAGCGAACCTTTTTCCTGCAAAGTCATCAAGTCGAAGGGAGGCACATATCCGCTGGATTGCCCGTAAATCACCAGATATCCACCCGGAGCGAGACTATTGAGGTTAGCCTCGAATGTGTCCTTGCCCACCCCGTCATAAACCACGGCGGCGCCGCGCCCGTCGGTAATACGCCGTGCTTCCTTCGCAATATCGGATTCCCTGGAAATGACAACTTCATCCGCGCCCGCGCTTTTGGCAAATTCAGCTTTCTCCCGGCTCGAAGTCACGCCAATCACCCTCCCGCCGCGAATCTTCACCATCTGACAAAGCAACAGCCCAATGCCCCCAGCCGCGGCCTGAATCAGGCACCAATCGCCAGGTTTCACCGGATAAGCAAAATGCGTGAACGCGTACGCCAGAAACCCCTGGTTCATACCAGCCGCGGCCTGCTCCACGCTAATGCCATGCGGCACCACAATCAGCCATGACGCCGGAACCACCGCATGCGTGGCATAAGAATTCCCGGCGAACGCAACCCGGTCTCCCACGCGAACATTGTGAACCTCCGGACCGAGCGCTTCCACCACTCCAACTCCCTGGCTCCCCAACGTTGCCGGAAGTTCAGGTTCGCCCGCATCGCCGCGCCGATAGAAAGCCTGCCCCACAAGTTCACCACGCCGCTTTTGCAGATCAAGAAAATTAACACTCGCGGCTTCCACGCGCACCAAAACCTGCCTTGGGCCAGGACCCGGCGTCGGTAGCTCTTCGAACCGCATAACCTCCGGCCCACCGTAAGAGTGAATCCGAATCGCCCGCATGCCTATCCTTTGCTAAGTCGAAAACTAACCACTAACCACTGCCTGTTCACTGTTTTTCATGCCCCGCACTCAACAAATTGACATACAGCCGCACCGCCCCCGGCACGCCCGCCGGCAACTGCCGGAAGAACGCATACGCCGCGTAGATATAAGTTCCCTTGCCATACTGCGCCCGCAGCAGCCCGCCCTTTTGCGCATCTTCCCCCGGATCATGACATGACAGCAGCGCTGTGAGATGATCGTCCCACTTGTCCATGAAGTACAGCCCACGTTCCTGCACCCAGCCATCGAAATCGCGCGCCGTGATCGCATTGGGATAATGAAACACAGAATCCTCCGGCGCCAGAATTGTCACTGGAGTCTCCTCCACCGTAACCCGCGCCCGGCTCAGATCCGCGGGATAAGGTGTGAACTTTCCACTGTTGAAATCTCCCACCGCCGCGTTGTACTGCACCACCAGCGTCCCACCCGCGGAAACAAAATCGAGCAGCTTCTTATTATTCGTCACCACATCTTTCTGTGTATCGTAAGCTCGAATCCCCAGCACGATCGTCCCGTACTTGCTTAAATCCTCACTCGCAATCTTCTCCGCCGGAATGAGCGTAACGTCCATCCCCACCTGCTGCAGCACCGTCGGAATGTCATCACCCGCGCCCATGATGTACCCGACTTTCAAATCATGCGGCGCTTGCACGTCGACAATGCTCACGCGTTGCCGGGCCGGCTGGTAATAATAAAAACTCCCCAGATCTTCCCGCGTGACCAGCGTATATCCCTCACTATATTTCTCGCCCTCCGATTCCAGTACCGCGCGAATCACCGCCCGTCCTTCCTGCAACCCAGCAGGGAACACCTTAAACTGAAAGTCCCGCTTCTCGCCGCGCTGCTTGAAGTCCACCGCAAACTGCGCCGGCTCCGAGCGCCAGCCCGCCGGCAACTCCAGTTCCAGCTTCCCATGCATCTCGCGCGTAAGGTTTCCGGTTACGCCCACCGCAACAGTCGAAGTCGACCCATTATGAGTCGAAATCACCTGCGTCCCCGGTTCCAGCATCACCGAAAATGCCGGCACAATCGCGAGCGGACGGGCGCTCTGCTTCCCCGCATCATCCAGAAATGGAGTGACCACGACAGCATTGATTCCGTTTCGCACCCCGCCTGCCTCGCTCACCGAATATTCCACCCGCGCCCGCAGCGCCGGAGGCGGGAAGGGAAGCGTCGCATACTTCTCGTCGTCGATGATCACCGCCTCGGTATCCGGATCATCCCGATGCCAATAAGGCCGCGTATATCCCGCGTCCTTCGGCACCCGCAGCCGGAAATTCGCGTGCAGATCTTCCCCCGCCTTGACCGTCTCAGGCCGCGTCTTCCCACTGAGCGTGTTCCATCCCTCTGGAACGTCCAGTTTGATGTGGTCAATCACCAGCGGCAGTTTCGACCCGTTGTGAAACGTGGCAGCCACCATAAACTCCTGCCCCGGCGAAACCGTGGTCAGCGCATCTGCCTCTCTTACTTCACGAATGTCGGGTCCGCCATTAGAAGAAACATCCGCCGTAAGGCTCACGCCCAGCGCCAGATTCAGCGCCGTCTCCGCCTGCTGCTGCTTCTCCGCGATCCGCGTCAGCAAGTCAAGCTGCGCCGCCGCGCTCAACGTGCTCGCACGCACTTCGCTGCTCACCCGATTCAACGCAGCCACAACTTTCATCAGAGGCGCTGCAGCACTCGATGCGTCTGCTTTCGATGCCGCCGCCGCCACGCCAACCTGCTTCGCGATCTCAACTAACTCCTGCGGCAGCTGCGGAACTTTCTTCTCTTCCGCTCCCAGCCCCGCCGCCAACCCTGCCCACGTCGTATCAATCCCGTCAAAGAAACTCTTCTCGTGCCCGTCCTTGCCCACCGTCGCAGGCACCACCGAATCCACCAGCCGGTAAAACGTGAACCGGTCTCCCGGATCAATCGTCCAATTGGCCGCCCCTTGCGACATCTGATGCCGCAGCCCCTGCATCGCAAACTGTATGTACCCCATGCCGAGATCCGCGTTCTTCTCGCCCGTATTCAACTTCAAAGTCCAGTCCGCATCCGGACAAGTCATCGCCCCAAATCCGCACACATTTCCAATGTAAAACTTCTTCGCCTGCCAGGGCGCGAGCCCCGCTGCAATCTGCTCCGGAAACCGCTTCGGATCAGCCGCCGCCCGGAACGCCTCTTTCGCCAGAATGCTCGACGCCTGATGATGCCCATGCCCGTCCCGCTCCGTCCCCGAAAACCGCGCCACCAGCACATCCGGACGAAACGTCCGAATCACCCGCACCATATCCGCCAGCGCCGTATCGTGCCCGCCCCACTTCTGAAAAGTCTCGTCCGGCGATTTCGAAAATCCAAAATCCGCGACTCGCGAAAATCTCTCCTGTACCCCGTAATACTGGTCCGACGCCAGCAACTCCTCCGCCCGCAACACGCCCAGCACATCTGACAAATTGCTGCCAATCTTATTCTGCCCACCCTCGCCGCGATTCAGCGTCATCAGCAGCGTGCTCACCCCACGCCCCCGCGCCTCCAGCGTCAACATCCCGCCGTCCTCATCATCCGGATGCGCCACCACCTGCATCAACCGCGCCGTAGTCCCCAACCGCAGCAACTCCAGCCGCAGCCCCGCCCCATCCTCATCCTGAGGAATCTCCGCGGGAACACCTTGATACAGCAGTCCCGGCGGGTCCGCATGAACATCAATAAGATTGATAGAAGTTTTGGCAGCAGAAGGATTTGAAGCAGCAGCCCCATCCTTGCGCGCATTTTGCGCAAGCGTGGGACTTTGCGCGGTCAGCGCGAAAAGTGCAAGCAGAGAGAGTGGAACCCGCAAAAATCGCATTCGCAGAAGTATAGAGGAATCACGGTGCAGGACGCACCACCGTGGAAGGGCGCCGCTTCAGCGCCGCGTAAAGCCAAGCCGCGAAACGAAGCCCGTCCTACACATCGCACAACTCCACCGCCCTCCGCAACGACTCCAACGGATCCCCCGTCGGCACAAATTCATGTGCCACATACCCGCCAAATCCCGCGTCGGCAATCGCCCGCATCACCCCGTCCCACTGCACTTCCTGCGTTCCATCGAGCTGATGCCGCCCCGGCACTCCTCCAGTATGAAAATGCCCAATCCACTGCATATTCCCCCGGATCGTCTCAATCAAATCGCCTTCCATAATCTGCATGTGATAAATGTCGTAAAGCAATTTCACCCGCGGCGAATCTACTTCCCGCACTACGCCCACGCCCCAGCTTGTGTGGTCGCACATGTAATCGTGATGATCGCGCTTGCTGTTGAGCAGTTCCAGGCAGATGGTCACGCCGTGATCCTCCGCAATCTTTTTGACCCGGTTCAATCCCACCACAGTATTCCGCGCCCCCTCGTCATCCGCCATCCCGCCGCGATTCCCCGAAAACGTAATCACGTTCGGCACCCCAGCCTTAGCCGCCAGCGGAATGTTCGTGCGAAATGCCGCCTCGATCGCCGCATGGTTCTCAATGCGGTTCAGAGCCCTGCCAATCTCCCCGCCCCCCGCATATCCCATGGTGCAAACCAACCCATACCGACGCGGAATCTCATATTCCTCCGGCTGCAACAAATCAACTCCCCGCAGCCCGATCGTCGCCGCATAAGCCGCCAGCTGATCGACAGGAATACGCGAATAACACCACCGGCAAACCGACTGACGGATCCGCCCCTTGCGCGCAATCGCACCCGCGACCGCAGGCACATGCATCGCCGCGACGCCCAGAATCGACGACTGCAGCAACGCCCGCCGCGTAACCTTGTTCATAATTGTTTTCTGAGATCGAGGCCGGAGGCGAGAGTCTGAGCTAATAGCTAAGAGCCAATAGCTAAGAGCTCTGTCACTGTCGTCCTTCCTTCAACACCGCCTGGCAGTTGCTGGAAGCCGTCAGCACCTCATTAAACGCCGTTTCCTTGCGTAAGTCCTTCAATAGCGGATCATCCAGCAGCGCCGAGTATGCGCAATAATTCTGCTGCACCGCCGCTTTCAGCAGGCGCAGCGCCGGTTCACTCTGCCCGCAATACGCCATCAGCGCCCCCACGTGATACCACGCCTCGGCATCCGGTTCCATCATCACCGACGATTCTTGTTCGCGCACTATCCGGGCCAGGTCCCCCGGCTTCTGCGCCGCCGTGCACGCCTCCATCAGTTCGCGGTGATACGTCGAGCCCTTCCCCATATTCCTGGCCGCGGACCGCGTCTCCGCCAAATTTCCCTCCGCCAGGTCTACATACGGAGTCACCCACGCCGCCCACTCCGACCCCGCATCCAGGTGCACAAAATCCATGGCCCCGTCCGTCTTGCCGTCCTCCAGAAACGACCAGGCGCACGAGCGGAAAGCGAAATTCCCCGGATCGAGTTGCCGCGCCGTCTTGCATTCCTGTATCGAAAGTTCGAGCATCCCCGCATAGCGCAGCACATAGCTCAAAGCAAAGTGCGCGTCGGCGCTCTGCGGACGCCGCCGCACCAGATCCGTCGCCGCATCGTAGGCCCGTCCCAGGTCTCCGCGTTCCACTCGCGCCGTAATCAGGTTGCTCGCCGCCATCATCCGATTCGGGTCCAGGCTCAACGCCCGTTCATACGCCGAATTCGAACGCTGGAACATCGTCTCCCCGCCCCCGCCATACGTCGAGTCGTAGTAATATCTCTGCCCCAGAGCTTCCCACGCCGGCGCATACGTCGGATCAATGCCCACCGCCCACTCCAGCATCTTGATCGCTTCTTTGTTCGGCGCCGGATCGTGTGGCACGGCCACGCTTCGCAAGTAGAAGTCATAGGCCTGCTGATTCTTCGGTCGCGACGCCGCCGACTCCACTCCACCACCCGCCCCGCCGAGAATCGGCAGCAGCCCATGTTGCACCTGCGTGGTCAGCTGTTCCTGCAGTCCGATCAAATCGTCGGCCTTCGTCGTAACCGTGGACTGCCACAACACCCGTTCGGTCGGTACATCAATCGCTTCCAGCGTCACCGTAAGCTGATTGCCCTGCTTCATGAAATGGCCTTGCAGCAGCCGTCCGACGCGCAGTTCCTGGCCCACTTTCTTCGGATCGACATCCAGCGCCACATACTTGCGCGTGACCGAAGAAGGCCGCACGTCCAAAGACCGCGAATAGGTCAGCACGCTCGACAATTCATCCGCCAGTGCAAACCGCAAATAATCGATGTTGAAATCTCCATTCATATTCTGCAGCGGCAGCACCGCAATCGCATTGCGCTGCTCCGCGTTAGCCACTTCGCGGTGGTTGTACCACCACGCTCCCACTGAAGCCAGTACGGCCAGCAGCAGGCCAGCCATCCCCAGCAGCAGAAACATCTGCAGCCGCGAATTCCTGCCAAACGTTTTCGTCCCCACGGATCGAAGCTTCGCGGTATTGCTTCCACTCTTGATCGTTCCCGACTCGGTCTCGCGCTTCAGCAGCGCCAGATCCGACCGCATTTCCGCCGCGCTCTGGTAGCGATGGTTTCGGTCCTTCTCCATCGCCTTCCCGATAATCCCTTCCAGCTCGATCGGAATCTTCGGATTCAAATCCTTCGGCGGCACCGGCTTCGAATGCAGCACCGCGTCCAGCGTCACCAGCGAATTGTTTCCGGTAAACGGCTTCTTTCCCGTGGACATTTCATACAGCACCACGCCGAACGAAAACAGGTCGCTGCGCGCGTCGATGGTCTCGCTCCGCGCCTGCTCCGGCGACATATACACCGCCGTTCCCGGAATCACGCCCACCGCAGTCAGCGAATTGTCCGCCGCCGCGTCGTCTTCGCCCGGATTGTGAACCAGTTTTGCCAATCCAAAGTCGAGCACTTTTACCTGATGGCTCGGCGTTAGAAAAATATTCGCCGGCTTAATGTCGCGATGCACAATCCCCTTGGCATGCGACGCCACCAGCGCGTCCGCCACCTGCACTCCCACATCCAGCACTTCCTCGACCACCATCGCATGCCCCGCGATGTGCTGCTTGAGGCTCTCCCCGTCGAGCTTCTCCATCACAATAAAAGGATGCCCGTTGTTATCTTCTATGCCGTGGATGGTGCAGATATTAGGATGGTTCAATTGCGACGCCGCCCGCGCCTCGCGTGTAAATCGCTCCAGCGACTTGGGGTCGTGAGCCAGATTGTCAGGGATAAACTTCAGCGCAACGTGCCGCCCCAGCTTCAAGTCCTCGGCCTCATAAACCACGCCCATACCCCCGCCGCCAAGCTTGCCAACGATGCGGTAATGGGAGACCTGCTGGCCAATCATGAGAGAGTGCGACCTTACTTGGCGGTAATGTTAGGCCCCCAGCAGAATCCGGTCAACTCCCTTATTTCCCAACGCCTGCAGCCCCGCCCGCGAACGGCAGTGTGAGCAACGCCGCGAGCCGCGCTCCGAGGGTCAGTTTGAATATAGTTAATTTTTGTCATTCCGAATCGGCTGAAAGCCCGGTGAGGAACCTGCTGTTAGCCCGCGGCCCCGGCACTTCGTGCGTGACCCCGTGGAAGAGCGGCGCTTTAGCGCCGCGTCAGCCCCAAAAAATGAGGGGGGCCTTAGCCCCGCGCCCCCTGAAACCCCGCGCGCCTTGGTATATTGCGAACAAGGATATATTTCGAAATGCTGAACCTCCTCGCCCCGCTCAAAAAACGCCCCGCCCCCCGGACCTTTGCCTCGACCCTGCGCCACCTGGGCGCATTCGGGCTGTTCTTTGTCGCCATCCTCGACAGTTCTCCCATCCCAACCTTTGGTGGTCCCGACATTCTCACTGCCGTTTTGTCGGCCACGCACCGTAATCCCTGGTATGAGTACGCTGCCACCGCCACGGCCGGATCGGTCATCGGTGCCTACCTCACTTTCCGCGTTGCGCGCCATGCCGGCTCGGCGTACCTCGAAAGCAAATTCAAGAAAAGCAAGCTGGCGAAGTTTCTGAAGCTGTTCAAGAGGTGGGGCACTGGAACCCTCATCGCTTCCACGGCCATTCCCATCCCCACCCCGACCAGCATGTTTTTCGCGGCCGCCGGCGCCTCCGATTTCCCCCTCGGAAAGTTCCTGATCATCGTCACCCTAAGCCGCGCCGTCCGCTATTCCGCCATCGCCCTCGTCGCCGACCTCTACGGCCGCCACTTCATCCGCGCCCTCCGCCATCCCATGCAATATTGGGGATGGATGCTCCTCTTCGCCGCCCTTACCATCGCGCTAGTAGCCGGAGGAATTCTAATCAGCCGCCGCCTGGAGGCGGAGACAGCCCCAGCGTAGTTTTAGTTTCAGTGCCGTTTTGAATCCTGGCGGGCAACCTTACAGTCGACGTCATCCTGACCGGAGCCGTTCTTCAGGCGAAGGGAAGAGCCTGCCCTGAGCGAAGCCGAAGGGATCTCCCGCGCTTCGCCAGTTGTAGTGAAGTCGACTGCGCCAGCGCCCCTTTTTCCATTAGCAAGCCAGCCAACTGTTGTACAATCACACCCCATTCGCAAGATCCCGTAGGCGCTGGCCCACGCGGAGGATGTCGGGCTGACAATATTGGGGTGAAATACCAGGAGGGACGAACATGAATTGGAAAAGCCGATTTGCCGTAGGAGTGCTGACCGCTCTCGCCATGTTGCTGCTGACCTACGCGCTGCCCAGAGGAAATGCCATGCGCGATGCCGCCGTAGTGCAGTTCCCCCTCACCGTCGGCGTATGGGCAATCTTCGTCCTGCTCTTCGTGAAGCTAAAATAACCGCCCCGCTGAAATTCGCGAGCCCTGACCCGCGCAGGGTGCCCCATTTCTCGCGTCTTTTGCGAGAAAGCCTGCCCTGAGCGAAGCCGAAGGGGGGATTTGGCGGACCCCGCCCGCGTGGTCTCGCTGATGCTGATCAAGATCAAGCCTCGGGCCCATCCCGAATGCCAGCCATCCCGTGGAGGAGCTGCGCTTTAGCGCCGCGCAAAGCGAAAAAAGACCGGGGCTTCAGCCCCCGCACATCACTCCAGATAAAACCCCGCCGACGCCCCCACCCACTCCATATTCTTATTATGATCCACGCCCATCATCAACCCTCGCCCCATGCGGATAATCGTCAGCACCGGCCTCAACTCATCCAGCCAAACATACATCACCCGCACCTCCGCCTTCGTCCCGCCCAGCGGAGTCGCAATCACCGGCTCAAACTGCATCCGCTCCTGCAAAATATAGTCAGCCCGCTTCTCCGCCGGAATCGCCGCAATATCTTCCTTCGTCGGCGCAATCACCACCCCCAGCCCGGCAAACGAATACAGCGGCTTCAAAACGTAATTCTCCAAATCAGCAGGAATCTCATCCACCCGATCCAAGAAAAAAGTCTTGGGCACGGAATCATGCTTCAAATAAGGAATCGAAAACTTCGAAATCCGAAAATACCAATTCGGATGTCCCGCCCACTCGACATCCAGCTCGTCCCGCCAATCAAACGCAAGCTTCACATTCTTCCGCTGCAGCTCATCCACGATCGTCCGGTTATAAATCCGCTCAATCGGAATCCGTTTCCCGCCCCGCTCGTAATAAAGACGCGCCCCGTCTTTTCTGATGTCGACAATATCGACAGCCCGTACTCCCAGCATCTTTTCAGTCAGCAGAAAATCCGGCAGCGTCTTCTGATGCAGCGGATCAATCTCCATCAAAATCACATTCTCCGGATCATGCTCCCCCACAATCGCCCGCCGCAAAAGTTCGCGATAAGATTTTTCGTCAAGCCCGCCCAGAAAATACTTCAGCTCCGAACCGGTAGGTTCAGCCTCTTGGCTTGTCATTCCGAACTGCCGCGAAGCGGCAGTGAGGAACCCGCTTTTCTCCCGTAGCCCATACACGTCGAGATACGCCTCCGCCAGCGGCCCCTGATACGCATAAAGAGAAGGAAACGCCTGCAACTCCACCAACTTCGGCTGCAGCTCGCCAGTAGCATCCCGCACCAGCCCAAAATCCACCTGCACAAACATAGGATGATCCGGCTCATTCGGCACCCTGAACTCCGCCGGCACCGCCAACTCCGACTTCACCCGATACCCAGGACTATCCACTAACTGCCGAATCAATTCCTCGCCGTCACCCGCCATCCGCTCAATCAGCGCCTTCGGAAAAAAACAAGGCGTCTCCGACAGCCGAAACTCAACATGCGTCCCACAAACCCCATCCACCCGCCGCAAAAATCCCTGATACTTCTCCGCAGTAAAGTTATCGTTGAACGTCTTTCGTAAAGAAGGAATCATAATCCCTGTCATCCTGAGCGGAGAAAAGCGCTCACAAAGTGAGCGCTTCTTGAAGTCGAAGGATCCCTACGGATAAAAAGAACCCCTACGCACAAAAAAGTTTTGTCATTCCGACCGGAGCGAAGCGAAGTGGAGGAACCTGCTCTTCGTTTGCAGCGCCAAATGCTTTCGGTCCGCCCAGATGCGAAAACCAAGGAAGCTAAGAGCTAAGAGCTAAAAGCCAAGAGCTAACGGCTTCTTTCACCCCTCCACCAAAAACTTCCCCTCCCGCATAATCTGCTCATCGTCCACCCAGATATTAAACTTCCTTCCCACCACATCAATATGCGTAGTCGAATCCCATTCTGCCCCCGTATGCGCCCCATACGGATTCCCAAACGCAATATGCACTCCAGGATATTTCTCATCCTGCAGAATCTGCCCAATCACTTCCTTTAAATCAATGTTCGTCCCAATGGCGAACTCCCCCACTCGGTCGCTGTTCTCATCAGTATGCGTATACTTCCAGAAATCGTCTTCCAGTTCGCGATTCTCCGAATGCGCCTCCGTCAGCCGGTTGCCCACAACCCGCACCGTCAGCGGATTCTCTTTCAAATCCCCAAACTTCGCGCACAAATAATCGCCCACCACCCCATCAATCACAAAGGTCCCATTCACCTCGCCCGGCGTAGTAAAAATTTCCCCGCCCGGCAAATTCCCCCACTTCTCCGGAGTGATAATCCCGCTAGTCTTCAGCCACTTGTAATTCGGATTCAAATCCGCCGTCAGCTCCGTCCCCGCCGCTGTCGTCGCCCGCACCTGCCGCGCCTTGCGCACCATCGCAATCACCTTCGCGCTCAGCCGGTCCACTCTCTGAAAATCCGCCCGCATCCCCTCCAGCATGATCTGCCGGTTGATGTTCACCATGTGGGCGTGCCGAATCTTGCGCCGGTTCACCACCTCAGTCATCTGAATCCGCGATCGCAATTCCCGGGTCTGCGCCTGCACCGCAAAAATCGAAACCTGGCACTTCTCCAGATCGTCCAAAATTTCCCGCGGCAAATCAGTCAGCGGACGCGGCCCCAACTCCTCCAACACCCACGCACGATAGGACGCGCCAACGTTCTCCACCTCGCGCACGATCGCCGCCGCAATCTCAATCGTCGCCTCGTCCGTGATCACGCATACCTGTTCCTCAGCCTGCACCCGCAAACATACGCGAACCGCATTGACGGCCCCAGGTGTGTATTCAGGATCAAAAGGAATATCGAGGGATCCACCAGAAACGTGGGTGCCCCACCCTTCTCGCGGTTTATGCGAGAGGGTGGGGTTTTTGACTTGGTTGGCAGGACTAACTTGTTCTCCAGAATGACTCATCACCCTACTCTGCGTACCTCCGCCGGCTCTTCCTCCAGCCCCGCCGCCGTCTCCTCCACAATGTAATCGACAACCTTCTTCAAATCCCCAGTCTGCTCAAACACCCGCAATTGCCGGTCGGCTCCGCTGCCGTGCTCCAGAATCCTGTGGATATAATTCAATTCCTCGCGCGAGTCCAATTCATCCACCACATCGTCCACGAACTCCAAATACTCATGAATCAAATCCCGCGTTGAAACTTCAGTCTGCTTCCCGAAATCGATCATCAGTCCATCCAGCCCGTAACGCGACGCCCGCCATTTATTTTCCATGATCAGCGCCCGCCGGTACAGCCGAAACCCCTGGTTCGCCGTATACAACTTATGCAGCTTCGCCACGGTCGCCTGAATCAGCGCCGCGATCGCAATCGTCTCATCCGCCCGCATGGGCACATCGCACACCCGAAACTCAATCGTATTGAAAAACGGATGCGGCCGAATATCCCACCAGATCTTTTTCGCATTATCGATGCAGTTGGTCTTGATCAGCAGCTTGACAAAGTTTTCGTACTCGCCCCAACTCGGAAAATAATCGGGAATATTCGTGCGCGGAAACTTGTCAAACACCTTGCACCGGTACGATTTCAACCCGGTATTCATCCCCAGCCAAAACGGCGAATTGGTCGACAAAGCAAGAATATGCGGCAGAAAATACCGCGCATGATTCATCATGTGGATCGCCGTCTCGCGATCCTCAATCCCAATATGCACGTGCAGCCCAAAAATTAAATTCGCCCGCGCCACCAGCTGCAAGTCCTCAACAATCCCCTTGTACCGGTCGTCCGGATAAATCTCCTGCACCCGCCAATCCGAAAACGGATGCGTCGCCACCGACGCCAGCCGCAGCCCATTCTCCGTGGCCAGCCGCACAATCCCCCGCCGCAGCATCTTCACTTCCGCCTTGGCTTCCTTAATGTTGTTGCAAATCCCCGTTCCCACCTCAATCACCGACTGGTGCATCTCCGCCTTCACCCGCTCCTGCAGCAACATCTTCCCCTTCTGCAAAAGCTCCGCCTGAATATGCGAGCGCAGATCCCGAGTCTCCGGATCAATGGTCTGATATTCCTCTTCAATCCCGATGGTAAAAGTAGGAGGCATGTTTTACTTCTTTGTCACTCTAGCTATCTCTTGTCATTCCGAGCGAAGCGAGGAACCTAGGTTTCGCCGGCACAACCAAAACCGTGGGTGCCCCATCCTTTCGCGCACTTTGCGAGAGGGTGGGCGGAACAGACCTCAACAGTATAACGCCCTCAATCCCACTCCCGATTCTCCTTCACCCTCGCCCGCACGATCTTCTTCACCAGCGCATCCGGCAAAGGCTTGTCAGCAGGAAACTGAATCGTCCCCTTCGAAGTCCGATATCCGGCGAGTTCCTTCTCAAACCGATCCAACACCCCCGACCCCGTCGGAAACAAACTGCAATGATTCTTAAACGCCGCGTAAGCCACCAGCATCCCGTTGTACTGAAACATCGGCATCCCATAACTGATGACTTCGGTGGCTTCCTTCGGCACCACCGACCGAATCACCCCCCGAATATGCGTCAAAGTCGATCGCGCCGGCTCCGGCGTATTGGCCAGATACTCCTCCACAGTCCTAGCGACCTTACCTTTCCTCATGTTCAGAACGTTCGATGAGCCTGCAACCAAAGCACCCACACCGACAAGCCAAAGAGAACAATCATCAACCCACTCATGCAAATGGAGAGCACAGAAAAGACACCGCGCAGCGCATGCCCTGGAGAGAACGCTCGAAACAACAATGCGAGCGCACCAACCTCGCAGATCAAGGTGGCGGCGAGTCCCACCGTCACAAACATCTCCGCAAATCCACCGGCCACTGCCGCAAGCCCCGTAGCCCTCGAGTTCGAAATGCCTCGGAACATGTACGCAAGGCCGATCATCATCGGAACCCATGGCGCCCAGGCCAGCGCAACACCCCAGAAAAAGCGTTTCTGCTTCATATCGAATTCCATATCATTTCCTTTCCGGCTTCCGCTTCCGCGCCGCCACCCACTCCGGCTCACCCTTCTTCTCCGCCTTCGCACCGGCAGCCCCCGCCAAAAACCCCGCCCACCGCAACTCCTTCACCGGACTCTCACCAGACGTAGCCATCTTCACCGCCATCTCCGCCACCGCATTCACAATCCAGTCAAAATTCTCCTGTCCCACCGACGTAATCTCCGCATCCGGCGCTGGATTCAAAAAGTCAATCGCATACGGCACTTCCCCCTCCACCGCAAACTCCACCGTATTCAAGTCGTACCCCAAAGCCCGGCAAAGCGACAACGCGTCCTTTACCATGCGATCCCGCAGCGCCGCCGACGACGGCGGCGGATTCCCCTTCACATACCGCTCATGATGCGGCGCCCGCGGATCGTACTTCATGATGTGCACTTTTTCCTGCCCCACCACATAGCACCGGTAATACTCCTCAAACTCGACCCCGTGCTGCAGCGTCATGCACAACCGCCCTGTCTGGTTGTAATGCTGAAAAAATTCCTCCGGATTAT
>JBEKRY010000086.1:0-16738 GCA_049517555.1 Candidatus Sulfotelmatobacter sp. | reverse complement strand
GGCACTTCAATCTGCACCAGCGGATGCACCGCCGCCACCGGCTCCTCCAGCATCCGCGACGCCTCATCGTCCCGATACCGCGAAAACAAAGTCCCCTTCACCGTAGCCAAAAATCCGCCCAAAGAATTGAACGTAGCATGCACCGCCGAAGCCTCATACCCGCTATGCACCATGCAATTCGCGCACGCCGGATTCCCCGACTCCGTCCCGTACTTACTCCACTCGGTCGTCGACAGCAACTCAGAAAAAGTCTCCGCATACCCGTCCTGCAAGAGGTAGCAAGGTTTCTGCCACCCAAACACGTTGAACGTGGGCATCCCCCAAGGCGTGCACGGATAAGTTTTCTTCCCCATCAAAAATTCCAGAAACAGCGGCGACAAATTAAACTGCCACTCCTTCTTCCGGTTCGACAAAATCGCCCGAAACATCCGCCGCGTCCGCGCCCGTCCCAAGAAGTGTTTCTGATCCGGCGCCTTGTCATACGAGTATCCAGGCGAGAGCATCATCCCCTCCACGCCCAGCTCCATCATCTCGTCAAAAAACGCCCGCACCGACTTCGGATTCGCCCCGTCAAACAGCGTAGTATTCGTCGTCACCCGGAACCCGCGCTTCAAAGCCTCGCGAACCGCATCGACGGCAATGTCATACCCGCCCTCGCGGCACACCGCCAGGTCATGCTCTTCCCGCTGCCCGTCCAGATGCACGCTGAAGGTCAAATACTTGCTCGGCTTGAACAGGTGAATCTTTTCTTTCAGCAGCAGCGCGTTGGTGCACAAATAGATATATTTCTTCCGCGCCACCAGCCCCTCGACGATTTCCCCGATCTGCGGATGCATCAGCGGCTCTCCGCCCGGGATCGACACCATCGGCGCCCCACACTCATCCACCGCCCGGAAACACTCCTCCGGCGACAAATCCTTCTTCAAAATATGCGCCGGATACTGAATTTTCCCGCACCCCGCACAAGCCAGGTTGCACCGGAACAGCGGCTCCAGCATCAGCACCAGCGGATACTGCTTCCGCCCCGCGAGCTTCTGCCGCAGCACATACGACGCTACCGTCCACATCTGTGATACCGGAACCGGCATGAATGATCAGAATCCCCTTTGTCCTGCTATTTTATCAGGCCCGCTGCCCCCACCGCTTCCCCCCAGCACCAACCGGGGCACGTATCAGGAAAATTGCTGTCATCTCGAGCGAAGCGAGGCGACAGCCGAACGCAGTCGAGAGACCTGCTGTCTTTCCCTCATAAGACTCTAACGGACGCCCCCCAAACTCTCTGCAACTCCGTCCACCTCCGGGTCCTCTAAAGGTCATGCTCCCCTGCTCCCACCCCAGCACGAAAGGACCCTTGTCCCCCGCCCCGAAACCCGATACCCTTATTCCCAATCAGCGGTTTTGAACCCAAGCATGTTTAACCAAGGTATGTTTAACCCTCACCCCAATCTAGCCGACGAAGTCAACCGCGGCATCATCCAGTCGGAAATCGAAGGCGGAGTTTTTCTCGACGACCTTCCTCCTTCGACTGTCCTGGAAATCCAGACCATGCATCACTGCTACACCGCCGTGCTGCTCGGCGGCAGCGAAGCTCTGCTCTCCGGCCATCCCGAATTCTGCCCCAAGCCCGTGCAGGTCGCCATCGCCGGTTCCACCTGGGGAGGCTCCATGCTCAAGCTGCAATATGTCGGCCGCGGCATGCACCTCGAATTCCGTCACCCCGAATACGCCACCCCGATCATCACCTCACCCATCCAGGAAATCCGCGACAACGCAGTTCGCAACTCCCGCCTCGCCCCGCTGGAACTCGACTCCCGCCCCCACGGCGCCCACTCCTAAAGCCGACCTCAACATTACTCTGTCATCCCGACCGGAGCCGGAGCGAAAGCGACGGCGTAGTGGAGGGACCTGCTCTTCGGCGCCGGGTGCCCCATTTCTCGCGTCCTTTGCGAGAAGTGGGGATTTTGGACGATGCCCAACGATCCCGCCCCCGCAGTTCCCATTGACACTCCCCTCCGCACCCACTACCATTCCCGCCATCGGTTCCTGAAACCCAGACCGTGCTTCGATCATGCCCCTAACCATCGAAACCCGCGAAGTCGCGCACGTCACCATCCTCGACATTACCGGCCGCATCGTGCTCGGTGACGAAATCGGCGATCTCCGCGACGCCGTCCGCGACCTCCTCGCCCGCGACAAAAAGAAAATCATCCTCAACCTCCAGGGCGTCGACTACATCGACAGCTCCGGCGTCGGAGAACTGGTGGGCAGCTTCACCACCGTCCGCAACGCCGGCGGCGAACTCAAACTCCTCAACCTTACCCAGAAAGTCCAGGACGTCCTCTACGTCACCAAGCTCTACACCGTCTTCGACATCAAAGACGACGAATTCACCGCCGTAAGATCCTTCGACTACTTCTTCGCCAAGTAATTGCGGGCTGGATGCTCTTTTGTGTCATCCCGAGCAAGCGTTTTTTGCGCAGCGAGGGATCTGGGCGAGCCGCGCGATGCGTCGCGCTCTTTGCGACGCAATAATCGCGCGTTTGGCTCGCTTCCTCAAATGTACTTCCGGCCCGTTGACCGAATCCCTCCCCCATCCTAGAGTTCTCCGCAATGTTCGATCCTCTTTCCTCGCCTGAGGAAAGAGACTCAGTTGGGATTCCGCTCCCACAGCGCTGTTCGGCTCGCGGCAAGCACGGTACCGGATTTTCTCGCCGGGCCGCAGCTCTAGCAGAGCAGCTAAGGTCCAACCCCGCGCTTCGTCGCTAATCCACAAAACCGAACCCGAAGTGTGTCTCACCCTGCACGGAGGTGCACTATGAAGTCTCTCCATCTCACCGTCACGGCTGTGAGTCTTGCATTCGCAGCCCTCGCCATTCCACCCGCCCACGCCCAAACCGATCCTGGACCTCGTACCGGTCCCGCGGCCGCCGGAAGTTTCTACCCCACCCTCAACGCCAACGAGCAGTCGTTTTTCACCCAAGCCCAACTTCGCTTTCAGGAAGTGGACTCGGTCTCCGGTACCATCGAATCCGGATCCGGCCTCGGTCCCACCTTCAACGGCAATAGCTGCGCCCAGTGCCATGCCCAGCCCACCATTGGCGGAGCCAGCCCCGGCCTGCTCAGCCCACAGCTCCCCATTCCCAATCCTCAGGTCGCACTCGCTACTCTCGATGGCGCAACCAATACGGTGCCGTCGTTCATTACCACGACTGGCCCCGTACTCGAGGCCCGTTTCATCAAGACCACAACCGGCGCACTCGACGGCGGCGTCCACGACCTCTACACCATAACCGGCCGTACCGACGCCGTAGGCTGCAGCCTGGCGCAACCCGACTTTCCCACCGCACTTTCCACCAACAATGTAATCTTCCGCACCCCCACGCCTCTGTTTGGTCTCGGCCTGGTGGAAGCCACGCCGGACGCCACTCTGCAAGCCAACCTCGCTGCCACGGCCACAGCCCGGGCGGCGTTGAAAATCGGCGGTGTCTTCAACACCAGCGGCAACGACGGCACCATCACCCGCTTCGGCTGGAAAGCGCAAAACAAGTCGCTGCTGATTTTTGCCGGCGAAGCTTACAACGTCGAGCAGGGAGTCACCAACGAGAATTTTCCCAACGAGCGCAACATGGTCACAGGCTGCGCCTTCAACGGAACGCCGGAGGATTCCACCAACCTGCTGAACCCGAATACGCTCAGCATCAACTTCGGAACCAACATCGGCACGGAATCGGAAATGTCTTCTGACGTGGTGAACTTTGCTGCGTTTGCCCGTCTCTCAGCGCCGCCCACCCCCGCACCTTCCACATCATCCACTCTCAACGGAGCCACACAGTTCACCAACATCGGCTGCAACCTCTGTCACTCGCCCGCTCTCACCTCCGGACCTTCCATCTTCACCGGAATGTCAAACATCACCTACAACCCCTATTCCGACTTCGCTCTGCACGTGATGGGAACCAGCCTCGCGGATAACGTCAAGCAGGGCGCGGCCGCTGGCAACCAATTCCGTACAGCACCGCTGTGGGGCCTCGGCCAGCGGCTCTTCTTTCTCCATGATGGCCGCACTGCCGATCTCATCGAGGCCATCGAAGCCCACGACAGCCCCGGCTCCGAGGCCAACCAGGTGATCAAGCAGTACAACAAACTGTCCCCCACCAACGCGCAAGATCTCCTGAATTTCCTGCGCTCCCTATAAATAAAAGCTGTAAATGGGTGCCCCACCCTTGTCGCGTTCCGGCGACAGGGTGGGGATTTTGACTTAAGCGTGTGGGGCGGACGCTTTTGTCCGCCAAAAGCGTGCGACACGACCCGCCCGAACCGCTCTTAACACGCCCGCTGACCGCTAATTTTGAGTATCATTCAGACAGACTTCATGGGCCACGCAAGTTGCTTGGGGCAGGAGCCGTGTCGCTCGTGGACAACCACACCGCAGATCACCGCACGCAACCAAAAACTGCCAGAGAACTCATCTGGACCTCCACCCACTCCTTCCACGGATGGACCTGCTCCCAGTGCGAATGGAATTCCGCGCTCCCCACGCTGCTAAACGATCCCGCGGCCAAAACTGCCTTCGACCGCCTGGCAGCGGCCAAATTCAAAGACCACAAATGCTCCGACCACCTCTCGCGTCAGGGCTCCGCCGACGACGCCGACAGCTTCACCCCCCGCATCCGCAAGCTAGTCACCCAGGGCTTCAAGCCCAAAGACGCCGTCGAACTCTTCCTCCAGGAAGTAGCCCTCGAATACCGCAACCAACCCAAAGTCCTGGCGCAAGCTAAAACCGACGCCGAAGACTTCCTCCGCCGAGTCCGCGCCGGCCTGATCTAAACAGAAGGTAAGTAGATGGGGAGAAAATCTAGAGAGATTGTCATCCTGACGGAGCGCGACCAGCGCTCCGGAGGGACCTTACGAAAATCGAACATCGGTTGTACCGCTGCGGGGAGCGTCTGCTCCCAATGAAGCATGGACATTCCTGTCCACTGCATCAGCGGCATCGGTCTGCGGTAAGATCCCTCGCCCGGCTGTGGCCGCGCTCAGGATGACATCGGGCCAGAGTAACTGTGAAACTGAGCCACCACTGGACTTCGACTCCCCTAATTCGTAATCCCCATCTCCCCCAAGATCCACGCATAGTCAAACGCCGCCTCATGCAGCCGGTCATATCTCCCCGAAGCCCCGCCATGTCCCGCCGGACTCAAGTTCGTCTTCAAGATCAAAACATTATGATCCGTCCGCAGCGCCCGCATCTTGGCCACATACTTCGCTGGCTCCCAATACATCACCTGCGAGTCATTGAACGAAGTCTTCACCAGCATGTCCGGATAATTCTTCGCTACCACATTGTCATACGGCGAATAAGTAATCATGTAATCAAACGCCGCCTTCTCCTTCGGATTCCCCCACTCCTCAAACTCCCCGACAGTCAGCGGCAAAGTTTCATCCAGCATCGTATTCATCACATCGACAAACGGAACTCCCACCAGCGCCGCATGAAACAAATCCGGACGCATATTCAAAACCGCCCCCATCAGCAACCCGCCCGCGCTGCGCCCCTCAATCACCAGTCGATCCTTCGACCCATATCCAGTAGTCGTCAAATATTCCGCCGCCGAAATAAAGTCGGTGAACGTCGTCTTCTTGTTCATCATCCGTCCCGCATCGTGCCACGCCTTGCCCATCTCCCCGCCGCCGCGAATGTGCGCCACCGCCGTCACCACCCCCCGATCGACCATGCTGAAAATATTCGAATTAAAAAACATGTCGATCGAAATTCCATACGACCCGTACCCATACAAATACAGCGGCTCTTTTCCGTCGAGCTTCGTCCCCTTCAAATACAGCACCGATATCGGAATCTTCACTCCATCGGCCGCCGGTGCATAAATCTGCTGCACCTCATACTTCGACCGGTCATATCCCCCCGGAACTTCTTTCTGCTTCAGCAGCGTCGACGTCCCCTTCTCCATGTCATACGCATACACTGACGCCGGCGTTATCGGCGACTGATATCCATACCGAAATTCCGTCGTGTCGTACACCCGGTTCACATACGAATAAGCCGCATACGCCGGCTCGGGAAACTCAATCTTCTTCGACTCCCCATTCCGCAAGTCCGTTACCCGAATCCGCGGCAGCCCGTTCTCCCGCTGATACAACACCGAATAATTCTTGAAGAAATCGACATCGTCCAACATCACATCCGGATTCTGCGCCAGCACCTCATGCCAGTTCGCGCTCCCCGGATTATCCACCGGCGCAGTTACCAGCCGGAAATTCCTCCCCGTATCATTCACTCGAAGATAAAAAAACTGCCCGTTGTGGTCGGGATAATATTCCACCCCCTGCTTCCGCGGCTCGACGATTTTCCATTCCTTCATCGGATCTTTCGCCGGAATATATCGCGCCTCAGTCGTCGTATGACTCCCCGACACCAAAAAGATGTAGTCCTGACTCCGCGTCTTGTACGCCTCCACTTCAAAGCGCTCGTCCGGCTCTTCATACACCAGCACGTCCCCGCCCGCCATCCCCGCCGTATGCCGGTACAAGCGGTACTGCCGCTTCGCCACCGCATCTTCCTGCGTATAAAAAATTGTCGCGTTATCGTTCGCCCACACCACCGACCCCACCCGCTCGGCATGATCCCCCAAAGTCTGCCCCGTCCGCAGATCCTTCACCGCCAGGGTGTACTGCCGAAACCCCGTATTGTCGTACGAATAAGCCAGCAAATTTCCATCCGGACTCACCGCAAACGCTGCGATCGACATGAACGCCTGCCCCTTCGCCAACTCGTTCTGATCAAGAATCACTTCTTCCGGCGCATCCATGCTCCCCTTCCGCCGGCAGCGAATCGGATACTGCTTTCCCGCCTCCGTCCGCACATAATAAAAATATTCCCCCTCGCGATACGGAACCTCCACGTCATTCTCCTTCACCCGCGAAAGCATCTCGCCATAAAGCTTCTCCTGAAACGGCAACGTCGGCTTCATCACCGCATCGGTATAAACATTCTCCGCCTCCAGATAAGCCCGCACCTCCGGATTCGGTTTATCCCGCAGCCAGAAATAGTTGTCCACCATCTTTTGCCCATTGACTTCAGTCACATGCGGCACAATCTTCGCCACCGGCGGCTTCGGCAACGACCCCGTATCCGCCGCCCCCAGCACCATCACAGATCCCAGCACTAACCCGCCAACCTGCACCCGCCGCAGCCACCGATTCATGATCCCTCCGAAAAAGTGCGAAGTTCCCCGACGTGAGCACGATACTCCGCCCCCGCGAAGAATTGCAAAGCAGCAGCCGAAAAGCACCCTGTCATCCCGAGCGAAGTAGCTGGGCAGCAACGCGCCCAGCTACGCAGTCGAGGGACCTGCTGTTCTCCGGCTAGCGAGAAAGTGCAGCCCCAAATTTGACTCCCCTCCGCGACTCCCCTATCCTGACCCAGAGCGCGAGGGGCGCCTCCAGTCCGCGGAAAGGGCCGTGCCCACCTGATCGAGAATCTACGAAGGCGACGAACCTTCTTTCAGCCTGCCCGAGTGCGGACTCCAGGCGTATCGAAAGGAGCTTCGCCATGTTCCCCAACCCGCACGACGCTTTCCCCCTCCCGCCTAAACCCAACCTGGACCAATACAAGAAACGCGCCAAAGATTTACTCAAAGCGTCTCGCTCCCCCGATGCGGCTGCCCTCCAATCTTGGGCCGCCGACTGGATTGCATCCCTACTACGTCTCAGCAATAACAGCTCTGTCATCCTGAGCGAAGCGGCGGCGCAGCGAAGCCGCGCCGCCACGCAGTCGAAAGCCTGCCCTGAGCCTGCCGAAGGGGACCCCTTACCAGCCGGCAGCTCCGACAGCCCTAAAGGGAGTTCTCGCCAAGGGCTCATTGCGGACCACCAAACCACTCAACTAGAAACCTTCGCCCGCGAAAAATTATCCGACGCCCCCGCCCTAACGTCCGCCCAATTCGTAATCGCCCGCGCCCACGGCTTCGAAAGCTGGCCGCAACTGGTGAAGCACATCGAGTCCGTAGCCCGCGAAGATTCAGCAGTCGACCATTTCGAACGCGCCGTCGACGCCATCATCACCGGCGACAAAACCACACTCGCCGATCTGCTGAAAAAATATCCCGACCTAATCCGCGCCCGCTCCACCCGCCGCCACCAAGCCACGCTCCTGCACTATGTAGCAGCCAACGGAGTCGAAGACTACCGCCAGAAGACTCCGCAGAACATCGTAGACATCGCCACGCTGCTTCTCGACTCCGGAGCTGACGTCAACGCCCCAGCCGATCTCTACGGCGGGAGCACAACGCTCTCCCTGGTCGCGACCAGCGTCCATCCCGAACGCGCCGGAGTACAAAACTCGCTCCTGCAACTCCTCCTCGACCACGGCGCGAGCATTGATCGACTCAACAACGACGCCGCAAATTCACCGACGCTCACAGTCAACGTCTGCCTGGCCAACGGCCGCCAGCAAGCCGCTGAATTCCTCGCAGACCGTGGCGCAAAATTAGACGTCGAAGCCGCCGCCGGCCTCGGCCGCCTGGACGTAGTCAAGACTTTCTTCGACGATTCCGGAGCGTTGACATCAGCCGCCACCGACCTTCAAAAAGAACGGGCCCTGTGCTGGGCCAGCGAATATGGAAAAAACGAAACCGTAGAATGCCTTCTCACTCGCGGCGTCCCCATCCAATCCCAAGCCAACACTGGACAAACCCCGCTCCACTGGGCCGTAATCGGCAGACAAGCAGACACGATCGCCCTGCTCCTATCCCACGGCGCCGACCTGGAAGCAACAAACGCCTACGGTGGCACCCCCCTGGGCCAAGCCCTCTGGTCCGCCGCCCACAGCGATTCCCCCGCCGCCTACCAGAAAATCGCCGCCCTCCTGAAACTCCGCGGCGCAAAATCGTGAATCTCACACAGCCGCGAAGCGGCGAAAGAATGCAGCCCACGGCGCAAGCCGTGGGTGGGACGAAGAATTGAGAGCCAGCCACGGAGGGCGAAAGAATAGCTCTGGCGCCCCGGAACCAAACCAGTAAACCCTAGAATCAATCCAGACCCGCACTTCCCACCTTCACACCGAATTCAGATCAGTTATCTGTAACCATCACTCGAAGAGCGCCCCAAAATGGCGTCTGCACTCCACCGTCCGTAACCATCTTGATTCCCCCACCCTAGAAGCAAAAAGGCGGCCACAAGGCCGCCCGGAAAAACTAGAAGCTAGTAGCTAGGAGCTAGAAGCTAGGAGCTGCCTTTCCCCCTCAGCATCTCCACCACCCGCTCATAATCATCCACCGTGTGATACTCAATCACAATCTTCCCCTTACCCTTGCGATCCCGAATCCTGACCCGCACCCCCAACATCTGTTCCAGATCATTCTGCGCCGACCGCACATTCGGATCCACCCACCGCGCCCCGCTCTTCTTCACCACCTGCCCCGGCATCCCAGGAAAGGGATCCAGATCGCCATTCATCGACAAGACCATCCGCTCAATCTGCTCCAGCGTCAGTCCTTTCTTTACGGCGTATAGCGCCCCCTTGGAAATCTGGTCGTCGTTTTCCAGCGTCAGCAATTCTTTCGCCTCGGCGAACGAGATCTTTTTCTCCGCCAGCAGCTGCATCACGTCCCGCGGCAATTTCAGCAGCCGCATGTAATTCGTCACCGACGCCCGCGACAGCCCCACCCGCTCCCCAATCTGTTGCTGCGTCATCTTGAATTCCGAACTCAACACCCGAAACGCTTCCGCCTGCTCAAGCGCACTCAAATCTTCGCGCTGCAGATTCTCGACAATCGTCATCTCCGCCGCCTGCTGCAGAGATACCTTCCGCACCATCGCCGGAATCGTAGTCTTCCCCGCCTTCTTCGAAGCCAGCAGCCGCCGCTCTCCCAACACGAGAATGTAGCGCCCCTCCTCATCCCCCGGCCGCACCAGGATCGGCTGCACCACCCCATTCGCCTTGATCGAATCGGACAATTCCTCGAGCGCGTCATTGTCGCTGACATACCGCGTCTGAAACGGATTCTTATCAATATCCGCAATCTCCAGATTCGCGACCAGATTCCCCGGCATCCGCGATTCCGCCTGCGCAAATATGGTAATGGTTTCTGCCTTGTCAGAAGCAGGCCGCGCACCGCTTTGTGTGGGAACAGCCGCCCCCGGCTGTCCGGCTGAGCGCAGCTCGGCTGCTCCCGCCGCCCCGATCTCCACGACCTCCGCATCGTCCGCCACAGCCTGAATCACTCCCGGAATCGTCTCCCCCAATCCCTTGTCATTCCGAACGAAGTGAGGAACCTGGGTTTCGCTGGGTGTCGGCACAGGCTCACGCCCCGCGGAGCCGACCTGAGGGGCAAGCCCGCCCGCCACCACCCGAGGCCCCGGCAACAACGACTCCAACCCCCGCCCCAAAGCCCGCCGCTTCTCCACCTTCTCTTTATCGACTGCAATATTCGTCATTCGTTTCCCTCACTTAACTAGCACCCGTCAAGACTCTTAATATCTGTCATCCTGAGCGAAGTTATCGTCCGCAAAGCGGACGATAACGCAGTCGAAGGACCCCGCTCACCTCGACATCCCTAACGGCCCTGCTGGGAGTCCCCGTATATCGACCGCCATCAATCTAATACATCGACGACCATCAATATACTAAGCCGTCTTGTCCATCTCCTCAGTCCCTTCGGCGGCTGAGCCTTCCGCTGAAGCCTGAGAGCTGACAGGTGAGAGCGCATTCCCCACCTGCCGCTCAATAATCTCCTTCGCCAGCTTGATATAACTCTCCGCCCCCTTCGACCGCGGATCGTACACCAGCGCCGCCTTCCCATGGCTAGGCGCTTCCGCCAGCCGTATGTTCCGCGGGATCGTTGTCTTGCACAGCTTGTCCCCAAAATAATTCTTCAGCTCAGTCATCACCTGCTGCGCCAGGTTGGTGCGGTCGTCGAACATGGTGAGCACCACGCCCTCAATCCCCAACTCAGGATTCAGCGCCGCACGAATCCGCTCGATCGTGTCGAGCAGCTCGCTAACACCCTCGAGAGCAAAGTACTCCCCCTGCATCGGGATCAGCACCGCATCGGCAGCGACCAGCGCGTTCAGCGTGAGCAGGTCGAGCGCCGGCGGACAGTCCAGCACGATGAACTGGAACCGCTCGCGCAAAGGCGCCAGCGCTTCGCGCATGCGAAACTCACGCCCTTCTGCGTCGACCAGTTCGATGTTCGCGCCGATGAGGTTCTTGTGCGCCGGAATCAGCCACAGCTGTTCGAGTTCGGTGGTGAGCAGCGCCTCTTCAGCCGTGGCCGCGCCCATCAGCAGATGGTATGAGCTGATGCGGTCGGGATCCTTGCGGAACCCCAGGCCGCTGGTGGCATTCGACTGTGGATCGCAATCGACCAGCAGGGTGTTGACTTCGGCAGCCGCAAAGGACGCGGCTAGATTGATGGCAGTCGTGGTCTTACCCACGCCGCCCTTCTGATTGGCAACAGCGATGACGCGTCCCATTCGATTGTCAGGAGAAGCAGAGCTAAATCCAGCATAATCCGCGCAGCATTTCAATTGCAATGAAGAATTGCTGTGCAAGGCGTGAATCTGTGTGCAAAACGCGTCCAATGTTCCTGCAGGAACATTTCCGCGGCTGGTCAGCTCGATTCATAAGGTCAGATTTGTCATTTCAGCTGGTCGCACAGGGATGCAAATCGACGAAGTGTTCCTGCAGGAACCTTCAGGCGAGTGGCTAATCTTTGGGGTGAATCCTCTCCTCCTATGGCCTTGCATATCGGACCGGCAAGGCGAAGCGGCTATGAAAATGTTCCTGCAGGAACATTTCGCACAAAGTGTGCGAATGGTGAAGACGCGGCGGACTAGAGTGCGACCTGGCTGACCTCAACTCGACAGGTAGATCTGCCCTCGCTAAATTGGAGAAATGTTCCTGCAGGAACATTGTGGAAAAGCACATGAGCGGTGGCGGATGCGAATCCGCGCGTGTTTGATAATTTCCCACTTTTGTCCATTATAATAACCAAATTGCCCTATGTGACGGGCTTCATGCGGCGGTTTGTCTGAACAATTTCCCACTTTCTCCACATTTGGTTACTCCTGGACGATCGCGAGTTCGCCGCTACTTGTTTCTTGCCTAGGCTTTAAGGGGACATGGTGCTTTTATCATCAAAGGTGTAATTGTCTCCCACTTTTATTGCATTATGGTTGCATATTGTTTGCAATGATGCCAATAATTCTAATCTTTGTTCCACTTGTTAGATGTTTGGCTCTGCCTCTGCTGCTTGGTCTGGGCGGTTGGCTAGCAGGAGGATGCGGGAGCGGGAGTGGGGGATGGGGACGGGGTGTGACCATACCAGGTGAGGAAGGGTTGAGCGGGCCTGGGCTTGTTGGGGGGCGCTGATCAGGAGGGCCAGGCGCCCGGCTGGGGCGAGCAGGGCGGCGGCGGCGGGCAGGATGGCTTCGAAGCGCTCGACAGCGCGGAGGGTGACGAGGTCGAAGGTGGTGGTTAGGGTTTCGGCGCGGGCGTTTTGTATATTGACGTTGGTCAATGTAAGGGCGCGGGTGACTTCGCGGAGGAAGGCAGCTTTTTTGTGGTTGGATTCGATCAGGGTTAGGGAGACGTGCGGAGCCCAGAGTTTGATGGGCAGGCCGGGGAACCCGGCGCCGGAGCCCAGGTCGGCCAGGGAGTCAAAGGCTTTTACCACGGAGGACACAGAGGACACGGAGGGAGGCACAGGGAACAGGTGGCGGGCGGCGAAGAGGCTTTCGCCGAAGTGGCGGGTGACGATTTGTTCGGGGTCGCGGATGGCGGTGAGGTTGACGCGGGCGTTCCAGCGGAGGAGTATATCGATGTATGTCGATATACTTTGCAGTTGGGATGAGGACAGAACAGCAGTTTCCTCACCGGGCCTTTGGCCCGATTCGGAAGGACAAGGGTTTAAAACCTCGGATTGACAAGGCGTCGGGGTTGGGCTCAGGAAGGGTTCGAGCAGCTCGGCGATGCGGGCTGGGTGCATCGATCGTGATTGTAGACGGGATGCGATCTGGGAGGGGAGAATTCGACGAGCTAGATGGCGTTCAGCAGCACTAATCCCGTGGACCAACCGATCGCTTCCGGTTTGCCCGTCACCCGTTCCCGATGCCGGTTGCCGCAGTCCAGGCGGCACGAAAGTGATACTATCTCCTACCGAGCACGATGACCCCGCCCTCCAGCATCGCCCACTATAAGATTACGACCAAGCTGGGGGAGGGCGGCATGGGCGCCGTCTACCGCGCCACCGACACCAAGCTGGGACGCGACGTTGCCATCAAAGTTCTTCCAGACTCGTTAGCCGGCGACGCTGACCGTTTGGCGCGTTTCACTCGCGAAGCTCAGGTCCTGGCGTCGCTGAACCATCCCAACATCGCCGCCATCTACGGCGTGGAGGATCGCGCACTCGTTCTCGAACTGGTGGAAGGCCCTACGCTGGCCGAGCGCCTCGCGCAGGGGCCGATTCCGATGGAGGAGGCGCTGCCGATTGCGCGACAGATCGCCGAGGCAATGGAATTTGCGCATGAGCGCGGCATCATCCACCGCGATCTGAAGCCAGCGAACATCAAGATTCGCAATGACGGAACGGTGAAAGTGCTGGATTTCGGTCTGGCCAAAGCGCTTTCCGCGGAAGCCGCGAGCGGATCGTCGGACGCGATGAATTCCCCTACGCTCACTGCGCGCGCCACCCAGATCGGAGTGATCTTGGGCACGGCTGCGTACATGTCTCCGGAGCAGGCCAAGGGCAAGAGCGTGGACCGCCGCGCCGATATCTGGGCGTTCGGCGTGGTGGTGTTTGAGATGCTCACCGGCAAGCGCGGCTATCAAGCCGAAGACGTGTCCGACACCCTGGCCGCGGTGCTGACGCGCGAGGTCGACTGGACGGCTCTGCCGGCCGATACGCCTCCGAGGTTGCGCCTGCTGCTGCGCGATTGTCTGGCGCGCGACCCGAAACAGCGCCTGCGCGACATTGGTGAGGCGCGGCGCGTGCTCGATCAACTGATTAGCGGTGCGCCGGATTCCAACGCGGCCGCTGCGTCGTCCGCGAATGTTGCGGTACCCGCACGCACCCCAGTCTGGCGGCGCGCACTCCCGTGGACGATTGCGGCGCTGGCAGTCGTGGCCGCCATCGCCATCTTCCTCTCGTTCCTCTCGCGCGCAGGCAGCAACGTGGGTGGTGGGCCCGAGTTGCGGCTGCAAATGATGATGCCGGGCGACACCAACTCGTTTGCAATCTCGCCTGACGGACGTTTCTTCGCGTTCTCTGCCACTGCGGCGAACGGGAATGGGGTTCAGCTCTGGCTCCGCCCTCTCGATTCCGAAGTTGCCAAGCCGCTGGCCGGCACGGAGCAAAGCTTCGAGCCCTTCTGGTCCACTGACAGCAAGTCAATCGGATTCTTCTCTCATCAGGCAATGAAACTGCTTGACGTGGAGAGTGGGGCGATACGAACTCTGGCCGACGCGCCCACGCCGCGCGGCGCATCGTGGAATCGGGACGGCACGATTCTGTTTTCTCCCGCCGGGAACGGGCCTTTGTACCGAATACCGGCGACCGGCGGGAACCCGGAGCAGGTGACGCAGCAGCGGGCGCAGGATGCCAGCCATCGCTTCCCGCAGTTTCTGCCCGACGGGCATCACTTTTTGTTTTGGGTGCACGGCCCACCGGACGTGCGAGGCATCTACGTGGGCTCGCTCGACAGCAAAGAATTTCACCGGATCTGCGTGGCGGATGGGCCCGCGGTATTCGTGCCTCCCAATCACGTTCTGCTGGTGCGCGAGCGCGTTTTGTATGCGCAGCGCTTCGATCCGGCGAAGATGGAAATTGCCGGAGAGCCGTTCCCAGTTACCTCAGGGCTGTCGGCCGGTTGGTCCAGCTTTATGCGCGTCGGGGCTTCGAACACGGGGCTTATCGTATATCGTCTCGATGAAACCGCCCGGCGGCAAGTCACGTGGCTTGACCGCTCCGGCAGGCCGGCGGGGACTGTGGGCGAGCCTATGGCAGACGCAGCGTTGGCAGATCTCTCGCCCAACGCCCGCACGCTCGCGATCACGGTCCGGCGGGGCGAGGGTGGTGCGGCCGACGTTATGCTGATGGATATGTCGCGCGGCACGCTGACGCGTTCTATCTCGGATGGCGGCTATGCGGTTTGGTCGCCCGATGGCACGCGGATCGCATTCGAGACGGGACGCGTCGGCCTGCTTGATCTCTATTGGAAGACCGTCGGCAGCAGCGGCCCCGATGAAGCGATGTTCGCGTCGAAGGAAGCCAAGAACCTGACGGACTGGTCGCCCGACGGCAAATACGTTCTGTTTTCCAGCCAGAGTCCCACCACGGCGCGCGACGTATGGGCGCTGCCCGTCGACGGAGCCGATCGCAAACCATTTCCCGTGGCACAGACCGCTGCGGAGGAGACGAATGGCAAGTTCTCTCCCGACGGCAAATGGGTGGCGTACGAATCGGATGAGACCGGGCACTTCGAAATTTTCGTGCGTCCGTTCCCTGGGCCGGGCGCCGCGGTGCGCGTTTCGACCGGGGGCGGGCGGGGGGCGTTCTGGCGGCACGACGGCAAGGAGTTGTTCTACAGAACAACCGAAGACCAGCTGATGGCCGTAGCGGTGGGCGCGTCGGGCAAAGGAACGCTCGATTTCGGATTGCCGCAATCTCTTTTCAAAATCAAAGGCAGCATTGTGCCGGAGACCGACGGGCAGCGATTCTTGTGGTTGTTGCCGATCGGCAATGACAGCCAGCCTCCTATCACGGTGATCGTGAACTGGGCGGCGGGTCACCAGAAGTAACGATGCAGTAGCTCCCGATTTGTCGGCAAACCGGAAATAATCCCAAAGCCGGATGTTCAGTGGACCAGGTTTTTCGCCGAACCGTGTAGTTTCTTGGTGGTGCGCAGAAGGGCTACGACCGCCGGGCGTTTCGAAATGGGAATTGACTCGTCAGGAAGGTGAGCCCCGTGTCAACATAATGCATCTAACAAATATGACGAAATCCGCGGTCGAACTCTTTGACGAGAAGTATCGAGTGGTTGCCGTGGAGAGCCAGTGCCTGGTGATCCGGGGGGTTCGCAGCGGGAAAGTGCTGACGATTGTGAACCCTGATCCGGAGACGCCGCTGTCGGCTGCTGAGTATCCTCCGGGAAAGCTGATTGCGTTGACTGATCCTTCGGCTGCGCCGTTGAACTAGGGCGCCTTCCTTTTATCCCTCTAAGATCCCATCGGTTAAAGCCGCTCGTCCCCGACCTTCTGTTGGCATCGCTGAACAGGCCGCGGAAAAGGTCCCCGACAGAACTAAAGGCGGACCTCAGGCGCTAAAGCGCCGGTTCACTTTCAACGGCTTGGCGGCACGAGTGGAACTCGTGCCCTTCCCGCTGTCGATGAATTCCGAGTTTTTCCGAAGCCTGTGAAGCGACACCCTGATACGAATCTCTTACGCATCTTTCTTCAAACTGCACTGACTATTCTGCGTCTCCGCAGTTGGCGGACAGGAGTGTCCGCCCCACGATTGCGGGGTCATACCGGGGCCAGGGCGGCTTCGGCGTTTTTTCTTAACGGGTCTAAGCGGGAATGTTCCAGGCCATCGCGGTAGAAAAGGTTGTAGGTGTCGAAGGGGATGAGGCGGCCGTCGGGGTGGACGATGTGGACGCAGGTTTTTTTGACGCTGCGGACGTCGAAGGAGTGGGCGTCGATGAATTGCATGATGATGATGCGGAA
>JBEKRY010000085.1:0-16837 GCA_049517555.1 Candidatus Sulfotelmatobacter sp. | reverse complement strand
TGCGATGGCGACAGAATCCTAATCTGCCGCCACGGATGCAGCGCCCGCAGATCCACGTCACCCGTAACGATGACGTCAGCCCTGCCATTCAACGCTACTTCCAAGAACTTGTCATCCTTCGGGTCGCGGCATTCGCGGATTGAGTGAATGATGGGAACAACTTCTGCGGTATGGGCGATGAGCCGGATGAATTGCAAGCGCTGTTCGATCGTGACGTAACGATCGAACTTGGCTTGCGCTAGAACGTCGGCCAGTTCGCTCATTGTCGCCTGAGATACGAGCAGAACGGCGTCGTGGATGGCCTTTTTGACGGCGCGGCCGGGAACTGAGTCAAAACGCAGGAGCCTGCTGACGAAAACATTGGTATCGACTACGATGCGCTCCGGATCGCGCATTAGTCCTTGAGCAGATCGGCGAGGATCTTATCAGTCAAGCCGCGCTTAGCTGCCTGTTTGCTGACGCGCTCGCAAAGACGGTCGAGTTCGTCGATGTTCGCACCTCGAATCCGGTCATATTCTTCCGCCGACAAGATGACGGCGACGTCGCGGTTTTGGCGGCGGACCCGGACCGGCTCCCGTTGAGCTGCGTCAATGAGAGCGGCGAAGCGCTGTTTAGCATCGGTGGCGGAGACGGTCTTCATTTGTCTATTATGGACAAAATAGACAGAATAGACAAATTCGGCCCTCGGCACTCAGCGAACCCAGGGGTGGAAATAGCAGTTGCGCGGCTGCCGGGCTTTGCCCGGCGGACGAACGAGGGCGTCCGTCCCCACATGTTTCGAGGTGCTGGCGGTGCGCTCCCTAAGACACTGATTTCGTGTTACACTGTTTTCGTGTCCCCTAAACATCAGCTCCGTAATGTCACCGTGACTCTGGAAGAGGACGTGGCCCAGTGGGCCCGCGTTGAGGCGGCGCGGCGGGATACCAGCGTTTCGCGGCTGCTGGGTGAATTGCTGAAGGAGCGCATGACCGCGCAGGACGGCTATGAGCGGGCTATGCGGAGGGCTCTGGGACGCAAGCCTTTTCTGCAGAGTTCCGGCCGATATTTGACGCGCGAGGAAGCGCATGACCGCTCCCGTCTTCGTTGATTCCAACATATTTCTTTATGCGGTAGACGGCGCCGATCCGCGCAAGCAGAGGGTTGCTCGGGACTGGCGCGCCGAACTGTGGAAGAGCCGGCTGGGGCGGATCAGCTTTCAGGTGCTGAACGAGTTCTATGTCAATGCGGTGCGCCTCAAACCTGCTGCCAGCGACGAGGCGCGAGCGGAGGTTCGCGATCTGCTGGCGTGGAATCCGGTGGTCGTGGACGCGGCCCTGATTGAGCGCGGCTGGAAGCTGCAGGACCGATATCGGCTGTCGTACTGGGACTCGCTGATCGTCGCAGCGGCTAAGACTGCGTCGTGCGGATTTCTTCTCACGGAAGATTTGCAGGACGGGCAGAAGTTGGATGGAGTCGAAGTGGTGAATCCGTTTCTGCGAGGGCCGGATTCGGTGCTCTGACCAGCAAAATCCCGATAACCACAGAGGAGACGGGGGACACAGAGGAATCTGGATTTACTCTGCTCCCCTGTGTCCTCTGTGGTTTAGCTTTTCGCTTTACCTTCCATAGGCCGCGCTGGCTGCCAGCGGTTTGCGGTGGAAGGTGTAGCCGTCGAAGTTTTCGGAGCGGAAGTTCAGGTTGGGGGCCTGGAGCTTTTCGGTCTGGCTGAGGAAAAGGTATCCGCCGGGTTCGAGATAGAGATGCAGGCGCTCCATGAGCGCGGTGCGCTGGATGCGCGAGAGGTGCGGCAGCACGTCCATGCAGAAGATGCAGTCGAAGCGGCCGATGTAGACCGGTTTGGTCAGGTTCATGGTGGTGAAGGTGACCAGGCTGCGCAGGCGCGGCTTGACCAGCAGGTGCGCACCATTGCTCGAGGCGTTGCTCGAGGCGTTGCTCGAAACTCTGCTCGGACCGTTGTTCGAGCCGCTCGTAGATCCGTTACCCGAGCCGTTACTCGAACCGTTCATATTTCCGTTTTGCGAAGCTTCGGCAGAGCCATTTGACCCGTTGGGGCCGCCGATTTTTGAGAAGCAGGCGCGAATCGCTGTCGGAGGCAATCCGGTTAAAGCCGACTGCGGGTACAGGCCGCGTTCGGCGACTTCGATCGCCGAGGGCAGCAGATCGCTGCCCACAATGTGAATCGACCAGTCCTTTATTCCTTGCCCGATTCCCTGCCCATTTCCCTGACCTGCGGAAGCTGTGGCACCATTGTCTGCCACGCCGCCGTTGCGGCTTGTTTTTTCCTTGGCGTCCTTGCCGCCGTTGCCATTATTTGAATATCCGCTTGAGCCATTGCTGGCACCATTTCCGTTGGGAAGCACTTCGCATAATGCCATCGCAATCGAATAGGCTTCTTCGCCGGTGCCACAGCCCGCGCTCCAGATGCGCAGTGTGCCGGGACCGTCGTTCGATTTGCGGGCATAAAGTTGTGGGATGACCTGGCGGGCCAGCGCGTTCATGGCTCCGGGATGACGGAAGAAGCCGGTATTTACGTTGAGCACACCGTCGAGGAACGTGGGCAGCGCCGAAGGATCCTGATCGGAAGAGCGCAGGCGGGCGAGCAGAGCGGCGGGAGATTCCAGTTCCTCGCTCTCCAGGTACTCGGCCACGTGGGCAGCTAGAGCGCTGTTAGGACAGTCGAGCAGGATTCCCGTCTGGCGCTCGACCAGCAGGCGCAGCTCGGAGAGTTCGTGCTCGAGAATGGTAACGCCTGCCATCAATCTATGCATAAGTCCTTCCCTCAACGAGGGTGCGCAATACGGATGCGCCGGAACATTTTCGCTCGAGCCTTTCGGTCTCGGCGCCATACAATCCGCGTCTTACAAGGGGAGGATCAAAATTCAGTTGCCAGTTGCCAGTGTTCAGTTGCCAGTGCTTAGGTGCCGGCCAGCGCCGCATACGACTTGCCGGAATCTTGTTCGGCCTGCTGTGCGACTACGTTCATTTCTTTTTCCAAGGAGGAGAAGCGCTGCATGATTTCGTGGATGCGGAGCGTCATGTTGCGAATGGTTTCGATCTGAGCGCGCGTCTGGGCCGACAGGCTGCCCGGCTCGAGCAGCAGCAGGTCGGAGTTTCCCAGCACCGACGTCAGAGCGTTGTTCAGGTTGTGCCGCATTTCCACCATGTAGCGGCCCAGCGTCGCCTGACGATCAAGCGTGGCGCAGGCCGACTCGGCGGCGCGGGCGCGGGATTCGGCGCGCGAGCGGTGCACGGCTTCGGCCGCGGCTAGAACGAGAGTATCGAGCCACTGTTCGTTACTTCGGAGATCGCCACCCCGCAGGATCGAGATGCGGGGCCAGCGTTCGTGGATCAATTGCGCGGTGGCGGCATCCTGGCAAACGCAGAAAATCGGCTGACCGGTGGAATGCAGGGGCTCCAGAACCACAGAGAGAAGGTCGCGGCGCAGGTCCCCGACCAACGCTACGTCGAATACATCCACCGCAAAGCGCGGCCACAATTCCCCGCTCAGCAGAGTGAACATGGGAACATTGCGCTCCATCTGCCAGCGCGCGGTGATGCGGCGCGAAAAATCGACGTCGTCGGAGATGATCAGTACGGTCGGTGCCTGCACGTCCAAACTTCCTCTTCGCTCTTCGTTCTACGCTCTTCGCTCTTCGTTCTGCTCGCGCGATTTCTTCTGACCTGCTTTGAAACTAAGCGGTTCAGCGGATCACTCGTTCTTCGTCGTTGAGGTTGAGTCAGGATCCCAGCCGGGGGTGCTGGAAACCTCGAACTCGGGCTCATCGGCAGCGGGATCGGCAGGGGTGTTTTCCGGTTTTGCAGCAGCGGGTGCGACGGTGGCCTTAGTGGCGGGCGTTACTGCCGTCGCCCCAGCGGCTGCGGCTGACGTGGCCGGTTTGGCAACGCCCGTTGCGGCTTTAGCGGCAAGCACAGGTTTTGCAGCGGGCTTGGCCTGCAGTGCCGGCGCAGCCTTCGCGACCGGTGCGGCCTTCGCCGCAGGCACAGCCTTGGCCGCGCCTTGTGCTTTGACTTCCGGTTCGGCAGGTTTGCCGCGACCGAGCGCATGCTCAACCGAGGCGCGCAGATCGACCAGCATGCGCAACGGCTGTCCCGAGGAATATTCGGCCTGAAACATCACCTTCCAGGACTGGCAAATCACGCGCAAGCGAATGATCGGCTCCTGCGCGGAAAACTGAGCGCGGCGGCAGTCGATGGTCTGCACGCCTTTCTCTTCGAGTTCCGTCAGACCGTCGAGAATCCCGTTCAGATCGCCCAGCATGAGGCGAAAGAAGGACCGCCGCATGAGGTATCCGAAGCGGGTGAAGGCAACCATGGCGACCGGAAGATAGAACAAGTCCCCGGCTTGGCCCTTGGCTTTGCGCCCCTGCTCCAGAATGCCGCCGTGCAGGAGCTCGTCGAGCGAACGGCATTTTCGGGACGATTCCAGCACCCGGTCGAGGGCGTTGAGCCAGACCGGAGGTTTCAGTTCCACTTCGCCCAGCACCGGCTTCAGGGCCTCGGCCACATAGGCAAGATCCACTTCGGCGTCGGTCACGCTGGAAGGTGCGAGCTGGCTGAAATACTGCACCAGCAGAAAATCAATCTTGTCGCGGATGATGTCGGTTTTAACCTGCTTGGCCAGGAAGTGCTCGATCAGGCTCTCCAGCCCTTGCTCGTTCGCGAGCGAACTGGTTTGCAGGAACTGGCGCAACTGGTGCACCTGGACCAGCTGGTCCATTTGGTCCAGCCAGTGGTTGGCCTGTTCGACCACATCCTTTTCGGGCGTCTCGACGCCGGCTTCCAGCTCGGCGCAGGGTTTCAGTTCGATGGCGAACTCGCGCGCCAGTTCGGAATAGATGGGATGTAACCGCCGGGCGGACTTCCATTGTGTGGGCAGATCTTGTACAGGTGTTGTAGGAGTCATGATTTCACGATCCAGTTGGGAACTTCTCCTCGAAAGCGCGCAGCCACGACTGTCTTGCCGGGCTGATACTGCACTGCGACCACCGAAACAGCCACATCGAACGAACTGTCGGAGTTCCGCAGGTGAAGATCGTCGCCGAACTCCAGTGGGGTATTGCACTCGAACAGAACTTCGCGGGGAGTGCCAAATTCAATGACGACACTTTCGGCAAAGCGAGCGGCGGCGGGATCGCTGCCCGGCAGGACGCGGGCCAGTTGCACCGGCATGCGCACCGGAGAGGCCTCGGGGAAGAAACGGGCAAGCCCCGCCACGGTGCTGGCGTTCTGCGCGCTGCGTGCCATTCCTGTGGCCTGTTGCGCCAAGCGATTTCCCCCGTCCCAGACTCGTTCGGCCCAGACTCGTTTCGGCCTGGGCTTAAATGTGGTTGGGCTCCCCTCTTCCCGGTTAGGAAGAGCTGTGGGAAGCCAGATTCCGCGGTTCAGAAAAGGAGGAGCAACGCGGCAGCCATCTCTGGGAACGGAAGGTCTAGCACTTGGGTGAGCGCATTTTCAGTGGGTTAGAGCGGATCCTTTGACTGGGCCGTGAGAGCAGGCCTGCTTGGCGTCTCAGGATGATACTCCCGTCTCACGATTAAGGCCCATCCGTCCGCAGGGTCTGTCTGCAAGTTCCTCCGAGCTCCCGAGTTATTGTTGTTTATCGTGGCAGTCTACCGGCAGCGGTGTAGAATTCTTCGAACTTTTCACGGGCTTGGAAGTCTTACTCCAGTTTGGGCCTCCAGACTGGATCTAATGTGGGCCATCTCTCGGGACAAAGGAGACTCTCGATGAAGCGGATTTTGCTTTCAAAGGAATTCGGCCTAATGTTGTCGCGGTGCCGCACCGGACTGATTGCCACCGTGACACTTGCAGCAGTCGCCAGCGCGGGCTTTGCTCAATCTCACCCGGTACGGACGCAAGGAACCGGTGCAGCCGATTATAACGACATGTGGGATTTGAACTCGGGCCCGGGCCTACGGGGACCTGCAACCATCGTTGTACTTGACGCCGGCAACCATCGCGTGGACCTTTTCGATAACAATGGGAATGACCTCGGTCACTTCGATCACGACTTCGATCTGCCCAGTGGCATCGCGCTCGACGCCAGCAACAATCTTTACGTAAAAGACGGCAACTACCATTGCGAGGCAGAAAAGTTTGACAGGAATACGCGATTCCTCTTTCAGTTCGGCACATGCGCTACGAATGGGCTTGGTCTCGGGGTTTTCGACAATGTCGGCAGCATGGCGGTCGATGCGGAGGGCAATGTATGGGTCACCAGCCCCGACTTCTATTACATGCAGAAAGTCGATAGCTCCGGCGACTTCCTGAGTATCGTATGCATGGCGAATGTCGGCGTTACAGGGTGCAACCCCGCCACTTCCTCTTCGGTTCAGCCCTATGGAATTGCTCTCGACTCCGCCGGCAACATCTACGTAACTAATGTCGATCCGTTCACCGGGTACCGTGTTGTGAAGTTCAACAGCAGCGGAGTCTACCTGGCTACGTTCGGAAATACCGGCTCAGGTGATGGACAGTTCAATTATCCCCAAAACCTCGCCATCGATGCGAGCGACAACATCTACGTCGCCGACTCTAACAACAACCGAATCGAGAAATTCGACACAAACGGAACCTACCTAAGCCAGTTCGGGTCTTACGGTTCCGGCGACGGGCAGTTCATCGGTCCGGTAGGCTTGGCTTTCGACGCTCGCGGCAATATCTACGTCAGCGATTTAGACAACAATCGTATCCAGGAGTTCGACCGCGATGGAAACTACTTGAGGCAGTTCGGCAACGGGCTGCTCGCTGCACCCATTGGAGTGGTTGTCAGGAGGTGAAGTACACAATCGGTCTGAAGCAGAGGTCGAGCCTTGGGGGCAACACCCCACCAAGAACAGGGATGATTCATCGAATGTTCCGTTAAGACGGTTCAGCAGTTAGAAAAAGCGGAGTCCTTACGTCTACTGCAGCGTATGGCTTGACGAACCCGAGCCCGACGATCCCATGCCGATGTTGTAGCGCTTGAGCTTGCGGTACAGAGTCGCGCGGCTGATGCCGAGCATGCGTCCGGCGAGGGCTTTGTCGCCTTTGACTTGCTCGAAGACGCGCTGGATGGTGGCGCGTTCGATGTCTTCCAGGTCGGTGGTCGAGAGCGGATTCCGCGGGGATTCGGCTACGGCTTGCGCCGCGGCGAGATCGGGGTCGAGCACCGGCGGCCTTGCGATGTGCGAGGCCGGCGGAATTCCCGGCGCGGCTACCGCTCCAGTTCCGCTCGATCCCGCTGCCGAGCCTGAGGCGATCGCTGGGGGAAGATCGCCGAGGTCGATGATCTGTCCGTTGCCCAGCGCGACGGCGCGTTCCACGCAGTTTTCCAGTTCGCGCACGTTGCCGGGCCAGTCGTATTGCATCAAGGCCTTCATGGCGGCGCTGGTCACGTGCAACTCGCCACCGGGGGCGTAGCGTTCGAGGAACCAGTGCACCAGCATCGGCGTGTCGCTGCGGCGCTCGCGCAAGGCGGGGACGTACAGAGTAACCACGTTGAGGCGAAAATAGAGATCTTTGCGGAAGGTTCCGTTCTTGTAGGCGGCTTCGAGATCGCGGTTGGTGGCGGCGATGACGCGCACGTCCACTTTAATTCTCTGGTTGCTGCCGACGGGGCGCACTTCTTTTTCCTGCAGCACGCGCAGCAGTTTGGCCTGCAATTCCAGCGGCAGTTCGCCGACTTCATCGAGGAAAATGGTGCCGCCATCGGCGGCCTGGAATAATCCCTGCTTCGATTTCAGGGCTCCGGTGAAGGCGCCTTTTTCGTAGCCGAAGAGTTCGCTTTCAATCAGCGTGGGGACAAGCGATCCGCAGTCGACGGCAACGAACGGCCGGGTGGCGAAAGCGCCGCGGAAATGCATAGCCCGGGCCACAAGTTCTTTCCCCGTCCCGCTTTCACCATAGATGAGCACCGGAGTCCGCGTATCTTTCAGGCGCGCGACCATGCGCAGCACATCCTGAATCTTGGTGGACGATCCGATGATGCCGTGCAACTCGGTTTCGGTGTCCATGCGTTGGCGCAGGAATTCATTTTCCTCGACCAGGCGAATTTTTTCCGCCATGCGGCGCAGGAAGAGGCGCAGTTCTTCCAGCGGCGAAAACGGCTTGGTAATGTAGTCGTAAGCGCCGAGTTTCATGGCCTGGACAGCGGTTTCGATCGACCCGTGACCGGTCATGAGGGCGATTTCGGTGCGTGGCAGCAGCTTTTTTACTTTCTCCAGGAACTCCAGGCCCGACATGTGCGGCATGACCATATCGGTCAGCACCATATGCACAGACTGCTCTTCGAGCAGTGCCAGCGCCGACTCGCCGCTTTCGGCTTCCAGGCAGACGAAGCCTAGCGCCTCGCCCACGGTGACGCACAGTTTGCGGATGCTCTGCTCGTCGTCGACGATCAGCAGACGGATGCGTAGATCTTCTTTGCTGCCTGGGCTATTCACTCGGCCTTCCCAAAAGTCTTCGCGACTACATCGATAAAGGGCTGCACGCGAAAGGGCTTCTCCACGCAGGGAGCGCCGGTTTCCCGCAATGTGGCAACCGTTTCCTCGTTGGCGATGTCTCCGGTAATAAAAATGACGCGCGCAGCCAAGTCGGGGCGGTGACGGGCAACCCAGGCGTGCACCTGGCCTCCATCGACTCCGCCGGGCGTGCGCATGTCGGAGATAACTCCCAGGAAACTGCCATTCTCGAGCAGGCGGAGGGCGTCGACTCCGGACTCGCAGCAGACTACGGGATATCCGCTGCGTTCGAGAGCAGCTTGAACGTAGGCCATCACGGCGGGCTCATCCTCGATGAGCAGCACGGGCAAAAGCTGAGGTTTGAGGGCGGATAGGCTCATGGCTGTATCACTCCTGCCGCCACACCCAAGGCTGCGGTGTGCGGCGCTGCGGGCAGGCGGACAACGAACGTTGCGCCCGGCCGGTCGGTGTTGTTGTGACAGAGGATTTCTCCCCCGTGTTCCTTCAGGATGCCGTAACAAATGCTCAGGCCCAGGCCGGTTCCCTTGCCGACCTCTTTCGTGGTGAAGAACGGGTCAAAAATCTTGTCAGAATGCGAAATTCCGTTGCCGTTGTCGCGGAACGAAACTTCGACGGCGTCTCCGGCTTTGGTGGACATGATCTCAATGCGCGGCGGACGGCCGATTTCATGGACGGCGTCGTAGGCATTGTTCAGGATGTTGAGAAAGACTTGCTGCAGTTGGTGCGCGTCGCCCATGACATAGGGCAGTTCTTCGTCAAGATGCTCCACGACGTCAACGCCGTGGCTGGTGAAGTCGTAGGACCGCAACTGCATCGTCCGGCGCAGAATCGCGTTCAATTGCACGGCACTGCGCTGCGGCGGCATCTGGCGGGCGAAGCTGAGCAGGTTCTGCACGATCTGCTTGGTACGCTGCGCTTCCTGCAAAATCACCCGCATGTCTTTACGGGCGGTTTCGGGGAGCTCAGGATTCTCCATGAGCAGGTCGGCAAATCCAAGAATCGCAGTGAGCGGGTTATTCACTTCGTGGGCTACGCCGGAAACCAACTGGCCGACGGCGGCCATTTTTTCGGCATGCACTAATTTGTCGCGGAGCACGGCCGAGTCGGTAATGTCGGTCAGCACCACCACGATGCTGGTGACGATGCCCTGCTCGTCGCGCATGGGGCTGAGATTGGCCGAGAATTTTCCGGCAATCCCGTTGCGGCGCACGATTTCCAGTTCCAGATTGTCGACTTGCTGGCTGTTCAGAGTGCTCTGCAGCGCATCCGCGAGGGCGGGGACGAAAGCGGGCGCGGCCAGTTCCAGCAGGGGATGACCCAACAGTTCCCGGGCTTCGAATCCCGCGTCAAACCAGCGGCGGTTGGCATAGCTGATCAGGCCCGCGGTATCCGCGACGAGGATCAGGCTTTGGGTGTGGTTGAGAATTTTCCCTGAAAAATCGCGCTCACGGTACAGTTCGGACTGGGATGCGCGCAGGCCGGTCACATCGAGCATCAATCCGCGAATCTGCTGCAGGCGGCCCATATTGTCGTAGAGCCCGAAGCCGTTGATCAGGACGTGAATCGGCGAGCCGTCCTTACGGCGCAAAGTCGCTTCGAAATTGCGCACGTTGCCATTGTCCTTCAGCATTTCTGAGTGGCGCTCGCGCTGGCCGGGAGATAGGTAAAGTTGCGTGGAAGTATCGACCTGCAGCAATTCCTCACGGCTGCTGTAGCCCAGCATGCGCACCATGGCGTCGTTGACTTCGATGAAGCTTCCGCCGGGCGTGCTGAAGAATAGTCCTTCCTGAATATTGTCGAAGAGTTCGCGGTAACGGCGTTCAGCTTCGCGCCGGTCGGAAATGTCTTTCAAAACATGGATGGTTTGCGGACCTTCATCGGGAGCACCCTGCACCCGCGAGGTGGAAACCAGATAGGTGCGATCGAATACGGGGTGGTCGAACTCATCGGAGTCGTCGGCCATGGCGCGGCAGAAGGGACAGGAGTAGGACGCGGTATCGCTGGTCAGAGCCATGAGCGCCCGCATATTCATGCCGATCAATTCCGTGGGAGGAACGCCGATCATGGTGGCCAGCGAGCGATTCACCCGCAGAACTTTGTCGGACTGGTCGTGCACCACAATGAAGTCGGTGATGGCGTCGAAGATCTCTGTCCAATGGCGATTGGCCTGCTCGACGCGCGTGAACAGGCGGGCGCTTTCCAGCGCCTTGGCCGCGTGGCCGGCCATGCTCTCGAGGAAGATGCGAGCCTCCACATCCGCACCCACAGCGACAGGGGATGAGTGACCAGAAAGGCAGAGTAATCCGGCCAGTTCTCCGTTGGCGCCGGGTAGGCGAACCAGCGTGCAATCGGCCCAGTTCAGACTGGAGGCAGCTTCCGCGCCCAATATCTGTTCCGCGGACGCGGAGATGACCGTCTCGGTATGGCGGGACAAAAACTCGGCCAGAGCGGCGCCTAGCCCGCGATCGATACCACGACCAAGGCCGCGTTGCGGCAGCGATGAAGCGAGAGCGGAGGACGTCTTTGCCACGGCTTCTGTGCCGGGAAGCACGGCTGCGATCTGCCAGCGTTCCTCATGCGGTAAGGCCACCAGGCCGGCGCGGGCTCCGGTCAGTTCCGCAGTCCGCGAGACCAACCGTTGCGCGAACTCGGGTAAGCGCAGGGTACCATCAATTTCTCCGGCGAGTTCAATCAAAGCCTCAGCTCGTCGCCGCTTCTGTTCGGAGAGATGCAGATTGCGAGCGCCTTCTATCACGAATCCGGCGTGACCCGCCAAAGCCCGGGCACGGCGAATATCTTCCTGCGAGATTCCGGTGCCGTCGAGGCGGTCGAGAAGTCCGAACATGCCGAGAACCGTGCCGTTCATCCCCAGCAGAGGAACGGCGAGGAATTGGTGAACCTTGTATTTCGTGACCAGATCGAGGTTGATTCCGGGAGTGCGGCTGGCCTCGTCGGTGCAGAACACTTCTTTGGCGCGCAGGGCGCGAGTGGCCACGCCTTCGGGGAACAGCATCTCGGTACGCCGCGGCTCTCCCTTCTCGACTGCGTAGCGGACGTGAAACTGGCCGTCCTGGTCGAGCGCGACGAAGCAGCGCCCGAAGCCCAGGAAATCAGAAGCACGCCGCACAAAAACCTGCAGAAGATGCTCAAGATTGCTGCTGGAACTGAGTTCGGAGGAAATCTCCAGCAGTTGCTGCAGTTCGTGCGCTTGCGCGTGAGCGCTGGCGTGGAGCTCCGCATGGGCAACCGCCACTGCGCCGAAGCCGGCAATTCCCGCCACCAGGGCTTTCTCTTCCGGGCTGAACATTCCGTCCGGTCGCGGGCCGTCCGGTCGCGGATAGATAAGGATTGCACCCTGGGTGCGCGAAGTGCGGAAGGGAGCGGCAATCAGCATGCCCGGAGAAACCAGCTTGCCGAGCGAGTGCACATCGGCGCCGATCGACAGCGTGATGGGCTCTCCGGCGGCCACGGCACGCTGCGCCAGATCAGCCGCGAAACGAAGGGTTTGCCGGTCATGCCGGGCCCGGGCTGAAATCGCCAGTTGCGGCGTTTCCGCCGAGACCGCCTTCAATTCAAACGGTCCCTCGCGCCGCAGCAGCACGCAAACCAGCTTGGTGCGCAGAAGAATGCGCAGACGATCGGCCAGCGCCTCGATTACGGACGAAACATCCGGCGCACCATGCGGGGCATGGGCGAGGTCCGTCAGAGTTTCGGGGAGATGGGATTCCTGGCGCGAGGGCTCCCGCAGCCGGGCGGCTTCGAGCAGGCTGCCCAATTTGCCAGCCAGAATCGTGGCCTTGGCGGCCAGATCTTCGTTAAAGAAATCCTCGTTGGAGTCGTGCAGAAATGTCACAGCGCCAATGACTTCATTGAATACCATCAGCGGGACAGCTAACAGGGAGCGAGCGGCGAATTCCGTCGCGGCCGGGAATGCAGCGGACTCCACACGATTGGCGAAGATGGCGCGCCGTTGCCGCACCGCCTCGGCCGTAACCGCGCTCTCATCCGGACGCATACGGATGCCGGCAAAGCTCTCTGCCAGCTTCCCGTCGGCTTGACCTCCAACCAGTTCGTCGGTGGAGTCGCGACGCCAAAAATAGACGCCTGACACCTCAAAAAACTGGCGCATAGACCGGCAGAACAGCCGGATCAGGGAATCGGCGTCGGAAAATTCAACCGCTTCAGCGGCAAGCCGATGCAGAAGCTTCTGGAAGGCCTCATCAGAGCCCGGGGACGCACTGTGCTCCCTGGGAGGGCCACCAGAAATGCTTAGCGCTGCGCCGACAATGGAGGAATAGGTTTCCTGATTCACAAGTGCTTGAATCTATTGGGAAAGTACCTGTCATCTCAATTTGAGTCAAGTGAAATGGCGAGCGGGGGTGCCTGAGTGTGAAATCCCGAGACGGGCGTGAGATTCCGTCTCAGCCTGAGAAACTAGGCCGGGTTCGGCTGGAGTGAGACGAATCTAATTTAGAGGGCACGTTCTGGGCTCTTTTTGCGACAGGTTAACCAGTTTGTTTACTTAAAGATACAGTCCATTACTTTGGTTTTTTCAAGAAGGCGCAGGTGGCCCAGCCGTTGCACGCCCAGGGTCAACAGGCTCTCTGTAAGCAAGGAGGAGTTGTGTCTCGAAGAACTGCAATGACGCTGCTCGCGATGCTAACTCTGGCAGTAACCCTGGGCACGATTCATGTGGGGGCGCAACAGGCCCAAAGCGAAGAGATTGTCCGCCGGGCAAAGAGCAAGGTGCAGCCCGAGTATCCGGCACTCGCGCGGAAGATGAACCTTTCGGGCACGGTCAAGATCGAGGTTGTGGTCGCGCCGAATGGCGCGGTGAAAGATGCACGCATTCTAGGCGGGCATCCGGTTCTGGCCAGTGCGGCGCTGGATGCCGCCAAGAAGTGGCGCTTTGAAGCGGCACCGGCGGAAGCCTCGGGAGTAATCGACTTTAAGTTTGAGCCGCGCTAGTCGGACGCACTTCGGATGCGCTTCAGGCGCACTGCAGATATACCGCAGATGTACTGCGGAGGAGACGGAAATGACGATCGGGAAAAAGCTTTACACGAATTTCGGCATCATCCTCGCGATGGTGTTGGTGCTGTTTCTGGTGAACTTCTCAGCGGTGCAGCGCGAGCACGCCGCTAAGGCCGCCGCGGCGGCGTCCACCGAACTGGCCGACACCACCACTGCTGTGCGCTCCCAGATGATGCAGAACCGCCTCTTCCTGAGCAACTACCTGTTGAGCGGTGACACTCGTGAAGTCGACCGCATGAATGAAGGTCTGCGCACCCTGAACGACAAACTGGAACAGGGCAAAGTCCTGGCCACTTCCGACCAGATGAAGTCGGCTCTGACCAAAGTCCAGCAACTGGAACAGGCCTGGGGCAAGGAGTTCGCGCAACCCTTGATCGAAAAGCGGAAAGACGTCGACTCGGGCAACGCCACCGTGGCCGAATTGCAGATTTACTACTTACAGAAAGACGCGTCCTCGTGGGTCAAGAATTCGACCGACGCGCTCGACGTGGTCAAAAGCGAGAACGACAAACTGGTAGACGATCGCCGCGCCTCGGATGACGTGGCGGCCCGCTGGACGGTCATCATATCGGCGGTCGGCACCGTGGTGGCCTTGTGTCTCGGCATCGTAATCGCCTTCCGCACGGCCCGGTCGATTACCCAGCCGCTCGCCAAGTTGATGAGTGTGGCCAATGGCATCGGCAACACCGGCGATCTCGAACACAACATCGAGCTGAATAGGGACGACGAGATCGGGGAACTGGCCCGGACGTTCCACAAAATGGTCACCTACCTCAAAGAGATGGCGGGCATTTCCGAATCCATCGCGGGCGGCGATCTTTCAGTTGAGGTCAAGCCCCGGTCGACGCATGACACTCTGGGCAACGCCTTCTCCCGCATGATCGAGGGTCTGGCCGGGCTGGTGCGCAGCGTGCGCGACGCCTCGTCGCAGGTGGCCAGCGCTTCGAATCAGGTGGCCAGCGCTTCCGACGACGCGGCCAAGATCGGATTGCAGGCGTCTTCCGCCATCGACGAAGTCACCAGCACCATGCACGAAATGAGCGTCAACGTGCAGAACATGGTGAAGAGTACGCAGGTGCAGGCTTCCAGCGTCAGCGAAACTTCGGCTTCGATTGACCAGATGGTGGCCTCGATTCAGCGTGTGGCCGATACGGCCAAGGTGCTGCTCGATATTTCCAACCGCTCGCGCGAGGAAGTGCACAACGGCATCGGGACCATGGAGAAGGCTACCGACGGCTTGAACCGCATCAACACCACCATCAACTCTTCGGGCGAAATCATCGGAGCCCTGGGCCAACGCGCCGACGACATTGGCAAGATCATCGAAGTCATCGACGATTTAGCCGAGCAAACTAACCTGCTGGCCTTGAACGCCGCCATTGAAGCAGCCCGCGCTGGAGAACACGGTCTTGGATTCGCGGTGGTCGCCGACGAAGTGCGCAAGCTGGCCGAGAAATCGGCGCAGTCCACCAAGGAAATTTCCGAACTGATTCAGAGCATTCAGAAGGAAGCCCGCAAGGCGGTCGAGAACATGGACCGCTCCACCACCATCGTGAACGAAGGCCTGGAACTGGGCGGCGAGCTGAACGCGGCGCTGCGCAAGATTTCGAACGTGGTCACCGAAGTCTACAAATTTGCCCAGGAAATCGGCGCGGCCACCAACGAACAGTCGCACGGCTCGTCGCAGATCGCGCGCGCCACCACCCGGCTGAACGAAATTACACACGAAATCAACTCCGCCGTGGAAGAGCAGGCCTCGGGAGCGCAGGCCGTGGTCAAGGCTATGGAGCGGATGCGCGAACTGGTGCAGCAATCCACTTCCGGTTCGACTGAGCTGGCGGCATCGTCGGAACAGATGTCGAAGATGTCGCGCGGGCTGCAGGAATTCATTGATCGCTTCTCGCTGGCAGAAGCTTCGCGGGGGCAGGCGGGCGGAGATTTCTCCGGCCGCGGTAACGCTCGACGGGCGTCAGCTGGAGCGCAGTACTGAGAACTGCAGTCTGGCAACTGGCGATGGGGCGGGAAAAATATGAGCCGTGAACTTCATATCGTGGGATTCAAGGTGGGCCGCGAGACCTACGGCGTGCCTATCACTTCCCTGCACGAAATCGTGCGGGTACCCGAGATTACCGCCGTGCCCGACGCCCCCGATTATCTGGAGGGCGTGATCAACCTGCGCGGCAAGATCGTTTCCGTGATGGATCTGCGTAAGCGGTTCGGAGAAAAGGAGACCACGCTGCGCCGCCAGAATCGCATTCTGGTGGTTGAGCATGGCGGCAGGCTGGCAGGCCTGATCGTGGATTCGGCCTCCGAAGTATTAAAGATTCCCGCGGATGCCGTGGAGGCTCCGCCGGCGGTGTTTCAGGATGGCGGACTGAACTGTGTGACCGGGCTCGGTAAGGTGAACGGGCGGCTGGTGGTGCTGCTCGACATGAGCAAACTGCTGGCTCCGGGTAGCCTGCAGGTCAGGAGCGAGCCGGGAGAGAAAAAGACCGTGGCCAAAGCCGAGGCGAAGGCCGCCGCAGCCAAGTAAGTACGGGGTAAGTAGGACTGGACCAGGTAGCTGCAGTTTTTTGTATTCGGCTTCTTCTTTTACGCGAGAACGAGAAAACGCATGAGCATATCCGGAGCGGCACCTGCTCCTCTACTGACGGAAGCGGAATTAAAGCTGTTGCAGACGCTCGTCTACCAGGAGTGCGGCATGCACTTCGACGAGCGGCGCACTCATTTTCTCCAGGACCGGCTGCTGCGCCGGCTGAAGGAATGCAAAGTTGACTCGTTTTACGCCTACTACCGGCTGCTGATCAGCCAGCAGGGCAAGAACGAACTGGCCAAGCTGCTGGAAAACCTCACGGTCAACGAGACCAGCTTCTTTCGCCACAAGGCGCAGCTGGATCTGTTTCAGAAAACCGTGCTGGAAGAGCTGTTCAAGCACAAGAGTTCGCGGCGCGAGTTCAGCATCCGCATCTGGAGCGCGGGCTGTTCCACCGGACAGGAAGCCTACACGCTGGCCATGCTGGTTACCGATGCGTTGGCCTATTACTACCTGCGCAATCCGCTGCCCATGGACCTGCCGCTGCCGAAGCCGCTGGTGCCGCCGCCGTGGCGGGTGGAAATTCTGGCCAGCGATATTGCCTACTCCGTGCTGCGCCACGGCCAGGAAGGCAGCTACAGCGAGAACCAGATGTCGATGGTCGACTACGGCTACCGCCTGCGCTACTTCGACAAAGTGGGCGAACGCTATGCTATCAAGAAGCCGCTGAAAGAGATGGTCCACTTCGACTTTCACAACTTGAAGACCGAGTACCTGCCGCAGCGCA
>JBEKRY010000084.1:0-17087 GCA_049517555.1 Candidatus Sulfotelmatobacter sp. | reverse complement strand
GGTTTTCGGTGACCCCATCTATCCGCCTCCGGAATCGGAAGCGTCGGAAGCAGCCTACGAAAAACTCACCGCTGAGTTAAAAGCACGCGTCGTCACAATGTGGGAGACGCTGCGAAAGAGATAGCATCCGCGTGACAATAAATAGTCCCTGTCATCCCGACCGTAGCCGGAGCGCAAGCGACGGCGGAGTGGAGGGACCTGCTGTTTCCACTGCAACCGGCGCCTATCGAAGTTCCTATTTCGCCCGTGGATGCGTCTGGTCGTAAACCTGCAACACATGCTTCATCGAAAGCTGCGTGTACCGCTGCGTGGTAGCCAGCCGCTCGTGCCCCAGCAGTTCCTGGATAGCCCGCAGATCTGCGCCCTCCTCCAGCATGTGCGTACCGAAGGCATGGCGCAGCGTGTGCGGATGCACGTCCGGAGAAAGCCCCTTGGCGACGGCAATCATTTTGATAATGCGGCCCACGCTGCGCGTCGTAAGCCGCCCGCCGCGCCGGTTGATGAGCAGCGCCGCCGTATTCTTGCGCGTCTCCGCCAGGGTCGCCTGCCGCGCCGGAAGGTATACCGCCAGCGCACTCTTTACTGAATCACCAAACGGAACGTAACGTTCTTTTTTCCCTTTACCGCGAATCAGGATCGCCTCCGCACTCAGTCGAATGTCGTCAAGATTGATTCCCGTCAGCTCCGAGTTCCGAATGCCGCACCCATAGAGCAGTTCGAGCATCAGCCGGTCGCGCTCGGGAAAGGCCGCCGTTTCCGGCATCTTGCCGTCAAGCACCGAATTCATTTCTTCGATGGTCGGAACGCGCGGAAGCTTCTTCGCCAGCTTCGGCGTCGCCACCAGCTTCGCCGGATTCTGTTCGACCACGCCCTCCCGCGCCAGCCAGCGATACAGCGACCGCACCGCCGCCAGCGATCGCGCCACCGAAGTCTTGCCTAATCCCTTTTCGTAGAGCTGTGAAAGAAATCCGCGAATCACGATGTGATCGATTGACTTCCATCCCCGCGGCCCCGCGTAAGCGGCAAAGTTCGCCAGATCGCCGCTGTACGCCTTAATGGTATGCGGCGAAGCATTGCGCTCCCGCAGGTGGCGGAGAAAATCAGCTACGGCCGTGCTGACGACTGTGTTGGCTTTCGTCATTGTGACCTCACCGCCCCTTTTGCCCGCGGATGATGCTTCTGATACACCGTCCGCAGCCGGTCCAGCGCCAGATGCGTATACACCTGCGTGGTCGAAATATCCGCATGGCCAAGAATCGTCTGCACCGTGCGCAGGTCCGCGCCATTTTCCACCATATGCGTTGCGCACGAATGCCGCAGCATATGCGGCGACGCATGCCGGCCCGAAGCCACCGACGCCTCGCCCACCATCTGCCACACCCGCTGCCGAGTCAACCTACGTCCGCCCCGGGCGATAAAGAGCAGTGGCGAATCCGTAGTCGTAATCATCGTCGTAATCATCGATGTCCGCACCCTGCTCGCGTTCGGGTGCCCCATATCTCGCGTCTTTTGCGAGACGTGGGGATTTTTTTGCGTTCGTACCACCGCTAGCGCGTGCCTCGCGTGAGCCAGATATTCCGCCAGCGCCTCCTGCGCCGGCCTGCCCAGCGGCACAATCCGCTCCTTGTCCCCTTTACCGCGCACCAGCATGTATCCCGCGTCCAGCTTCAAGTCTTCCAGCGTAGCGTTCACCATCTCCGAAACCCGCAGCGCCCCGGCATACAAGAGTTCCAGCATAGCCCGGTCGCGAGCCGCGAGGGCCGCCGCATCTTTCGAGTGACGCTGCCCGCTGGCCAGCATCGCCGCCGGAGAAGCCAACGTCGACTCCACTTCATCGCGCGCCAGCGACTTCGGCAAAACCTTCCACTGCCGCGGCGACTCAATATCCAACGTCGGATCATGCTCGATCCTCTTATCGAGCAGCAGATACCGATAAAGATGTCGCAGCGCCGACAGCTTCCGCCCCACGCTGCGCCCGTCAACCTGATGCGAAAACAACTGCTGCAGAAATTCGCGTACATCGCCGCGCCGCGCGTTCAACAGAAGCCGCTTCCGCGTTTCCAAGAACTCGCAAAACTGCAGGATGTCGGTCGTATAAGCACTGATGGAGTTCTTCGCCAGCCCCTTCTCAATACGCAGGTAGTCGAGAAATCCTGACAACACGCGCGAGTTGGTCCCGGAAACCATGGCGGAAGAAGAAATTCAGTATGCGCGTTATCGGACGCCAGAAGAAGTAATGAAACAGATGCGGACAGAATTATCCATAGGATGCGGCCGCGATCACGATCCCCGCGCGCCGCTCACTTCACGCAACAATTCGACCGCATACAGCGCCCCTTCCGGCGTTTCCTCATGCTTGAAGTAAGCAAACACATCGCGCCCGGCAGCGACATGCAGCCCGATGCGGTCGATCATCGAGCCCCGTTCCTCGCCGCTATAACTCGGCTTGCGAAAGCGGTAGTAAATAAAACCGGCGGTCGCGACCTCGGGTGTAGTCAGCGTCTCGGTTTCCGCCACGCACAGCGCCACATTGTTCTCTTTCAGCAGATCCCAGGTCGAATCGTTGAACCACGACGCATGCCGGAATTCAAACGCCGCCGGCACCGTACGCGGAAGGATTGCCAGAAAGTCTTTGAGCAGCGCGGAATCCGCCTTTAAATTGGGAGGAAGCTGAAACAGCACCGGCCCCAGCTTCCCTGCCGCGGCGAGAGGCTCAATGGTCGCCAGAAATCGCCGCACAAAATCCTCCGTCCCCTTGAGCCGCTTGATGTGCGTGATGACCTGATGCGCCTTGATGCCGAAACGAAAATGCGCAGGCGTATCCTGCAGCCAATTCTGAATGGTCGTTTCCTTGACCAGCTGCCGGAATGTGAAATTCACTTCGACAGTGTTCAGTTGCGTCGAGTAGTGACCAAGAAATTTCTTCTGCGCCAGCTTCGCCGGATAAAACTCAGGCTTCCACGTCGGATAAGCCCACCCCGAAGTACCCGCGAAAAATCGCGCCATATGATGATTTCCTTCGTGTACCTTCGTGCCCTTAGTGGTTAGTGATTCTTCTTCCTTCGACGAGGTGGTGGGTGTCCCGCCTGCGCCGCAATCTCAATCCGTTCCGGCTCCGCCGCAACCGCCCCCGCCTTCAAATCCGGCAACCGCTGCTTCAATTCAAGCACGGGCTCAAACAAATCTCCCAGCTTCTCAAAGCGCCTCACCACCTGCGGCGCTTCGAACACCAGCAGGCCCGCATCTTTCTTCTTGAACGCCCGCTCGACTTCCTCCCACGTCACCGGCGTAGAAACCGTGGGATGCTCCCGCGCCCGCAGCGAATACACCGCCACCGTCGTCTTATGCTCATCGTTCTGACTCCAGTCGACAAACACCTTGCCGGTCCGCGCCTGCTTGCTCATCTCCGACAACACCAGATCGCGATGATCGTGCTCCAGCAATTGCGCCAGCGCGTGCGAAAACATCTTCGTCGCGTCGTAAGTCACCGGCGTGTTCAGCGGAACGTAAATCTGCAGCCCCTTCGACCCCGACGTTTTCGGAAAACTCCGCAGCCCGAAGTGCTCGAAAATCTCGCGCAGCCACAGCCCCACCTGGCAACACTGCACAATATTCGCCGGCGGCCCGGGATCGAGGTCAAACACCATCTCCGTCGGACAAGTAACGTCCGTCGCCAGCGCCAGTGACGGATGCAGCTCCAGCGCCGCCAGATTGGCCAGCCACACCAGTGTGGCCAAGTCGTCGGCTAGCACGTAATGAACCGTCCGCCGGTTGCGCCCGCTCCAGATCGGTGCCGTCTTCACCCAATCCGGCTTGTGCATGGGCGCATTCTTCTCGAAGAAAGGTTCGCCATCCACCCCGTCGGGATAGCGCTTGCGCGTGAGCGCCCGCCCCGCCAGATGCGGAATCATCGCCGGCGCGATCCGGGCGTAGTAATCAATCACATCTTTCTTGGTGAATCCCGTGGCGGGATAAAGCACCTTCTCCAAGTTCGACAGCTTGAGATGCCTGCCCTGAATGTCGACGGCCGAGTCAGTCACGCGCGCGCTCCGCCTGCCATTGTGCCTGAAAGCTCATCGCCCGCAAAATGTCCCTTTGGATGCGTCATCCCGAACCCGGCGCAGTTCAGCCGGGTGAGGGATCTCGCGTGGAGCTTCTACGGACGCCTCATTGGCACCGCGCGAGATCCTTCCCTCCGCCTGAAAAACGGCTCCGGTCAGGATGACGCCACGAACAGAGTGTGTCGGAACTCAAACTGCGCCGCAGCCCTAGGAGTACCCGCCGTTTGACAACTTCCCTTCCCGCCACGTACTTTCAAACTTCTGCCCTGCTGGCCCGTCCAACAGATGTCAAAGCACAAGCTCGTCCCACCGCTGGAGGTCCGATGAAACAAAGCCCGATGAAACATCGCACTCTTAAGATCGCCTGTCTGTTTCTTCTTTTTTCGACTTTTGCCCTGGCCCAGAACGTCGCGTCCTTCGAAAAACGCATCACCGTCAAGAAGCTGCCCAATGGCCTGACGCTCATCATCTGTGAACGTCCCGAAGCTCCGGTCTTTTCCTTCTTCACCCTGGTCGACGCAGGATCCGCGCAGGATCCCATGCGCGCCACCGGACTGGCCCACATGTTCGAGCACATGGCATTCAAAGGCACCGACAAGATCGGCACCACCGACTACGCCGCCGAAAAGGTCGCTCTCGAGAAGGTTGAAGTCGCCTACGCCGCCTACATTGCCGAGCGCGACAAGTCCGTCGGCCGCGATGACGCGAAGCTGGCACAACTCGAAAAAGCCTGGAAAGACGCCATCGCCGCAGCCGACAAATTCGTTGTCAGCAACGCCTTCGGCAAGCTCGTCGAACAGAACGGCGGCGAGGACATGAACGCCTTTACGGCCTACGACGAAACCGGCTACCACTACTCGCTTCCGGAAAATCGCCTCGAACTCTGGGCCTACCTTGAGTCGGAACGCTTCCTGCATCCCGTGCTGCGCGAGTTTTACAAAGAACGCAACGTGGTGATCGAAGAGCGCCGCATGCGCACCGACAGCAGCCCGTTCGGACGCTTGCTCGAGCAATTCACCGAAGCGGCCTTCACGGCACATCCGTATCATCGGCCGACCGTAGGATGGATGTCCGACCTCAACACCTTCTCCGCCACCGAGGCGCAGAAATTCTTCGACAAATATTACGTTCCGTCGAACATGGTGGTCGCCGTAGCCGGTGACATCAAAGCCGCCGAAGCCATGCCGCTGCTCGAAAAATATTTCGGCCGCCTGCCCACCCGTCCGCAGCCCGACGAAACCACGACTACCGAGCCGCCACAGAACTCCGAACGCAGAGTCATTCTCAAAGACCGTTCGCAGCCGATTTACATTGAGGGCTACCACCGCCCCGACTACCGCAGCAAAGACGACGCCGTCTTCGACGCCATCTCCGATCTCATGTCCGAAGGCCGCACCTCGCGCCTTTACCGCTCACTGGTCCGCGACAAGAAAATCGCGTCCTACTCCGAAGGATTCACCGGATATCCCGGCGTCAAATATCCCCACCTGTTCGCGTTTCTTGCCGTGCCGCTTCCCGGACACACGCCGCAGGAAATTGCCGACGCCATCCATGCGGAAATCGACAAGCTAAAAAAAGAAGACGTCACCGACGAAGAATTGAAGATGATCAAGACCCGCTCCAAAGCTAACCTGATTCGCGGCCTCGCCGACAACGAAGGCCTGGCCACACAACTCGCGACTTACCAGACCCGCTACGGTGACTGGCGCGAGTTATTCAAATCGGTCGACCGCATCGATCAGGTCACGAAAGCCGACATTCGCCGCGTCGCTAACGAAGTCTTCACTGACACCAACCGCACCGTCGGCATCATCGAAAACTCCACCGGAGCTCCGGCCGCCGGCGAATCATCTTCGGGCGACGCATCTTCGGGAGGACAGGCTTTTAATGCCTCCGCTGATCAGGGAGGTGCGCAATGAAGAACACAATGAAAAAGCTGGGTGCACTTCTTCCTGTAACGTTGGTCATAACTCTGATTGCCGCCGCAGCCATCGCGACAGTGCCCCAAGCCGCCGCTCAAGCCGCCAGCTGGCAACAAGTCCCCATCCCGCCCCTGCCCGCGTTCAAGCCGCAACAGCCCAAGCGCATCGAACTCAAAAACGGCATGGTGATCTTCCTGCAGGAAGATCACGAACTGCCGCTCATCGACGGCACCGCCCGCATCCGCGGCGGCTCGGTCAACGAACCCGTCGCCAAAACCGGACTCATGGATATCTACGGTGAAGTCTGGCGGACCGGCGGCACCAAATCGCAAACCGGCGACCAGCTCGACGACTTCCTCGAAGTCCGGGCCGCCAAAGTAGAAACCGGCAGCAGCTCCGACTCGACCACGATTAGCTTTTCGTGCCTCAAAGCGGACCTCGACGACGTCTTCAAAGTTTTCGTCGACGTGCTCCAGAACCCTGAATTCCGCGCCGACAAGATCGACCTCGCGCAGAAAGAAGAAGGCGACGGCATCTCCCGCCGCAACGACGACGTCGGCGAAATCGCGCAACGCGAGACCGTCAAACTGGCCTACGGCGCCGACAATCCCTACGCCCGCGTGCCCGAATACTCCACCGTCGCCGCCATCACGCGCCAGGATCTCATCGACTGGCATGGCAAATATGTTCACCCCAACAACATCATTCTGGGCATCAGCGGGGACTTCGATTCCGCCGCGATGGAAGCCCGGCTACGCGCAGTGTTCGACGCCTGGCCCAGCGCTCCGTCCTTACCCAAGAATGAAATTCAATACACGCCCGCCAAGCCCGGCTACTATCTTGTTCCGAAAGATGACGTGAACCAGAGCACGATCCACATGGTGGCGCTCGGCACCACACGCGACAATCCTGACTACTACGCCATCAGCGTGTTCAATGCGGCATTCGGCGGAGGCTTCTCCTCGCGCCTGTTCAACGACATCCGCACCAAACGCGGCCTCGCCTACGGCGTCAGCGGCGGCGTTGGCACCAACTTCGGCCATCCCGGCATCCTGCAGATATCGATCAGCACCAAAAGCGGCACCACGGTCGAAGCGATCAAGGCCGCGGACGAAAATATCGACGACCTGGCCACGCATCCCATCACCGAAGACGAAATCCAGCACGCCAAGGACGCCATTCTCAACGCCTTCATCTTTCGCCTCGACTCGCCCGACAAAATTCTCGGCGAGCGCATGACCTACGAATATTACGGATATCCTCCCGACTGGCTCGACAAGTACCAGGCGGAAATCAAAAAGGTCACTGCCGCCGACGTGAACCGCGTCGCCGCCAAATATCTGCACCAAGATCAGCTGGCCGTCCTCGTCGTCGGCAACACAAAAGACTTCGACAAGCCGCTTACATCTCTCGGCGCGGTAAAAGAAATCGACATCGCCATTCCGCCGCCGCCGGCCGAAAAGTCGGAAAGCAACGACACCGCCGCCAAGCCCGCCGCCTCCAATGCCGAAGGCAAAGCTTTGGCCGCGAAAGTGGCCGCCGCCATGGGAGGCCTGCCCAAACTCCAGTCCATCAAAACCATGCACGTCGGCATCGACGAGAGTGACGGCGGGAGCCCGCCAAACCCGGTCGATGTTACCGTCGCCTTGCCCGACCGCATGCGCATTGATATTCAAACCCCGCAAGGCGCGCTGACCATCGTCGCTTCCCCCGACGCCGCATTCATGACCATGGCGGGCATGGGCACGCGCAGCATGCCGCCCGAGCAGAAGAACGAAATGCTCTCGCAGATGCACCATGATCTGATCTACGTCGCCCAGCACGCCGACGATCCCGCATTCACCTTCACCGCGGCGGGCACCGAAAAAATCGGCGACGTCGACGCCGCCATCCTCGACATCGGCGGCGCCATCCCCTGGGTCCGCTGGTATATCGATCCCAAGACCGGCTACATTCTGCGCGAGAAATACAAGGCCATGGGACAATCCGGCCCCTTCGACGGCGAAACCAATCTCGCCGACTGGCGCACCGTCGACGGCCTGACGATGCCGTACAAACACCAAAACAAGCAGGACGGCAAAGAAACCAGCACCGCCCAATTCAAAAAGATCGAACTCAACCCGGAGGTCGATCCGAAGCTCTTCGCCAAGCCCGCGGAAGCGTCCGGAGAGAAGCCATGACGCCGCAAAACGCAACTGACGATCTGCTGCCGGCACTGCCTCTCGATAGCTGGAAAGACACTCTCGCCACCGTGCACATGTGGACGCAGATCGTCGGCAAAGTGCGCCTTAAATTGTGCCCGCTGGTGAATCATTGGTGGAATGTCCCGTTCTATCTGACCGCCCGCGGACTCACCACGTCGGCCATGCCGTACTGGCGCGGGACGGCCCTGAACACAATCGAAGTACGGTTTGATTTCATCGCGCACCAACTCATTCTCGACACCAGCGCTGGCCGCGTGGTCACCCTCGCGCTGCAGCCGCAGAGTGTGGCTGATTTCTACCAGAAATTCATGGCGGCCCTCGCCGATCTCGGCATAGCTTGCAAAATTTGGACAAGGCCCTGCGAGATCGCCGATCCCATCCCGTTCGAGCAAGACCACCTTCATGCTTCCTACGATCCGGAAGCAATGAATAAATTCTGGCGCATCCTGGTCTGGACCGATCAGATCCTCAAGGAATTCCGCGCCGGATTTATTGGAAAAGCGAGTCCGGTGCATTTCTTCTGGGGAGCGTTCGACCTCGCGGCCACGCGCTTCTCCGGCCGGCGGGCCCCCGAGCGGCCCGGAGCCGATTCCATCACCAAGGAAGGCTACTCGCACGAAGTCAGCAGCGCGGGACTCTGGCCGGGCGGCGGCGATATCACTGCACCGGCTTTCTATTCCTACGCGGCGCCCGAACCGCCCGGCTTCGCCGAACGGAAGATTCGCCCCGAGGCGGCTTTCTATCATCCGCAATTGAAAGAGTTCCTGCTCATGTACGACGACGTCCGCACCGCGCCCGATCCCAAAGCCGCGCTCCTGGAATTCCTGCAAAGTACTTACGACGCAGCCGCCGACCTGGGAAACTGGGACCGCAAGAACCTGGAACGCTCGAAGGCTAGTCGATCGAGTGAGGCGCGAATCAGTGCGGCGAATATCCCGCGCTCTTGAGAACTGCGACGAACGTCAGCATCAATTACTGAATTACTGAATTACTCAATTACACAATTCCCCATTCCCCCAATCCTCTATAATTTAACGCTCCCATGGTCACCGCCTCCCCGCCCGCCCCGCAGCCCGGACAGCCCGCCACTTTCGGCGTGCGCCTGCACAGGTTCTGGCGGCGCGTGACCGACGGACTCGAGGTCAGCCAGCTCTGGTCGCAGTTCGAATCCGAAGCCCGCACCAGCTATCGCTTGTATTCAAGAGATGTCGAGGCGAAGACGCCGGAAGGCTTGACCCGCGGCGGGCGCCGAATTCAGATCGTCAAGGAATTCTTCTGGGCGGTGTTCGAGAAGCTCTCGCCCGCGCGCCGCGTCCTGCTGCTGCTGGCGCTGATTCTGCTGGTTCTCCCGCACACGGCGTTCCAGTTCAACAAGCAAGCCGGCAATGTGCAGAGCGTCGAATTCGACTTTCACTTCTGGGCGGCGCTGCTTCTACTCCTGTTGTTAATGCTCGAGATCGCCGACCGCGTCGTGATGAAGCGCGATCTGCAGATCGCGCGCGAGATTCAGACCTGGCTCCTGCCCGGCGCCCCGCCGCAGATTCCCGGCCTCGCCGTCGCCTACGCCACCCGCCCCGCCAACACCGTCGCCGGCGATTACTATGACGTGTTCCCGCGTCCTGGCCGCACCAATGAAGACAATCGCGTCGTCCTCGCCGTGGCCGACGTTGCCGGCAAGAGCATTCCCGCCGCCATGCTGATGGCTACGTTCCAGGCCAGCCTGAAAACGCTTTCCACCGCGCATGTCGCCCTGCCCGAACTCGCCGCCAACATGAATCGCTACGCCTGCGGCAACAGCCAGGGCGGATTGCGTTTCACCACCGCGTTCCTCGCGGAATACGATCCCGTGCGCCGCACCGTCGACTACATCAACGCCGGCCACAACAATCCCATCCTGCGCCGCGCCAACGGACAAATTGAACGCCTTGACGTCGGCGGCCTTCCCTACGGCATCATGCCCGACGCGAAATATGAATCCGCGACCGTGACGTTAGCGCCGGGCGACTGGCTGATCATTTTCACGGATGGAGTTGTGGAAGCTGAAAACGCCCGCCAGGACGAATACGGAGAGGCCCGCTTGCTCGCGGCGATCGAAGCCGGAAAATCCTCGGAGCCCGCCGACATGCTCAAGCGCTTCATGGCCGAGCTCGACCTCTTCGTCGGCAACACTCCGCAGCACGACGACGTCACCTGCCTCCTGCTGAAAGCGGAGAGCTTCTAGCGACAGCGGCGAACTCTCGAATAGTTCGGACATCGCAAAGTGTCGTCCTCACGGTCATACCGCGTAAGTCGTTGAGTCTTGGTGGAAGTCGCTGAAATTCTTTGTAAGTGATTGAGAAGTCGTAGAGGTGCCCTAGAACGCCGCAGGGCGCACGATCTTTCTTCCGATGACCTCAGAGACGTGCCGCGAAATTACTATCGCAGCCAGTGCCGTTTCCGGCCCCGCAATGGGCATTGCAAGAAAGCGCTGGAGCGCTTCAGCCCGGGGTCGAACCAAGACAGCCTGTGGAAATCCCCGACTTCCGTACAAATATGCACGTGCATTTTTGTGTCGACAAAGAAAGGGCGAACATCAAGTTGCCCCCATCGCTTCCCCATACATCCGATGAAACGCATGCACACCTTTTTCCTGCTTCACGCTGAACCGCCCGCGCGAATAACTTCGCGACCGCAGATTCTTCTGCACTACTTCGCAGATGCCGACATCTTCAATCTGAATCTGATGGCTGAACTCGACTGACGCCTTGGCGGCGGCTGTGCCGTGATCCTTTTCCGGCAAGTACCACTCGAAGATCGCCAGCGTGCGTTCCGCCTCGACCGGCAGCACGATGTTCAGCGAAACGTTGTCGGGATAGCAGTTCAGCATCCAGTTGGGAAAAATCCAGAAATAATCCGTGGTCAGATCTTCCTTCGCCTCCTGGTAGCGCCGCGGCGTGGCGTCGCCCGGCTGCGCGCCCCGAATCGGACTGAACTGGCGGACATATCCCGCTTGTCCCCGTCCCGCACGGCCGAGCGGATGGGGCTCGACCACATAAGCGTTGTAATCCAGTTCGCGATTCAGTCCAGGATGCACGCTGGGCAAGTGATAGCCCTCCAGGTAATTGTCGACATACGTCTTCCAGTTGCAGTTCAGGTCGTAAGTGCGGCGCTCGAACAGCTTCATCGTTCCAAAGGGAAATCTTTCGGCCTGCCGCGGAAGCTCTCCCAGACTCTCGCGCAAAGGCCGCGCCTCGGGATCGAGATTCACAAACACCAGGTTGAACCACTCCTCGGTGCGCACCGGCTTGAGCGCAAAGTCGGCCGGATGAAATCCCTCCACGCCTTCGATTTCGGTGGCGCTGAGCAGCGCGCCGTCGAGCCCGTAGGTCCAGCCGTGGTAACCGCAGCGAAACAGTTTGCGCGAACCGCAGCCCTCCGCTGGCGGCCCGGCCCGATGGCGGCAGACGTTATAAAAACCTCGCAACCTTCCATCGAGCCCGCGCACCAATACAAGCGGCTCGCCGATCAAGTCGGTGGTGAAATAGTCGCCGGGATTCGCCACCTGGCTGGCATGACCGACGACCTGCCAGGTGCGAGCGAATATTTTTTCTTTCTCAGCGATCAGAACGCTCGCGTCTGTATAGAGCGGCGCAGGCAGAGTCCAGGCCCGTGCGATTTCGGCTTCGACTTGAAATGCCTCTTTTGATTGATCCATATCGTGAACTCGCGAAAAGTTACTCGAGGAACGTTACTCGAATTGCTGCGCCGCAACATTCTACGCGTGGATTTGTACGGCCAGAGCGCCGGTCGGCTTCCAGGGCAAGGCTTTCCGCGGAGCAATGAATCGAACCTCTGGCAGAAAATGTGCAAACCGAGGCTCCGGGCGCGTTCCACAATGGAACGGATGCCATTCTGAACTGACAGGAATTGTCAGAGGAATCGCCGAATTTTGCCAGAGTTTACAGAGTTTGGCGGGCGCAAGAAGGCACGGAAGTTTGCCCTTCCGATGAAAATAAAGCCCTTCCCGGACAGCCGCCTGTAACTAAGGTAACTTTCCGTTTTGGAACAGCAAGTGCAAATATGGGAATCGACTGCGTCATCCGTGACCGGCAGTTAAACAGACCAACAACGAGAGGAAAACTAAAGAGATGCGGAAACAAAAGGGTTTCTCACTGATCGAACTGCTGATCGTGGTGGCCATCATCCTGATCATTGCAGCTATCGCCATTCCGAACTTGCTGCGCGCTCGCATTGCGGCTAACGAGTCGTCTGCGGTCGCTTCCATTCGTACCGTGACCACGGGCGAAGTAACTTATCAGACCGCGTATCCGACCGTTGGATATGCTGCGGCTCTGGTCAACCTGGGTGGCGCTTTGGGCGCGGCTTGCGTTCCCAGCTCGACCACCGCTTGCTTGATCGACTCCGTGCTCGCCAACAACGGTAACCCCGCTGGCGGCGGTAAGAGCGGTTATTCGTTCACCACTGGCGCTGGAACGGTTGTGGGCGGCGTCAACTCTGGTTACACGGTCGTGGCGGTTCCGCTCTCGATCAATCAGACTGGTATTCGCGGCTTCTGCGCTGAGGAAGATGCAGTGGTTCGCGTCGACCCGGCGGGCGTTTGCTCCAACACCGAAGCGGGCATCCTGGCTTTCAACCCGCTCAACCAGTAAGTCGGCTCTCGCGATTCCATCGCGAAGGGTATAAAGGGCAGCGAGCTACGGCTCGCTGCCCTTTGCTTTTTTTCGATAGCTTAGCGGCCCGAGCGGAACGCGTGCCCTTCCCGTTCGTGATGAATTCCGAGTTTTTCCGCAGCCTGTGAAGCGATGCCCTGATACAAGTCCTTTTCACACCGCTCATGGCTGACTCTTACGATTTCCTCAGCTTCATCCTCAGCGTCAGCCTTATTTCCTCATCCTCATCTCCCGCCGCGAAAATGTTGTGCGCCAAGGGTTTCGGCCCTGGTTGAGAGTGGCAACAATTGTCATTTCGATGCCGCGCTTTGGCCATCAGCAGATTTGTGGAGGCAGTCGAAGAAGAACCTGCGTGTACCTCGCTGTTGACAACATAGGGGTTCCGGCGCTTTTTCTGCCGAACCGGGGTCACTGCCGGCATTGGCCAGGCGAATGCAACAGCAATGGCAACTGAGTCGAACGCCGACCAGTAAAAATTCAAAAATTCAAAAAAAAGCTCGGGAGAATAAAAACAAAATGCGTAAACAACAGAAGGGTTTTTCACTGATTGAGCTGCTGATTGTGGTAGCCATCATCCTAATCATCGCGGCAATTGCGATTCCGAACTTGCTGCGCGCACGTATCGCGGCTAACGAGTCGTCTGCTGTAGCTTCTCTTCGTACCGTTACAACGGGCGAAGTAACGTATCAGACTGCGTATCCGACGGTTGGATATGCTGCGGCTCTGACCAACCTCGGCGGCGCTTTGGGCGCGGCTTGCGTCCCCAGCTCGACCACCGCTTGCCTGATCGACTCCGTCCTGTCCAATGACGGCAACCCGGCGGGCGGCGGCAAGAGTGGCTATACCTTCACGACTGGTGCGGGCACGGCCGTAGGCGGTACCAACGTCGGCTACACGATCAAGGCGGTTCCGCTCTCGATCAACCAGACTGGTATTCGCGGCTTCTGCGCTGAAGAAGACGCAGTCATCCGCGTCGACCCGGCGGGCGCTTGCTCCAACACGGAAGCTGGCATCCTGGTTTTCAACCCCCTCAACCAGTAACTTCTGAACCGGTAATCCGGTTCGATTCTGGGCAATACCAGGGGCGGGAACAAGACAAGGGCAGCGAGTTAACACTCGCTGCCCTTTGTCTTTTTGCCCAGAGTCTGCCCGGTTCGCAATCCCCACGCAAGCCGGAAGCTCCGCCGCGTTCTTCCAGAGCAATGCGCTCCAAACCAACGGAATCGGCTGCGGACGCTACATTTGGCGTCATGGAGGCCGCGGAGAGCGTAGAATTGAGTCGGCTTAGGGCGCTGATGAGAAACGAAGGCTGTGCCAGTAAGCGGCCGGACCCGGCGTCAGTTGCCGCTTTAGCAGTGCGCGCATTGGCGAGGCGGGCGCAAAATCAATCCGGCCTGAGTCATTTGTCACTAAGGTGACTCGATAAAAAATCACGTACGAAGTTTGGGGGAATTACAGATGCGGAAACAACAGAAGGGTTTCTCGCTGATTGAGCTGCTGATCGTAGTGGCCATCATTCTGATCATTGCAGCCATCGCCATTCCGAACTTGTTGCGCGCGCGCATCGCGGCCAATGAGTCGTCGGCGGTCGCGTCCATCCGCACGATCACGACGGGCGAAATCACCTACCAGACCGCGTATCCAACTGTGGGCTATGCTCCGGCTCTGGTCAACCTGGGCGGCGCTTTGGGCGCGGCTTGCGTGCCGAGTTCGACCACCGCCTGCCTCATCGACTCTGTGCTGGCCAATGATGGGAACCCGGCGGGCGGCGGCAAGAGCGGCTATACCTTCGTTACCGGCGCCGGCACCGTGGCGGGTGGAACCAACGTGGGCTACGCGGTGAAAGGGGTTCCGCTTTCGATCAACCAGACCGGGATCCGTGGCTTCTGCGCTGAGGAAGATGCGGTAATCCGGGTCGATCCGGCGGGCGTTTGCTCGAACACCGAAGCCGGCATCCTGGCTTTCAATCCGCTGAACCAGTAACCGCGATGGTTTTGGAAAATTAGGCATCCGTCGAGGAGCAGCGAGTACCCCTCCGCTGCTCCTCGTTTCTTTGTTTCTTTTCTGATGTTTCTTTTCTGATGTTTCTTTTCCGACTTTTCTTTTCGACCAGGTCGTTCTAAGGGCTGCGATCCGTTGTTTTCAACCATCGGGACTTTCCATGTTTTCGCAATTGGCCTGACACTTTCTGTCAAACCTTACTCGAGATTCTTTCCGTATTGCCGGCTTCCGGTCGCAGTACCCGGGGCTAACCGATTGATTTACAAGCGAGATTCGAGATTACTAACGTTTCGCCCAAGCCGCCGGAATTGGCTGCGAAACTGCAAATTAATCCGTGGACTTTTGCCCGAGGGTTAACAGAATTCAAGGGAACATCGGATGCACTCTACAAAGGGATTCTCATTGATCGAGTTGCTGATCGTGGTGGCGATTATTCTCATCATCGCCGCTATCGCGATCCCCAACCTGCTGCAGGCGCGGATATCGGCGAACGAAGCATCCGCCGTAGGCTCGCTGGCTGCCATCAAGACATCGGAGATTGCCTACACTACCGCTTACCCCACGGTCGGCTATGCGCCCGACCTCGGAACACTGGGAGGGGCGTCGCCGTGCACTCCGTCTTCTACCACTGCGTGCCTGGTCGATAGCTTCCTGTCTTCATCTAGCCCCGGCAGCGGAGGCAAGAGCGGGTTCGTTTTCCTTGCGACCGGCATTACGCCCGCGGGCTCCGTGAACAATGCAATCTTTGTGGCGGGAGCCGCGCCGCTGCTGGTCCATTCGACCGGGAACCACGACTACTGCTCGACCAACGATGGCGTTCTGCGGTCACAAATGGCTACCGTCGGCGACCTTCCGGTTACGACGCAAGCAGCCTGTCTGGCTTTCCCCGTAACGCAGTAACCAGACCGGAATCTCATCCCAAGTTGGACCAAGTTGCGCCAAATTGAGAATCATGTGTGACTCGTGCGACTTTTCCCGACGCGAGCGCGAATTTTGATCTGGCTCTCGACGCACGAACTCTCGACACCGCAGTAACCGTCGTAACTGTTATGCGAGATCATCGATCGCTCTAGAGTGCTTATAATATTTCCTGACATATCTTTTCGGAAATTCTGAGCCACATATTCTGAACCACATATTCTGAGCGCATATTCCGACGACATATTTTAATCACAATGGCCGCAATTGAAATCCTTGGGCTGGAAAAGACCTACATGGTGGGCTTCTGGCGCAAGCGCCCTAAACGGGCGTTGCAGCCACTGCATCTCACCGTGGAAGAAGGGGAGATTTTCGGCTTCCTCGGCCCCAACGGCGCGGGCAAAACCACGACGCTGAAGATGCTGATGGGGCTGGTGTTCCCGACGGCCGGGACGGCGCGCATCCTGGGCCACGATTGGACCGATCCTGAAGTCAAAGCGCAGATCGGATTTCTGCCCGAGCAGCCTTACTTTTACGATTATCTGACGGCGCACGAATTGCTCGACTACTACGGGCAGCTTTCGGGCGTTCCCGCCAAGGACCGCAAGCGCCGCATCGAAGAGGTGCTGCAACGCGTGGGGCTGACCGACATTCAAGGCGTGCAGTTGCGGAAGTTTTCCAAAGGCATGCTGCAGCGGGCTGGAATCGCGCAGGCCATTCTGCACAATCCGAAGTTAGTCTTCTTCGACGAACCCATGTCGGGACTCGATCCGCTGGGCCGCCGCGAAGTTCGCGACCTGATGGAGCAGCTCAAGCAGGAAGGCAAGACGGTATTTTTTTCGACCCATATTCTCTCGGACGCCGAGGCGCTGTGCGACCGCGTGGCCATCATTCACAAAGGCGAATTGCGCGGCGTGGGTGCGGTGGAAGATTTGACCGCGACGGTGCAGGGCAAGGTGGAAGTGATCTGGCAGGGGACGCAGCTTCCAGCATCGATGAAGGCTCTGGGCGCCGAATGCCATATTACAGGTGACACGGTGCGCGCCGTGATCCCGGAGAGCCAGCAGGACGCGGCCATCGACGCGCTGCGCCGCGAGCGCATCCGGCTGATCGCCATTACGCCGCTGCGCACTTCGCTGGAAGCGTACTTCGTGGAGAAGCTGCAAAACACCCCGGCCGAGAGCGCGGCGGGGAAAACCTTAGGGACTGCCGTATGAGCCCACGCATCGTTCACATTGCCCGCAACACATTCCGCGAGGCGGTTCGCGACCGCGTGCTTTATAACCTGATCGCCTTCGCCCTGCTGCTTTC
>JBEKRY010000083.1:0-17148 GCA_049517555.1 Candidatus Sulfotelmatobacter sp. | reverse complement strand
CTGCCGCCCGCACTGCTATGATTCCGCAGATGTCGCGCCGCGGGAAATTTATTACTTTCGAGGGACTTGACGGGACCGGCAAGAGCACGCAGATGCGAAAGCTGGCGGCGGTGGTGCGCGCGGCGGGACACAAGGTAGTGGAGACGCGCGAGCCGGGCGGGACGCTGACGGGAGAAAAGATCCGCAAAGTGCTTCTCGATTCTGCGACGGCGGGACTTTCGCCGCTGGCCGAGATGGCGTTGATGTTTGCTTCGCGGGCGCAGCATATTGCGGAAGTCATCGAACCGGCGCTGGCCGCGGGCAGCATCGTTTTATGTGACCGGTTCACCGATTCGACGGAGGCTTACCAGGGCAGCGGGCGCAAGCTCGGCAGCGAGGCAGTGCGGGAATTGCATCGGGTGCTGTGTGGGAATCTGCAGCCGGATTTGACCATCCTGCTGGATTCGGACGCGGCGGCGAGCGTGGGACGGGCGCGGCGGCGGAACAAGCGGGCGTCTCGGGCATCGAGCCAGGGGCACGGCGACGAGAACCGGTTCGAGTCGGAGACGCGGGCTTTCTTTGCGCGGGTGCATGACGGATATGTAGCAATTGCGAAGCGGGAGCACGGGCGCGTCGTTACGGTGGATGCGCGCGGGACGCCGGGGCAAACGCATGCGCGGATCGTGGATGTCGTGCGGAGGAAGTTGAAACTGGTGTGACAGCCGTTAGCATTTAGCACTTGGCATTTGGCCGTTGCGGGGCGTCGTAGTTCCATGCGCTACCGAGCGCTTACTTTGGTTGAATGCTGTGTGCCCAAAATGCTGCGCTGAACCCGAACGGCTAAATGCCAAGTGCCAAGAGCTAATGGCTTCTTATGTTTTCTGATTTTCACGGCAACGCGGAAACCATCCATCGCTTGCGCGACATGCTGGCGCGCGACCGCTTTCCGCATGCGGTGGTGCTTTCGGGCGGGAATGGATCGGGGAAATACACGCTGGCGCTGATGTTGGCGCAGGTGCTGAATTGTCTTGCGCCTATTCAGACTGACGGGCTGCCTGATTTCTGCGGGAAATGCGCCAACTGCACGCGGATTGGCCAGGCCTCCGATCTGGACACCCGCTTCGCCGAAGCCGTGGAGGCGCGGGAGAATCTGCGCGACGCCGACAAGAAGGAGACGCGGCTGTTTGTGCAAACGCATCCTGACGTGCTCATCATTCCTCCTGACCCTCCGCAGATGATGATCAAGGTCGATCAGGTGCGGCGGTTGATTGAGACCATTTATTACCGTCCGGCGGAGGGTCGGGAACGGGTTTACATCTTCACCGACTCGGCTTTCATGAAGGAAGCCGCGAACTCGCTGCTGAAGGTGCTGGAGGAGCCGCCGGAGTTTGCGACGATTTTTCTGCTGACGGAAAATCCGGGGGAATTGCTGCCGACGATCCGCTCGCGGTCGATGGTGTTTCCGCTGGCAGCGTTAGCGGCCGAGGAAATCGAGAAGTATCTGGCGTTGAATCGTCCCGAGTGGAAGCCGGCAGAGCGTGCGCTGGTGGCCCGGCTGTCGGAAGGGGCGGTTGGTCGCGCCCGCGGGTTCGATCTGGCGGCTTATGTGGCGGCTCGCAGTCATGCGCTGGCCATTTTGAAGTCGGCGTTGCAGGGTGGGGAGCACAGTGAATTGTTCAAGGTGACCGAGTCGTATCGTCCGGGAGCGGAAGGGCGGGAGAAGACCGAACAATTGATTCGCACGCTCTATTCATTGTTGCGCGATCTGGCGTCGATCGAAGCCGGTGCGCCGGAGTTGATTCGCAATACCGACATTGCTTCGGAGTTGAAACGGTTGGCGGAGTCGGCTGATTTCGATTGGATTACGGTGGCTTCGGACCGGCTGGCTGAGGTGGAACGAGGGATGCGGCGGAATCTGCTGCGGTCGTTATCGCTGGATGCGTTTGCGGCGGCACTGGAGAAGTGAGTCGGCGGGCGGGTGCATTGAAGTGCGGAAACCGGGTAGTAGTGCATTTTGACGCTCGAAAAGAAAACCGCTAACCACGAAGGGCACGAAGGATCACGAAGGAATTCGTTTTGCGTGGGTTTCCTTGGTGCGACTTCGTGTCCTTCGTGGTTAAAGATTTTCAAACTGCACCACTAGGCGGAAACCGCGGCGCTTGCGTCGATTGCGGAGCGGGCGTATAGGGTAAGAAAGATCTCGTTACGAGTCATCCGATTTCGGAACGTGCCTTTGGAGGGTTCTCGAATGATCACGCTCAACGTGAATGGAGCACGGCGCGAGGTGCAGGCGCCGGCCGACACTCCGCTGCTCTATGTATTGCGCAACGATCTCCAGTTGATTGGTCCGCAGTTCGGCTGCGGGCTCGCACAGTGCGGGGCCTGCGCGGTTCTGATCGACGGCAAGGAAACGCGGTCCTGCGTTACGCCGGTTGCGAGCGTCGCGAGTCAGGAAATTACTACGCTCGAAGGTTTGCCCGCGAGATGGGCGAAGCAAAAGGGTCTCTCGGCAGAGGCTGCGAAAAATACGCTGCATCCGGTGCAGCAAGCCTGGATCGAGGAGCAGACGCCGCAGTGCGGATTTTGCCAGAACGGGATGATGATCAAGGCGACTGAACTGCTCGAAAGCAATGCGAATCCTTCGTTGACCCAAATCAAAGCGGCCTTCACCACATCGGGTATATCGCCGAATCTGTGCCGCTGCGGGACCTACGTCGCGATCATTGAAGCCGTAAAGCATGCTGCCGAAATCATGGCGAAGGGGAGGTAAGCGATGGCAACCATGAGCGAAAAGCCAGGAAACGTGCTTGCACCGACGCTATCGCGCCGCCAATTCATCAAAGCCGGCGGGGTTCTCGTCGTGGGGTTCAGCTTTGCCGGCACCGAACTTCTGAAGGGCGAGACCAAAGCGCCCTCGGTTATGAGGAACTCGCTCGATCCTACTCTGGCCAGTTCGTGGATCGAGATTCACCCGGACAACACGATTCTGATTCGCACCGGGAAGAGCGATTTCGGCCAGGGCACAACCTTCACCGCCTACCGGCAAATTGTGGCCGATGAGCTGAGCGTGCCCTTCGAAGCCATTACAACGGTCGTGGCGGGGAGTACCGACATTACGCCGGACGGCAGCGGCGCCTTCGATTTTCTTGGACATGGGACTCCGAACATCCGTAAGGCGGCCGCCTATACCCACCAGGCTCTGCTGGATCTGGCGTCTGAGAAACTTGGGGTGCCGAAGGACAAGCTTTCGGTCAAGGACGGCATTGTGTCGGGAGGCGGCAAGACCATTTCCTACGGCGACCTCATCAAGAACCAGCAGTTGAAGCTCACGATTCCCGTCAAGGGAGACCTCACGAGCATCATGGGGTTGAGCATCGAGGGCAATCCGCCGATGAAGCCGGTGAGTGAGTACACGGTCATCGGCAAGTCGTTCAAGAATTCCATTATCAGTTCAAAAGTAGCTGCCAAGGAAACCTGGGCGACCGATGTGCGACTGCCCGGCATGTTGCATGCCCGGGTGGTGCATCCGAAGACGCTGGGATCGACTCTCGTGTCGGCCGGGCAAGTGGACAAAACCAAGTTTCCGAATTCGCAAGTCATCGTGAAAGGCAATCTGGTCGGAGTGGTCGCGCCTACGGAGTGGGAAGTGATCCAGGCCGCCGATCAGGTAGCCGACGGGACCAAGTGGACCGAGTGGAAGGGCCTGCCGGGCAATGCCAAACTTTACCAGCATTTGAGAGAAGAAGCGGATTGGACCAGCGCGCCCGTCGTCAAGAGCGAGGATTCCAAAGGGGACGTTAGCCCGCAGCTGGCATCGGCACACAAGAAGCTTTCCGCCACGTATCAGTTGTCCTACATGAAGCACGCACCGATTGGTCCGACCATGGCCGTCGCCGATGTTAAACCTGATGGCACGGTGCACATTCATGTGCATAACCAGAATCCGCAGGCACTTCGCGGCGAGATCGCGATGATGCTCGGCACTACGCCCGATCATGTGATTGTGCATTCTTATCCCGGACCGGGCCACTACGGCAGGTCGAACGGCGGAAACTCGGGAGCGGAAGACGAAGCGGTACTCCTGTCGCAAGCAGTCGGCAAACCGGTGCGCGTGCAATGGATGCGCGCCGACGATATGCAGTGGTCCACGCAAGCGTCGGCTGCCTTTTCTGACGTGAAGCTGGCCGTCGATGAAAAAGGCAAAATAGCGGCCTATCAAATCGACCACTACATGCCCGCTATGCAGGATGATCGGCCGATCGGTGCGGTCCTCGCCGGGCTGCCCACCATGGCGGCTCCTCAGGTGCATTCGGATGGTGTAACCACCACGGTGAACGGCATTGAAGATCCGTGGGTTTACGCCCAGGTTCCGAACCTGATCGAGAATGGTCATGGCACCTTTCAGGTTGGGCAGAAAGCTTCGCCGCTGGCCGTCGGTCTGCGCGACCACAGCATGCGCACGCCGGGGCAGTTTCAGCAGAACTATCCGCGCGAACTCGCGATCAGCGAGGCAGCCGCGCTTGCGGGCGCGGACGCTCTCCAGTTCCGTATTGACCACGCCAACGAAGAGCGGGCCATCGGGGTGCTGAAATCGGTTCGTGATGCGTCCGGTTGGGATACTCGGCCTTCACCGCGTTCTGACGCTAAAGCCATAGGATCCGCGCCCCTGCGCGGTCGCGGAGTTTCGCTGATGTTGCGTAGCGGAACCTACTGGGCTTGCGTTTGCCAGATCGCCGTCACTCCGAGTACGGGCGTGATCGTCGTGGAGAAGTACACCATCGCAGTCGATCCCGGCATTGTCGTGAACCCGATCCAATTGAAGCGGAATGTCGAGGGCGGTGCGGTGATGGGAATCGGCCATGCGCTCTTCGAAGAGGTCGCGTTCGATGAGAGCGGCATCACCACCGAGGACTGGCTTTCGTATCCCATCCCGACCATGGCGGACATACCGGAGATCAAAGTCGTGCTGCTTAACAATCCGAAGGTCGGTGCTTACGGTGGAGGTTCGGAAGCTGCGAACGCACTTGCGGCGCCGGCCATCGCAGCGGCCCTTTACGATGCAACCGGAAAGATCATGCGGCGGCTTCCCATGAAGCCCGCCTACGTGCAGGCGCTCTTGAAGACTTAATCGAGCCGCGCATCGGGATCGACGGGAAAGGCAGGGCGGAGCATTTCGCTCCGCGGACAGCCGCGCCCGTCCCCGCCTGAACATGAGTTCCCCAACCTCTGCGGAAATCGACCAGTAACCTACCGGGTGGTTACTACGGGCTGCCTCGGGACGACTCTAAGACTCTGCTAATGATCATATTTTTCAATCGGTTACCAAGATTACTCCGGTGGTTCTACTCCCTTCTGGGAGATTGCTCACCTACCTCCTCCCGCCTATAATCGTCTCAACTCTGGTAAGGGATTCTCCGTCAGGTTCCGGGTAGGACACGAGGAGGGCGCAGTCTGTTTAGACGGCTCTCCAGCGAAGGTTTGGTGAAGGGGATAACGCCCGGATTATGCGAAAGCGCCTGCAACTCGCACGGATGTTGATGCTGACGAGAACCACGGCACTCGCGACCTCCTTAGCTTTTTTGCCTGCCGTCATTGCTTCGCCTCGCGTGTGGGCGGCGGATGGCGAAGATTCGCCCCAGTTAATTACTCCTACTGACGAGCACGGACACAGAGTTTATGTGAACGAGCCTGCCCCGGCGCGGGCGCGGCACACCGACTCTCAGCAAAGCGAGGCTCCGCAGACCAGGCGAGCGTCGCTCGTCTATTGGAGCAGCAAAGAGAATCGCTGGAAGCCGGTGCCGCCGGCGAATACGGCGTCGATGCAGGCGGCGCGGTCGGCCGCGGCTGAGGTGAGTCAATACGTCACCCCGGGTTACGGTCACGATTCCACACAGTCCGCGAACGCGAAGATTCTGGCCGCCAATTCGCGCGGACATCAGGCGTCGCAGGAAGAGATTGATTCGTCCATCGTGATGGCGGCGGCGCGGCACAATGTGGATCCGAATCTGGTGCGGGCGGTGGTGAAAGTCGAGTCGAACTTCAATTCCAATGCGGTTTCGCGCAAGGGAGCGATGGGCCTGATGCAGCTCATGCCGTCGACGGCGCGCGAGTTGAAGGTGAGTAATCCGTTTGACCCGGACCAGAACGTGGACGCCGGAGTGCGGCATCTGAAGCAACTGCTGGAAAACTATCGTGGCGATGTGAATCTGACCCTGGCAGCCTACAACGCGGGTTCGGGAGCGGTGGCGCGCAGTGCCGGCATCCCGCACTATGCCGAGACTCAGAACTATGTGCGGAGGATCACCAATCTTTACTACGGAGGATTCGATCTTTCTCCGTCCGGGCCGTCGCACGAACCGGTGCGGGTGCAGCGAGATGCTAGGGGTGTGCTTTACATCAGCAACACCGATTAGGGTTACGGGCATCTGTCTTAAAAGTAATGGGTATCAAAATCCCAACCCTGTCGCAGAGAACGCGACAAGGATGGGGACCCTTAGGGCTAGAATGGGATCCTCAGTAAGTTTTCTCAGAAAGTTTTATTGATATCTCTCAGGTAGCAATGTAGTTCAACCAGGGCTGTTCAACTGCAACGTTGGATCGAGACGGTAACGGACCGACGACTTTGAAAATGAGATTGAGCCCGCGCGGCTTGCGCTGGGTGGTGCTGCTGCTATTCGTGGCGCTTCCCGGACTGACGGCCCATGCCCGCGTGCATCACACTGAGGCCTGGGCTCGCGACCACTTTGCCAGTGCCGAGCGCATGCGGGAAGCTTTGAACGGCCGTCCTCCGGCCGACCGCACGCGGCACGACTACCAGCGGGTCATCAACAATTATCGGAACGTTTATTTTGGGGCGCCTACGTCGACCAAGGCCGACCCCAGCGTGGTTGCCGTGGCTGAGACGCTGGTTGAGATGGGGCGTCACTTCGACGACGACAAGATTCTCGATGAGGCCATTTCCCAGTACAAGTTTCTGCGGCGGGAGTATCCGGGCAGCAAGTATCGTTGCGACGCCTTATTCACGATCGGCGAGATTTACAAAGATGACCTGAACGATCCCGAGCAGGCACGGGCGGTTTTTCAGGAATTTCTGCACCGTTATCCGCACAACCGGCTGGCAGGAGACGCGCAGCAGGCGGTGGTAGAACTCGACCGCGAGGCCGCGGCTGAGAAAAAAGCTGGAGCGCAGAAGCAGCTGGGCAAAGAAACTGCCGACAAGAGCAAGAAGCAGCCGTCTTCCAAGGACGCTGATTCCCGCGCCGATACCAAGCCCGCCAATACTAAGGCCGCCGATACTCAGACCGACGACGCCAAGACCGGCGACACTAAGGCGGATAACTCTAAGACCGACGCCAAAAGCGGCGCAGCAGGCCCGGAAGTCTCCGAAACCCATGCCGGACATTTGCCGCGCGTGACCGGAATCCGGCACTGGTCGACGCCGGACTATACGCGGGTCGCTATCGACCTGGAGAGTGACATCGAGTTCGGATCGCAGCGCATTGCCCATCCCGACCGAATTTTCTTTGACCTGCGCGGGACCAAGCTGGCGTCGACGCTGGTGGGCAAGAGCTTCGATGTGGATGACGGGTTCCTGAAGAAGATTCGCGTGGCGCAGTTTCAGCCGGGGCGTACGCGGGTGGTACTCGAAGTCGCCGACCTCTCGGACTACGAAGCCTTTCTGCTGCCCAATCCTTATCGGCTGATCGTTGATATTCATGGCAAGGATGTCCACGGCAAGGACAACCATGGCGCAGACAGCACGATGGCGCGCGCGAGACAGCTAAAGGAAGCGGACACCGAGACGGCCGACGTGGAAGCGCCGCCGAAGGCGGGATCGAACGTTGCTGTTCCGAAGGATGTTCCGAAGGATGTTTCGAAAAACGTCGCATCGTCTGAGTTGAAGGCTGACCTGAAAGCGCTTGCCGGGAAACCGGCCAGCCAGAGCGAGCAGATTCACGCCGATCAGAACGTTGCGTCCGGGAAACAGCCGGAAAGCTCGAAGGCACATCCTTCATCAGAATCACTGAAGCCGGCTGCCGCGGATGAGAAGACCGCGCCCGCTGTCGTGAAGAAGGTGATTGTGGAGGCGGGCGGAGTCGATAGTGAAGACGACGATGCTCCGGCTGTGAAAGTCGCAAAGGTCGAGACTCCTGCAGGTCATGCGCATACGGTGTCGAGCATTACTCCCGCTTCTCGAAAAGCGGACAGTGCTGTGGATCTTGATGGTGCCGCTGAAGAAGAGAAGGCGGTGAGCGATTCTCCGTCCGCGGGCTCTGCGCGAGGCAAGTCGTTGCCGCGTCTTGGCGCCAGCCGGCGAGCAACGGATTTGGATATTCACGAAGCCAAGCCGACGGCAAGCGGCGACCGGTCGCTGATTCGCGCCCTGGGATTGAAGATCGGCAGGATCGTGATCGATCCCGGCCATGGCGGCCACGATACCGGCACGATTGGTCCCGATGGCCTGCAGGAAAAAGATCTGGTGCTCGAAGTCGGACGCCGCCTGGGCAAACTGCTCGAGACGCGGCTGGGCGCCGAGGTGGTTTACACCCGCAAGGACGATACGTTCATTCCACTCGAAACGCGCACCGCTATTGCTAATCAGCAGCGCGCCGATCTGTTTATTTCGATTCACGCCAATTCGAGCCAGGATTCGGCGGCGCGCGGTGTGGAGACCTATTACCTGAACTTCACGTCTTCGCCGGAAGCGCTGGAGGTCGCGGCGCGGGAGAATGCGGTTTCGGAAAAATCTATTTATGAGCTGCAGGATCTGGTCAAGAAGATCGCGTTGAAAGAAAAGATTGAGGAGTCGCGCGAATTTGCCGGAGATGTGCAGGAGTCGCTGCACAGCAGTCTGGCGGCCAAGAGCCCGGCGATTCGCGATCGGGGAGTGAAGAAAGCGCCGTTTATCGTGCTGATCGGGGCCAACATGCCATCGATTCTGGCGGAGATTTCGTTCGTCAGCAATCCTGCGGACGAGCATCGGCTGGAGACCAGCGAGTACCGGCAGCGCATTGCTGAGTCGTTGTATCGCGGAATCGCGAAGTATGTGGACGGATTGAGTGGAGTGAAAGTGGCCAGCAAGTTGGACAAAGCCGCCGGGCAATAACAGCCTCCAAATCTGAAGTATTCTCATCGCTGCCAAAGCTCCTCATCTCTTGAAGAGCGCGTCGGGGAGGCTTGTCTGATCCCACTCCGCGGACCGTTTTGAAATCGGGAATGTTGAAGGCGGACGAAAGCCGAGTGTGAGCAAATTTGAACATTAAGAACGCTGCGGCAGCCGTAGGATTCAACCTAAGGTCTACCGCCAGTCCCGCTGGGAAGAGCGGACGGTTGCCTCAGGAGAGTTCAATGAACAGTTTCAAATGTCTTTTGCTAGCTGCAGTTGCCGGAGTCTGCTTTATGGTGACCGCCCCCAAAATGGAAGCTCAGGTCAGCGTTGGCATCGGCCTCGCGCCCGGATGCCCCTACGGCTACTATGACGCGGCTCCGTACAGCTGCGCCCCCTACGGCTACTACGGTCATGAGTGGTTTAATGGTGGCGTTTTCATTGGCGCTGGCCCGTGGTTTCATGGCGGTGAGGGCTTTCGCGGCCAGGTCAATAATCGTTACCATCCCGAGCACGGCTACCGCGGCCCAAGGCCAAACGTTGGCGACAGACCGGAGCCGGGAAGGCGTCTTGATCGGGTTTCTAACTTCAAAGGAAACGAAGTGCGCGATGGACGCGGTCACGCGGTTGGCAGACACTGAAAAGGTGCGAACAATTTGAAGCGCGACACCGGGACTTCGTGAGCGCTGAGAATGGTGCGGAAGTCAAGGTCCGAGTCAAAGTCAAAGTCAAAGTCAAAGTCAAAAACCCCACCCTGTCGCAAAGAACGCGACAAGGGTGGGGCACCCGATTCTGATTTGGCCGGGATTGCGGCTCTACTGGATGGCGCTGCCGACTTGCGAGAAGACGTTGCTGGCGTTCGAACCGATCAAACGCACGGTGCCGACGACAATGACGAGGATCACCGCCAGCATGACCGAGTATTCGGCGATATCCTGACCAGCTTCATCGGACCAAAGCTGCAAGCAAAAATTGCGGAATGAATTATTCATAAACTGAGCCCCTGTCCTTAGTTACGCTTTTCTGTTTTCTTCTCTACTTTTCCTACTCTACTTTTTCTACGCGATACCCGAACTCTGCGGCACGGCCGGCGGCGAAATGGGCTGGCGTTTATAGTCGGCAAAATTCAGCCCGAACGCTTCGGCGTCTTGCGCCATCGCCTGCAACCCCACATGGAACTCGGAAGTTCCCTTCATCTTCTTCGTCCAGATAACGCGAAACTGAATCTTGCGCTGGCGATAGAAAACTGTGAGTTCCTCGTGCAAGTTCAATTCGTGATGAACCGACCCCAACCGGATTCCGTCCGGGGTTACATCCAGGGTGATTACCAGCTCTTCAAAAGCTTTTCCGTTCCTATCCCGGCCCTTCACTTTCACGGGAATCACTGCCTTGGTCCGATTTCCGCGGCGATTGTTCTTGCTTACCTCTAATGGCATTCCTTCACCCAGAGATAGTTTGATCCTGGAATCATCCGGCGTGAATGGCCCGCACGGGTAGGAGCGCTGCACAAAGGGGCTACGCCCTGGGTAACGTGCTCTCGAGACCCAGTTTAAACCTTGCCAGATCAGGCGTTTACGAGGTGGTGGAAACTTTTGTGCCCGCTCTGTGGTCTAATTATGGGGTGGTTCGCGCGTCTCGGGGATACTTATGAGTTTTTCCCGTTCTTTCGGTGTTGTGCTTTCTTTCGCCGGCCTGTTGGGCATGGCGTTCGCGGTGGATAAGCCAGCGGCTCGGACTGCGGTTCGGGCTGTGGAGCAGGCTCCTGCGATTCTTCCGCAACAGTTTGGCGGATGGCAGATGCAGGGCGCGGCCACAATCAGTACCGACCCGGCAGTCGCGGATTCCACCAACGCCGCTGTGATGAAGGAATATGGCTTTTCGGACCTGGCGGTCGCCACCTACACTCGCGACGATGGGCGTACGCTGAAGATTCGCGCCGCCCGCTTCTCCGACGCCTCCGGCGCGTTCGGCGCCTACACCTTTTACCTGCAGCCGCGCATGACTCCGGAGAATGCGAAAAAGGAAGACAAGATCGGCGATCAGGCAGCGTTTCTAGGGCAGCGCGTGCTTTTCTATCGCGGACACGTGCTGGTGGACGCGCAGTTCAGCCAGGAATCGGCCATGTCGGGTGAGCAGTTGCGCGAACTGGCGGCAGCGCTGCCGCGTCCCAACGGAAATGCCGCTAACCTGCCACCGTTGATTGGATTCATGCCGCACCAAAGCGAAGTTGCGAACACTCGGAAATATGCCATGGGGCCAGCCGCGCTAGCCGCGCTCGCGCCGCCGGTTTCCGCGGATCTGGTGGACTTCGATGCCAGTTCGGAAGTGACTCTGGCGCGCTACGAAACGTCGAGCGGCGAAGCGACGTTGATGCTGATCTCTTATCCCACGCCGCAACTCGCCGCCGAGCACTTGCGACGCATTCAGGCCGCGCATGCGACGGCGCAGCCACAGGCCGGGGTTTCGAGCGCGGAAGGTACAGGATCGTTTTCCGCCAAGCGCACCGGGACGATCGTCGTAATTGCGAGCGGAGGCGTTACGAGCAGCGACGCGAAAGCTCTGCTGGACCTGGTGAACTACGAGGCCAGCGTTACCTGGAATCAGCCGACCGAGAACGCGCAGGCCCGCGACCTCTACCTGCTGATTCTCAACATCGTCGTTCTCTGCGGGATTCTTGCGGGACTGGCGGTAGTGGCGGGTGTGGCGTTTGGTGGAATCCGCATTTTGATGAAGCGCTGCTATCCCGATAAAGTATTTGACCGTCCCGAGCAAATGGAATTCATCTCCTTGCGGCTGACGGAAACGGTGGTCAAGGGAGCGTCCCACAGCGGGCCAGAGGCGGGTCGTCCGGCGCCGGAAAACCCCGCCTGAGACGTTCCGAACTTCGCCTAAAATTCGTCTCAAGCTCATCCCAACCCACTCTGAATTGAGGATAAGTGGCTTTAGATAGATCGGCTTAGGGCCTTCCTTGAGCCAATTTGTCTCAAATTGATCCATTCGCCGCATCTATTGATTGATTCTGTATCTAATTGAAAACAAAGACATTTATTTCGCAAAAATCGCTTGACACCCCTGTTTTTGGACTCATAAGATTTGCGCAGAAAGTTTTGACGGATTTCAAAGCTCCGTTGGAACTATTCTCCCTTGAAGAAGAGGCTGCCCTGTTGCCGGGTGGCCTCTTCGTTTTTTCGTTTCGAACCTTTTTTCATCTCGATTCCTGTGTGCGGGGAGACTTGCGGTGACAGAGGGATGCGGAAGATGGAACTTCGCAGCGCTTCCTGCGTATCTCTTGTTGATGCTGATTGTTTGATGGCGTTTTGTGAGTGCGGTCTCGGTTCCTAGGATTTGGTTTCGGAAACCACAGCGGAGGGCGTCAATGTTCTGCGATGGATGCGGCGGTGCGATTCAGCCGGGGCAGGTGTTTTGCAGCAAGTGCGGCAAACAGTTCGTCGGTCCAGTCTCGTTCCTGCAGCCCATCCCAGGCCGCGTGCAGTCCCATATGCACCTGCTGGGCATTTTGTGGCTGGCCATGTCGGCATTGAACGCGGTGGGCGGCTTGGTCCTGATCGTCGTGGGTAATACCTTGTTCCCGCATCTCCATGAAATGGGAGCGCCGGCGAATGTGCCGACACCGTTTTTGACCGCGATCGTGAGTACGCTGGGAATCATCGTTCTGGCCAAGGCGGCGTGCGGATTCATCGCGGGCTGGGGACTCCTTCACCGCGAAGGGTGGGGTCGCATCGTGGCGCTGGTGCTGGCATTTATTTCGTTGTTCAATATTCCGTTCGGGACCGCGATCGGGGTGTACACGATGTGGGTTCTGCTGCCGGGCGCTTCGCAGCGGGAATATGAAGAGCTGGTGGAGAAGCCCGCCGCCTAGGCTTTCCGCAAGCGCGGGTCGGAACTCGGGCCTGCGGGCACTCCGTTCGCACGCCTTCTCGGATCGAACGCCGAGCCACTACTAATCCCTTCCTCTCGGGCTTTCCCTCAAGTGCGTCCCCAAAAATGGCATTTGCACCGTTTGACAGGCTGCGGTCGCCCAGTCGACAATCGGCCCTCAAACTAGTGAATCCCGCCTAGTCTTTACCACGGAATGTCTACTGCACTCATCCTCGGGCTGGTCGGCGGTTTGCTGATGCTGGCTTTTCTGGCGAACCGCGTCTTCCGCGTGACTCGCGTGCCGGATGTGCTGGTGCTGATGGCGCTCGGATTGGTGGTGGGCCCGGTGCTGGGGTTGGTAAATCCAGCGCATCTTTCGTCTACGACCAATGTGCTGGGTACGCTGGCCATCATCCTCGTGCTGTTTGAGGGCGGTCTGGAGATGGACTTGCGGCGCACCTTGCGCCATTTTGCAGGCAGCCTGGTTTTGTCGGTGCTGGCCTACGGTTTCAGCATTGCGCTGGTGGGATTGATCGTTCACAAAGGTCTCGGCATGCCGCTCACTACGGCGCTGGCAGTGGGAGCGGTGCTGGGATGCACCAGCAGCACGGTCGTGCTGCCGGTTCTGCAACAACTGGGGGCGCGTGAACCGGTGAGGGTCACGCTGATGCTGGAAGCTTCCTGGGGAGATGTGCTCGCGGTCCTGACAGTGGGGCTGTTGCTGGGCGTGGGCAGCCAGGGCGGTGCAGTGGCGCGCCATCTTTTGCAAGCAGTGCTCACGCAAGTGGGAGTGGCCGTCGTGTTCGCTACCGCGACGGGCATTCTATGGTCGCGTCTGCTACCCGTGCTTTCGGATGCCCGCTTCTGGCAGGTTATGACCTTCTCGATTGTGCTGGTGTTGTACGCGGGCACCGAGGCGTTGGGCGCGAGCGGGTTGATTGCCGTGCTGGCCTTCGGACTGACGCTGGCCAACTTTCCCGGCATGGATCCCCGGCTCCGTCTCGCGGAAGAGGAGGCGGTATCTCTGCAATCGCAGGAATCGCTGCTGAGTTTTCACTCGGAGCTGGCGTTCCTGGTGCGATCATTCTTCTTCGTTTTGATTGGTGCGATTGCCGACCTGGGAAGTTTTCGCGGCCACTCGATTCTGATCGCCGGTACGCTGGGCGGGTTGTTCCTGGCGCGCCTGCTGGCCATCCAAGTTAGCCGGTGGGCGTTCAAGGACGTTTCCTCAAAGGAGAGGGAGCTGATGCTGTGGATCATGCCCCGAGGGCTGATCACGGTAGTGCTGGCACTGCAAGTGGCTGCGGCGCGCAGCGAAGTAAACTTCCTGTCGGCGCTGGCTTTTGCCGTTATCCTGGTGACGAATGTGATGGTAGTGATAGGGAGCCTGCGAGCCAGTCGCGGCGCGGTGGTGCCACAGGAGCCGGTGGCCACTGCGGACTCAATGGGCGCCTCACAAGATGAGATCACGGAGACGCAACCTGGAAATGCGCCGGTTGTGCCTGCGGCTACTCCCGCGGCAGCCCCGTCCAAACGCTGGATCTTGGATGCCGCGCTGCTTGTGCTGCTGGGCCTGGGCGCCTGCATCGTGTGGTATGGCAACGAACCACCGGAACAGCGCCCCCGAAGTTTGCAGCATTGGATGCAACTGCATCTGCACCGGCCACATTGACTCCGCGCGGGCATTTTCGTTCCGGACCAGGCATCCAGCAATGTGCATAAAGCCGTCATTGACGGGGTTATACGCACTGAGGGGATTTTGCTACACCCCCCTCCCCCACCACCATAGAACTTGGTTTTGACATTGGCAGCCAAGGCCCGCCCGCGCGCATGGTGCTTTGACCTGCCCACCCGCGCGCACGAACACGCTTAAGGCACGAGGTTCAGAGCGCACAGACATCGTGAGGGAATCGTTAATTCCCTCGGAGTGGCGCGAATGGGTAACAGGAGGTCACATCTTCGGAGAGAGCAGGCGGTTGTCCCCTTGCGCTAGGCAAGTCAGACCATTCCATGAGATCGAGGGTCGGAAGTGAATCGGCTTCGGACAGGGAACTACAATCGTGTGCTTGTTGTCGAACAGTTCGATCTCCTTTCCTAGCCCAGTCGTGCTCACACCGGCGTCATCGTACGCCACTGCGTAGACATTACCTTTGCTGTCTCCTGCAAGACCCACCTCCACATTCCCGTACAAGTCCTGTCGCACGTAGAAGGCTCGCCTTTTAGCAAACGATGTCCTAATGCAATTGGAAACTGTGTCCGCGTCTCCAGCGGCTGACGCTTGACAGTCAATTCCTCCGTGCTCGCTCAGGGCCTGGAGCCTGCGTTTCATAGCATCCGGATCGTAGATGTCTGAGCAGGAATGCTGTTCGAAGCTAATTCCTTCAGCCGTAGGCTTGAGTTTCTGTAGTTCAGATTGGTGACTATCTATCCATGTTCTCCATCTCGCTTTGAACTCGCCGTCCTTACGCGCCTGAACATCCAAGGGCGGAGGGCTAGGAATCCCAGCATTTGGTAACAGCGTGGGGAGTGTGAAAAGAACTAAGCTGCTCGGGAGCGTTATAAGTTCATCCGAACTGTTATCCTTCGGGATATTTGTGATGAACTTTGGGTCGGAATCGAGCAGTTGTCTGTACAGTTCAATCGTGAAGCCTCCACCAATGTAATCCAAACCATTCGGCAACTGGTTATAAGTATTCTCCATGATCCCGCGGCAGGCGAAGCACTGCAGCGCTTCGTGGTCGCCCATTTTAGCTAAGAGCAGGCGGGCTGAGATTTTCCCAGCATAGTCCGGATCGTGGAGAAGGGACTGAAGGTCTTGTACATCGCCACTCTTCTCCATTTGGGACATAGCCGAGTCGTCGCCTTTGCGAGCGCGATCCAAAAGCGAGTTTTGAGTAACGGGTTTTCCAGTCTGCGAAAATGTCACACTCAGCATAGCTATAACAATGGTCGCAAATTTTGTTTTCATTCTTTGATCCTTTGCCCTATTGACCTTGGGGCTGAGGGGGGGCGAGTTCCCATTGCGGCGCTGGCTGCCCTGAAAGGGGAGGATTCCCCGTCGGGTTAAGTTGATTCCATTGATCAACATGTAGGCGACAGGGAGCAAAACCCGGATCGTTCGGCATCCTCTTGCAACGACGACTGATTGAAGCAATCAGATCCGTGATTCCCTCAAGTCCTAATACAAAATCTTTATTCGGCCTCACCGAGTGCTCTTAGCCGAGATTACTATTGGTCGAGAGCGGCAGATCGCGGACCCGCGTGCCGGTGGCGGCGAAAATCGCGTTACAAAACGCGGCGACGAAAGGCGGTACTCCCGGCTCTCCGACACCAGCAGGCGGGGCCGAGCTTTCTGCGATGTAGACGTTCGTCTGAGCCGGAACCTCGTTGATCCGGGCCACGGGGTAGTCGTTGAAATTGGATTGCTGGATTACGCCGTTCTTGGCCGTGATCTCTCCGCTGCGCACGATGCTGGTGCCGAAAACCACCGCGCCTTCGAATTGCGCCCGGGTCGCTTCCGGATTGACGACAATCCCCGCATCAACTGCCGTGTCGACGCGCGGGATGCGGATCTCGCCGTCATCACTCACTTCCACCTCCACGACCGTGGCTACATAAGTCAGGAAACTGCGATGGGCAGCGAATCCAAACCCATGTCCCTTCACGCTCTTCTTTCCGGCCCAACCGGACTTGTCGGCAACCGTTTCAATCACATTTCGTAGCCGGCCAGTTTCCCAGGGATAAGTTTTGTAATCCGCACCATAGTTCGGATACTGCACGTTGGTGAAGTCCAATGTGCGGGGCGGTCCGATAAGGTCCAACAGATACTCCACGGGATCGCGATTTGCGCGATGGGCCAGCTCATCTGTGAAACATTGAACTCCAAACGCGTGATAGATGTTGGCCACCGATCGCAACCATCCAATCCTGACATGTGCCTGCGCAGGACCATTCTCGATACGTATGTTGGGCAAATCATAGGGAAGATCCGTCCAACCCTGTGCCAGGTGCGGTGGATCGCCATAGACAGCATTCACATCGAAAATGGAGCTGATCGGCGGAAAGACTGATCTCTGCAGCCACGCGGTGGGCTTTCCCTTGTCGTCGACCGCTGCCTTCAAATACATCGCGGCCACGGCGTTGTAATAGTCAAACTTCACGTCGTCTTCCCGCGTCCACACAAC
>JBEKRY010000082.1:0-17266 GCA_049517555.1 Candidatus Sulfotelmatobacter sp. | reverse complement strand
ACTACAACGAAGGACGCCACGAGTCGATCATTCTCAAGAACCACACGTGGAATCAGATTGTTTGGGAGATCGCTCCTCTCGACCGCGATCGTGTGACGGCGCTCGAGTTTGCCTACAGCTTGCCGAAGAAGTTGCCGGATCCTGGCGATCGGACGATCCTCGATGTCGCACATTTGGAACTGCAGAGCGTGATGGCGGATCACGTCGAAGGTTGGGATGTCGCTCCTGGCAAGATCGCATTCAGCCACAGCGGATACGCCACGGGAAGCTCAAAATCGGCGATCGCGAGTGATCTGGCGTCATCGCAGTTCTCTCTGATTGACCAGCAAACTGGACAAATAGTTCTCACCAAATCAATCCAGCAAGTAACCACAGACCTTGGAAAATATCAGGTTCTCGATTTCTCGGAAATCCGCCAGCCGGGCAGCTACGCGATCCGTGCTGGGGACACTCTCACTCGCCCGTTCCGCATCGGCGAGGACGCATGGAAGAGCAGCATCTGGAAGGCGATCAATTTCATGTACAGCGAGCGCTGCGGGACGGAGATTCCCGGCATCCACGGCAGATGCCACCAGGACATCTACACCTCGCATGGCGACCAGCGAATCGTTGTAAACGGGGGATATCACGATGCTGGAGACTTAAGCGCCACGGGCCACACCCCGGCGATGGCATATGCAGCGTTCTCCCTGGCCGAGAGTCTGAAGCGTCAAGGTGAAGATCCTGAACTGGCCGATCGCCTGCTTGAGGAAGCCCGATGGGGCTTGAACTGGGTTCTGAAGACGCGGTTTGGTGATGGTTATCGGAGCACTGGTCAACTGGTGAGTTACTGGACAGACGGAATCATGGGCACGGCGGATGATCGTCATGGTGAGGCGGTAAATAATCCGGAATGGAACTTTCGCGTAAGCGCGCTGGAGGCGCTGGCATCACGGATCTTGAAAGAGAGCGATACGGAACTCGCGAATCGCAGCCTGGTCATTGCCGAGGAGGACTGGAAGTATGCGGTAGAAGGACTGAAAACAGCAGCTCCTCTCCCAGAAGTCTATGGCGCATCGGACGACCTGGAGCGGATTTCCTTTGGCGTAGTCGCATCCGTTGAGCTCTTCGAAGCGACCGGTGATCGGCAGTACGAAGAGGAAGCGGTTGCACTGGGAGCGTTGGTGCTGGCATCGCAGGAGCGCAAACTCCAGCCTTGGACCACTCCCCTCACCGGATATTTCTACACTGGGCCGAAGCATGAAAATCTTTTTCATCGTTTCCACATTGGGCAGGAGCAGGAGCCGATTGTTGCTCTGACCAAGTTGTGCGAGGCGTTTCCCGACCACGCCGACTGGATGAAGTGGTATTCCGCCGTTGTCCTCCATTCGCAGTACTACCTTAAGCCGGCATCTGCTTTTGATCTGCCTTACGGAGTCCTGCCCGCCGGAGTCTATCGCGAAAGTGAAGGGCGACTCATCCCTGAGGATAAGAAGTGGACTCCTCTTCGCGCAGCCGATCGCGATGCTTATATCGAGGAAGTCCATCGCGGAGTTCGCCTCGGTGACGATTCGTACCTCCGCCGTTTTCCGGTCTGGTTCGACTTTCGTGGCAATTCCAGTGTTCTGCTGTCCCAGGCTAAGGCTCTATCCACAGCCGCGAAGCTGCGTGGAGACCTGGATGCCGAAGACCTGGCCCAGAAACAAGCGCAGTGGTTTGTCGGCAGAAATCCTTTCTCGTCAAGCCTGATGTACGGCGAGGGCTACGACTGGACACCTCTTTATAGCGTTCGCTCAGGCCAGATGGTGGGCGCACTTCCAGTAGGCATCGAGACCAAGGGCTATAACGATGCTCCCTATTGGCCGACCCAGATCTGCTGGACTTACAAGGAAGTCTGGACCGCTCCGGTGGGACAATGGATATGGCTGATGGACGACATCAGCGTTCCTGCCACCGTTCGAGGACTCGTCGATCCGGCGAACCGTGAAACTATCGAATTCCGCGATGAGAAGAGCGGGCAGTTGATCTCGGCGCCCAGCCCGGCAGGAAGTGAATTCAGCGTGCGCCTGCCCGCGGGACGTTACGTCGTTCAACAGGGATCTGACCACACCAGTCTCACTGTACTTCCCGGAACCACTTACACACTGGATCTGCGCGCCAACCAGGTTCTGGATTTCAAGGTTTCCTTCGACGCTGCCGATCACAATGAAATCGTGATACACACCCTCGCCAACGGTGCGGGGGATCACACATTTTCGATTCGCAGCGATAATCTCGTGCTGTCGGGTGCGACGACCCAGAACGTCCACCTTTCGGGGGGAGGCCAAAAAGAAATTGTCTGGCGTGCACACGTCGTCTCGACGGAAACACCCTGGGTAGCATTGGTAATTCCAGACGGCGAACTCAGCAAGCGGGTCGAGGTCACCTCAGTCAGTGCTCCTCACCACTAGGACATGCGCTATTTCATCATCATTGTCGCTCTCGGATTGACTGCCCTGCGATTGGGCACCGCACCCACTCCACCCGCTATCCGATTCGAAAACATTACTGCAAAATCAGGCGTCAACTTCATCACCCGCAATTCGCCGACGCCCAACAAGAATCAGATCGAAACCATGGTCGCAGGAGTTGCGTTGCTTGACTACGACGGCGACGGCTGGCTGGATATTTATCTGGTCAACGGAGCAGCAATTCCCTCGCTGCAAAAGGAATCGCCGGCTTACTGGAACCGTCTCTATCACAACAATCACGACGGCACATTCACCGATGTAACCGAGCGCGCCGGACTCGCGGGGGCGGGCTACGGCATGGGCGTAGCCATCGGGGACTACGACAACGATGGTCGACCGGACATCTTTCTGGCCAGCGTCACTGGTAACCAGCTCTTCCACAACAACGGCGACGGCACGTTTACCGATGTAACCGCCAAGGCAGGCCTGGCTGGCGCCGAGATGAATGGCAAAAAGATGTGGTCCGTCGGTGCGGGCTGGTTCGATTACAACAATGACGGCAAGCTGGATTTGTTTGTGGTCAACTACTGCGTTTGGGAAGTCAACAAGGATCCCTACTGTCACGTGAAAAGCGGCGTCCGTGGTTACTGCCATCCTAAGCTGTATGCGCCGCTGCACAACTCCTTGTACCGAAACAATGGGGATGGGACGTTCACAGATGTCTCGGAAGAAATGGGAATCTCATCGCACATGGGCAAGGGGATGAGCGTATCGTTTGCCGACTACGACGGCGATGGCTTCCTCGACGCATTCGTCGCGAACGATACAACGCCCGGGTTCCTCTTTCACAACTTGGGCGGGAAGAAGTTTGAAGAAGTCGGCAACCAGGCGGGGGTAGCCTATGCTCCCGACGGTGCGGCTTTATCCGGGATGGGCTCTGATTTTAAGGATGTCAACAACGACGGCCGCCCCGACATATGGTATACCGCCGTGGAAGACGAGACCTTCCCACTACTCATCAATCAAGGCAACGGGGAATTCGACGATCTCACGCATGCGAGCGGACTGGAGGCCACCCGCGCGATGTCTGGATGGGGGAATGGCATTCTTGACTTCGATAACGACGGGTGGAAAGACTTGTTCGTCGCGCGCGCCAACGTGCTCGATAACATCAGCGAGCTGGGGAATCGCAAATATCCCGAGCCCAATTCCCTGTTTCGCAATCTGGGCAACGGCAAGTTCGCTGACGTTGGGCCGTCAGCTGGACCGGACTTCCAGGAAGAGGCCGCACATCGCGGCGTCGCCTTTGGGGACCTTTTTAATGACGGCCGCATTGATGCGGTAGTCACCGTTCTTGGCGGGCCGGTTGAAATTCTGCGCAACGTTTCGGAAACCGGCAATCACTGGATTCTCTTCAAGCTCGTAGGAACAAAGAGCAATCGGATGGGAATCGGCGCCCAGATTCACATCACTACCGAAGATGGTGCCGCCCAATGGAATGAAGTTACAACGGCAGTGGGATATACCGCATCCAGCGACAGCCGAGTACACTTTGGCCTGGGAAAGAACCAGCTCATCAAGGACGTGGAAATTCGCTGGCCGAGCGGCATCAAACAAGTGCTGCACGAGATCGCCGCCGATCAGATTCTCACAGTCGAAGAACCTCAGCGATGATTCAGTTCATTGATTCAGAACCTTGATTCCGTTCGGGAAATGTATCGGGGAATTTATCGGACTGCGACTATTCTGGTTTTTCAGTCCCGGCTCCGGAGCGCAGGGTTTCATGGATGGCGAACTCCTTCTGCGCTTCCTCCTTGTGCCCGGATCGCTCCAGCGCTGTGCCTAGCGAGTGGTGGACCTCCGGATTCGCCGGCATCAGGCGCTCTGCGGTGCGCAATGGTGGAATTGCTTCCTCATATTTCTTCAGACCCACCAGGCAATACCCCCAACCCAGGTACGCCTCTGCAAGATTTGGGTCGAGTTTGACCGCTTCGGTGTAGCGGGAGATCGCCTCATCCCACTTTTGATCGCGCCGGTCAAGTTCTCCCAAGATGTAGATCGCCCCAGCGTTGTTGGGATCGATTTGAATCTCCTTCAAGAATTCCTCTTTCGCACGTTCCAGGACGTCCGGTCCCGCATCTGGCCGCGAAAGAAGAAGCCTGCCCAGCAGAAAGTGGATCCCGGGAGTATTCGGTTCCTTTTGGATCATCCATTCATATTCCATCTGCGCGGGCTCCCACTTTCCCTGCACTTCGAGAGCCTCGGCGTTGAGCTTATGAGCGGCAAAGGATTGAGGAGCCGTCCGCCCCAGATCTTGCGCCGTCCTGGTTGAAAGATCCGAATAGGCATGAACTACGACAAAAAGAACGTCAGGGTCTAGCGGAAACTCTTTATGCAGGAAGCGGACAAATTCCAGGGTCGAGTCGCGATCGTCCAACTGCAAAGAACAGCGGACGCCCACCACGCCAATCTCCTTCTTGGCAGCAGAAGGGGTTTGGCTGGTCAGCGCACGCTTGAGTGCCGGAATACTCTCGCGGCAGCGTCCTTGCTCAGCCAGGGCGAGCGCTTTCTCAGGGGATAGAGCAGACTGAGTCGACGATGCGACTTTCGGTTGCTGGCCCAATGTGATCGATGCCGACCACAAATAGCCTGCTAACAAAACGATGAGGACTCTCTTCCGCCGGAATGTGCACATCTTGAATGGAGCTTGCGAGGATTCCCTTCCGAGAAAAATTGCGCACAAAGAAAAATGATGCAGGCGTGATATGCGCCTGCATCATCATTATACGTTTCCCGACTTCAATAGTAGAGCTTCAGTGCCAACTGGATGTTCCTTGGCGGCTGTGCGCTGTTGATCTGTCCCATTCCAGCCCCCAATCCCATGTTCGGCGCGTTGTATTGCACATGGTTGAAGGTGTTGACGAAGTCGGTCCGGAACTGCAACCGGAATCGCTCAGTGATCGGGAAGTCCTTATGCAAACTGAGGTCGACGTCACTATAGTGAGGCGAACGCAGGTCTGCGAGTTGCGGCGAGCAATTGCCGAAGGTCCCAACCGCCGGATTGGTGAACTGCCCGGTATTGTTGAACCACTGCCGGCCTATTCCCGGTATAAACGTGTTCACAATCGACGGAACGCCATTGCAATCCGCCCGCGCACCGCGGCTGAAGGTACCAGAATTATCGTTGGCTCCGTACACCGGCATCGGCCAACCCGTGCGCCAGGAAACGATGGGGCTGACCTGCCAACCTCCAATCACTCCGTTGACCACCCCATGGACGTCCTTGCCGAACATCTTGCCGCGGCCAAAAGGAAGGTCGTAAATCGCGTAGGCTGAAACGACGTTACTGGCGTCGTAGTAGCACGGAGCGTACTCTGATTTCTGGTCGTAGACGTTCTGCCAGTATGCCGAGGCACTCAGAGCATTGTTCCACGCGCCGTAATAGCCGGTGCTATCGGACATGCACTTAGAGAGGGTATAGGCAACCTGATACTGCAAACCGCGAGTCATCTGCTTCTGCACTACCGCCTGCAATGAGTTGTATCTCATGGTGCCATTGGATTTGGTGCCGGAAACAGTGGCGCCCGGGCCGTAGTTGCCCAACGCGGAGTAGAGGTCTGGGTTCGCTGCGAAATACGGGCTGGGTGCCGTACAAGGCGGAGTAGCGCAAGAGGAATTCGGCAACAGCACTCTCTGCGCATAGTCGAACGGCACCATCAAGTGCGTTCCCCGCTGCCCAACGTATCCGACTTGAAGGGTAGTGTTGCCGGCGAATTGATGCTGAACAGTGAAGTTCCACTCATCCGCGATCGCAGGCTGCACCTTGGGGTCCCAGACTCGGAGCAAGTCCCCTGCGTAGCAGGCATACTCCGGTGCAGCGCAGGAGGCCGATGCAGCGCCCCCGACGATTCCATCGGTCGCATCCGTCGTAGGCAGTGCAAGACCGCTATAGTTCGCATTGATTTCCGCCGGAGTGAATGGTGGATTCAGCGGCAAGCGCAGGTTTGTGCCGGTTCCCTCCAGATACGACGAAATTGTGAAGGCTCCGCGGATTACCGTGTGGTCGCCCAGTAGCGAGGGAGTCCACGCGAAACCGATGCGCGGCTGGAAATCTTTGCCGCCATAGGTTCCGTCATAGAGGGCCCTGCTGGCCCCGTTCTGTCCGGCAAGATCAATATTGCCGGTTGTGAAGTTGTAGTTGGCTTGATCGTTGTGGGTTTCAACCCACGGCATGTGTGCATCGTAGCGCAGTCCAAGATTCCACACTAAGCGTTGCGTGACCTGCCATGTGTCTTGAGCGTAGATGCCGAAGACGTCGCTGGTCTGTTGCCAGGTTTGGCCGGTACTCACGCCACGACCGTATTGATAATCGAGGCCGAGGAAGAAATCCGCAGCACCATCCCCCGACACAGCCGCAGAACTTGAGGCTGCGGTGAACTGTCCGTTGAAGTCCATGAGCCCTAGTTCGCCATTGTTTCCGGCATAGAACGTCTTGATAATCTGACGCCACCACTGACCGCCAAATTTGAAGTTATGCCGGCCGTGAGTCCAGCTCAGCGCGTCCTCGATCTGCCATACATGGTCATCGAAGCTCTGGGTTTGCTCTGCGGCGCCAATGTTGCTGACATTTGAATTGCTGAAGTTCAGCGCAAGCAAGCCAGGAAGGCTTCCCGGATTGCCATTGCCGATGCCCAGCGTGTTGCCGAACTGTCCGACCCCCGGTGCAAACGAGTTACCACTGTTCAGGGTGATATGGCTCCAACCAATGCGGGCATCGTTTACCAGATTGTTCCCGATCGTGCGACTCCAATCGCCCACCGTGTTGTAAATCGGCGTCGTCGCAAAGGCATTGGATAACAATTCCTGGGAATTGTTGGACGGATTGTTCTGGTAAGCCCTGGTGAAGCGGTAAGAGATACTGTCTTTTTGGGTGGCCTTGAAGTCGATCTTGAGATCGCCTTGCACTTCGTTGAAGGCCGAATTGCTAATATTCACTGAATTGTTTTGCAGCCCGGTATTGATGGCACCCGGATACAGACTCGACGCAAACAACGCGCCCGCAACCGGGCTCATCATAGCCGCAGGAATCACGTTGTTCGGGAATGGTTGCCGTGTCACAGCAGGCGTGGACGAGGAAGTGCACGGCGCGGCAAAAGATACGCACGGGTTGTACAACTGAACCGCGCCCGTTCCTCCCTGGCAGACCCCTCCCACGAACGAGCCGCCCCGGGCCGGATCCGTGCATAGAGCGCCAAAGTCTCCGCCACGTTCAGCGGCCGTAAACACGTTCTCGAAACCCGACGAGCTTGGGATATCAAATCGCTGATCTTGAAAATCAGCGAAGAAGAAAAGTTTGTTCTTGATGATCGGCCCGCCAAACGTGCCGCCAAACATGTTCCAGCGCAGCTTGGCCTTGGGAAGCGCTGGGTACACCAGATTGTTCGACCAGCTGTTGGCATTCAAAACGTCATTGCGGAAAAACTCCCAAACGTCGCCATGGTACCGATTAGTACCCGATTTGATCGTGGCACTGACGATTCCGCCTTCAAAGTTTCCGAACTCCGCCGGGGCGTTGTTCGTAATCAGGTTGAACTCCTCGATCGCATCCGGAGCAGGCGTGTAACCCAGCAGGTTGTCCGATACCTGGTTGTTGTCCATGCCGTCGAGCAGGAAGTTGTTGGCCTGCTCACGATTGCCGTTAATCAGCGGACGACCGCCGTAACCGGCAGTGTTGTTTCCGTTATTGAAGCTGCTGGGGTCGGTCGAAACCGCCCCCGGCGCCAGCAGAGTCAATTGAACGTAGTTGCGCGAAGCCAGCGGAAGATTGTCGTTGGTCGCGGCATTCATGATGGTGTCGACCTGCGTCGTCTCTGTCTGTAAGACTGGCGCGGCGCCGGTTACTTCCACCGTTTCTGTCGCCTTCCCGACTTTCATCGTTACGTCGATGCGGGCGACTTGGTTCAGCGTGAGCACGAATGGTGGGATAGACGCCAAGGCAAACCCGGCTTTCTCAACTTTGATCGCGTACGGGCCGACAGGCAGCTGGGCGATACGGTAAAGTCCGGTGTCGTTGGTGACCGCGGTGTAACTGGAACCGCGCTCCTGGGACGTTGCTGTAACCGTGGCTCCGGTTACAGCGGCGCCACTTTGATCGGAGATTGTGCCCGTGATGGAAGCCGTCACTTCCTGGCTCCAGCCGTAATGGAAAGTCCCAATTACCGTTACGAATAGAAGGAGCGAACAGCAAAAGGCAGTTGAACGTCTCATCCCAAGCCTCCTCAAATCAAAAACAAATAACAAATAACAGCGACGGACATGCTATATAGCGGATGGCCGTTTGTCGTCAAGAAGAAAATAAGAGAAATTGAAAAAATCTAGTATGGTTGTACTATCGCCTTGAGCGAACGGAGTCACCGGACTGCCTCTGCAGGTTGGGAAAGCGAGTGCTTAAGGCGTCGGACAAGCGGGATGGTTTCACGGTAACATGCTGATATACAATGATTTACACAACGGGTCATTCGAATCCAGAAACTGAGCGAGGAAGCACCATCCGGCGGTGGAGATTCGCAGAGTCTCGTGTAGCAGCAAAGACCACTCCGTTGCAGGAAAACCGATTTAGCGTTGGAACTCTAGAGCACTTCGTAGTATTGTGCAGCTGCGTAGGAGAAGGTTTGGATGCCACAGATCCGGAATAACGGGCAGCCCGCGTACCAGCGGATCCAGTCCACGATCGTTAGACGGCTCGAAAGGGGCCTTCTGAAACCTGGGGATCTCGTAGACTCCGAGCGGGAACTTGCGCGCATTCACGGCGTCAGTCTCATGACGGCGCGACACGCGCTCACCGGTCTCGAACGTGAGGGTTTGGTGGTACGGCGTCGCGGTGCGGGTACATTCGTCGCACCACCCAAGATCCATTTCAACAAGCTGATGAGCTATACGGAGGAAATGTCGCGCCGTGGTCTGGCCGTTTCTTCCAGGCTGCTTTCTCTTGAAGTCATCGAGACCGAACAACCGGAGATTGCAGCGCGCCTGTCACTGCCGTCCACGAGCCGCCTGGTTAAGGTCGAGCGTCTGAGGCTCGGCGAGGACGAACCATTCGCCATCGAAACCTGCTATTTATCGGCTGACGAGTTCGGTGATCTGACTCAGGCCAGGCTGGACCATACGTCGTTGTTTTCTGTGCTGGAGCAGGAACACGGGCTTCAGATCGGCCACGCTGATGAAGAAATCGACGCCACCGTCGCCGATGCACACACAGCCCGGCTTCTCGGTATTCCGGCCGGCGCCGCAGTACTGCGAATCCGGCAACAGATCTTTTCCACGAAAGCAAAACCCATGATTTACGTGCTGGGCCTTTACCGATCCGACCGCCACAAACTGTTTATCCGTAGGTTCCGATAGCGGACTTCTTCACACTCGCATAAGCAAACCCGACCTCATTTTGATTCCAGGTGTACCCGTCCCGCGATGCGTATTTCCGGAATCACGAATTCTGTAAATCCGTCATGTCTTACGAGCTCAAGAGACCCGCAGCATCCACCTTCGGGCGTCTCGTAACGAACGGTCGTGAACGATCCCTTGACTTGCACCTGTAAACGAACCGGCTCTCCGGCATAATTCACCAGTTCCAGCAGATTCATTTTTGCGCCGCTGTCTTTTTGAGGCACAGCGTAAGGCACAGCGATGGTGGTCAGCCCATTCCAAAGGCTGAGCAGCGCATTCTGTTTACCCAGAAGCCGGCGAATATCCTGGGCGAAAGTCTCGGGATCCGAGACAGGCTCTGCCAATTCGAGCACCTTGCCGTTTCCTACTGGATACGAAGTCGTATGCTCGTTCAGTTGGACTAGCTGGCTGCTCTGCCACGAATACTTGCCGTGTGCATCCACCGCTACGACAGTTGCTCCGCCCGTTGCCAAATTCTTAATCCGTTCCACGGCTTCGTCGTCCGGTTTTGCAAAGACGATCACGATGTCGAAGCTCTTGAGTTCCTCTGTCTTCAAGTCTGCGGCGGTAAATGCCTGGAATGGAATATTGTGTCGACTCAGAAGATTTGCAACTTCATCCTGTGGATCAAGCTGATCAACGATCACCGCCACGTTGGCGGCGGGTTCTAGTTCCCCTGCACTCGTATCGGCAGAAAACTTCAAGGTCGAGCGCACTTGATTCCAGAGTGCCCAGGCCTCGCCATCATGCTTATTCAGGCCCCGCTGCAGATGTTCGTCCAACTCTAGAATCAAATCAGCATGAAATGCGCCGGCCTCGGCGACCGCCAGGGAATAATCATCAGCCGTCAGTGCTGTTTGCGATCCTGGATCGGCCCATGAAAACGTATAGAGCGGGGTCCGCGGGCGGCGAGACCGCTGCTCGATTTTGATGAGTGCAAGATTCGTATCAATCCATGGTTGCGCCGTCGGGCTTGACACTTCGAGCACTGAATTGCGCTTGATGATGAAGCTGCCCCTCATCTTCGGCCGCTTGCCAGAGGGGCTGAGCACCAAAACTCGCAGTTTCGGGTAAGCCGATCGAAAGCTGGCAATGGATCTCTCGGTTTCCGCGCTATCCGGTTCGAGAACCTTCAGAATAATTCCTGCGCAGCTCTTTTTCGCGCATGCTTTTGCTGCGGAGGTCGCCTGGTTCAGCGGCGTCTCAACATATACCCGATATCCTCGTTTGCGGGCAGTCGCCAATAGTGCGGTAGGTGCACCGGGTTCCCAGGCCAGAACGATGTCGTTCACTCCGAGCGCACTCGCCGGAGGCAACGTGGCGGAGTTCCATTGCACAAACACCGTACTCCATGCAGACGGAGAACATATGACGCAAAGGCACAATACAACCATGTTCCTGAAACTATTCCTGAAACTCATGCGGTCCGTTCTCGAGCCCTGATTATCACAACTGTTTCCCGAACAAAATGCTCGGCCCATTGGTCACTGTCTTGATTTCTGCTTTCGGAGAAATCCAGATTGCAGAGACGTTGCTCATGCCATCGATCAAAGACTTCCCCACCTTCGGACCAAGCAGCAGTAGTGTGGTCGAAAGCCCGTCAGAAGGGATTCCAAACGAGGTGATGACGCTGACCGCGAATTGAGTATCGATAGGCTTGCCGGTGACTGGGTCAATAATATGGCCCGCGGACTCGGGAGCAAGCAAGGAAGCAGCCGTTTGCTCTGATGTGGAAACACTTTGGTCCTTAAGCATCACGTAGGGATCGATCTTGTGAGAAGGATCGCGCAGGTGCACAAGCCAGCCAGGCTGTCCCGGGGGAGATCCCATCGCCAAGATCGTACTTCCTCCGGAATTGATTAATGCGTTGCGAATGCCGGAGGAACGCAGCATCTCCCCGGCGCGGTCAACGGCATATCCTTTGCCGATCGCGCCCAAATCTAACTGCATACAGGAAGATCGAAATGTAATTTGGTCCGGCGGAGTTAATTCGATCTTCTCGTACCCAACACAATCCTCGGCTTGTTGTCGCTGTGAAGGCGAAGGCATTGAGTCGCCGGACAAGGCAGCTTTCCACAGGTTTACGAGCGGCGCGACGGTTATGTCGAACTTCCCGCCCGAGAGTTTGGAAAACTGCACCGCTTGTTCAATCACGCGATACAAGTCGGACGGAACCTTCTGAGTGTGGAAATGAGCGGAGCGGTTCAGTCTGCTCAACGCGCTTTCAGGCTTATAGTTGCTCATCAGCTCGTCCATTCGGACGATCTCTTGCAAGGCCTGGTCGATCGCGGCAGAAGCCTTTTCGGAAGATTCGGCATAGGCAGCGATCTCGAAGACCGTGCCCATGATGTACTTTTCCTTGTAGATGAGAATTGGCTTGCCTGAGCTCTGGGCGCTCGAAGCGACGGACAGAATTATAATTACGATGACGAGCGCTACCGCCCATCGCTTATCGAAGCGCATAAATCTCACCGCTCAAGCTCGCGATATAAATACCATCGTCCGCTACCACGGGAACGGACTGAATTGCCGACCCCAATGCGGCTCTCCACACAATTTTGCCGTTGACGGGATCCAGAGCGAACAAACCTCCCGCCTGAATACAGACTCCACCTTCTGCAATCACTGGTGATGCCGTAACCACCTCCCCGACCTCGGTCTTCCAGCGCAACTGGCCAGTTTGAACATCAAAGGCGTACACAAATCCATCCTTGCTGCCAATCGCGGCAAAATCTCCCAATACCGCTGGTGAAGACGCGATGCCGAGGCCCGTTTCATATTTCCAGCGCACTTCTCCGGTGCTCGCGTTCAGCGCATAAACATAAAAGTCCTCGGAGCCAATGAGGACCAGGCCATCGGCCACTGCGGGAGATGAATCAATACCGTTGCCCGTAGGCGTTGCCCACAATATCTTTCCGGAGTCGGCTGCGAGACAGTAAACCTTGCCGTCGCCGCAACCCACGTAGAGCCGATGCTCAGCGGCATATGGCGTGGAATAAATTCTTCCACCAAGACTTTGGGACCATTCTTCGTGACCACTCCCGGCATCGACCGCGTAGACTTTCCCGTCCGCGCTTCCGAAGAAGGCAACTCCATCGCAGACGACCGCCGATGACCACACTTCGGCCTGGCTTGCTGCCTCCCACAGTTTTTCCCCTGAATGCCGATCCGCGGCATAGATCTTGCCGTCGTCACAACCAAAAAGAACCTTGTTTCCGACGACAGAAGGCGTGGAATGCACCTGGCCCTCCGCCTGAAACTTCCACTTGGCTGTTCCCGTGTCGACGTCGATTGCGTGCAGCACTCCGCTCACCGAAGCGACATACAGAATTCTTTCTCGAAGCACCGGAGCGGACCGCACCGCGCTGCCGGCACGATATTGCCAGGCCGCCTTCTCAGGAAAATGTAATTTAATTTGTCCCTGGCCGCCGGTACGGGCGTTGTCGCCAAGCAAGGTTGGCCAGTCGAGGGGAGGTTTGGGCGTAAGTGTTTCCATCATCACAATCAGGCTGAGATAAGACGATGATCAATCTGCTTCAGATCAGAAATTCCGAGTCCAAGTTTTCCCGCCGCTGCGATATGTCCCGGCTGCCGGAAGAACAGATTCTTGGTGGCATCGTGAAAAAACACGTTGGTGTCTGGCGTGATGCTGCTTGGCTCGCGTTCCCACACCGACGGAGCACCGTGTTCGCGTCGTTTCTTCTCAATCGCCTCCAGTTCAACTGTGTCCATCGCCACCGGGTCGGTAGCCACCATAAGAATCCCCGGCTGCTCGATAAAATCCTGGACCTGCGTGAGCGGCCCCCCGTGCCAAACCTGGCGCATTCCATCCATGATATGCAGCACGGCCTTCGAACGCAGCGGTTCGACGGTGCACATCAATCCGATCAGCGGATTCGTAAAAGAATGGGGCGCTCGATGAGTGCGCGCAACGTTATTGAAAGTACCGTAAGCCAGATTCTTGAGAGCTCCAGTAACCCCGGACGCCGAGTGGTCCTTCATGGTGGGCACGTTGATAATCTTCGTCACTTCGTGGGCCACAATCCTTGCCATGTAGGATCGGGTTTCCCACTCGCCGAAGAAATTGGCATCGCAATAAACATTCGGTTCGTAGCCGACTACGCCGCTGGCGAAGGCGTCCTGAATGCCCACGATGCGAACTCCAGTCGGCAACAGCGTCTGATAGCTGCCGATATCCATCTCATACGAATATCGGTCGTAGACGACAATATTTCGCGGAGGCACTCCAACCGACCGGACTCCGTCAATGATCTCTCGTAGGATCTCGGGCGATGAACAGCAAGCAGGCGCACCGGAGGGATTGATCTTGATACCAACGATGTCCTTCGGCTCGATGAATTTCGCCCACGCGTCGTGAACCGATTCCTCGCCCGTTAGTTCAGTCATCGCCCGTTCCAGCAGACGGCGGACGATCGACTGTGACACGCGATTCCCCACGATGGCCTTGGGTTCGCGGATTTCGACAACTCGCCCGCGAAACAACCCCGGCATCCCCAGTAACGACGGCGCATAATCGGGCAGACCGTGGAGTTCAATGGGTGGGAGGGAAGGAAGTGAATCCGCCCGCACCATCGGATCCAGACCTTGGATCAGCAGCGAAGCGCTGCCGATGCAACCAGCCTTTACAAAACTACGACGATCCATTGATTCCTTCCGGGTTGATCGCTCCCATTTTGCTGGACTGAATCTCAAGGGAGCGCACTAGACTACGCTACCGCGTCTCTGTTTTACAACCCGTCCTGACCCCTGCCCTCCATCTTAAGATGACAATCTCGTCTCGTGTGGATACACTTTCGCTGCAACACAAACCACAGGAGCCACGGAGAGACGGATGAAAACATCACTTGCAATCATTACAGCACTCGCGATCGTCATCGGATCTCCTCTCGTCACATTCGCGCAAACTCCACCTCGTTATGACCTGCTCTTAAAAGGCGGCCACGTTATCGATCCTGCCAATCACATCGACGACGTGCGCGACATCGCCGTATCCCAAGGCAAGATAGCCGCGGTCGAAAAAGATATTCCGGCCGATCAGGCCGGAAAGGTGGTGGATGTTTCGAAGCTCATCGTCACCCCCGGACTGATCGATATTCACTTCCACGTCGGGCACGGAGGCGCGCCACTCAACTGGTTCACTCCTGAAGCCCGAGCGCACACTCTCCCGCTTGGCATCCCGGCGGATATGGCGCTGCAATCTGGCGTGACCACCATCGTCGATGCTGGTACGGCAGGCGCCGAAACCTTTCTGCAGGAGAAAGAAGAAGTCATCGACCGTGCGAGAGTGCGGGTTCTGGCTTTCCTCAATATCGTCAGTAACGGCATGGACGGGGGACTCGAACAAAGTCTGGATGAGATGGACCCCAAACTTTGCGCCACCACCATCACAAAATATCGGGACGTTATCGTGGGAGTGAAGACTGCCCATTACTGGACGAAAGAGCCTTGGGATGCGGAGCACGTGCCGTGGGCTGCGGTGGATCGGGCGATTGAATGTGCGACGCTCGCGAATGTTCCGGTCATGTACGACTTCTGGCCTCGTCCCGAAAGAACTTACGAAGATCTGCTGCTGAAAAAGATGCGGCCCGGCGATATTCACACCCACGTCTTTGCCCAGCAGTTTCCGATCATCCTTGCGGACGGAAAAATAAATCCTGCGCTTGCCGAAGCTCGCGCGCGTGGTGTGATCTTTGATGTTGGACATGGATCCGGCAGCTTCTGGTTTCGCAATGCGGTTCCTGCTCAGAAACAAGGATTCATTCCTGATTCCATGTCCACCGACTTACACACCGGCAACTACAACGTAGTCAGCATGACCAATGTGATGTCAAAATTCCTGGCCATGGGTGTGCCCCTCGACGACATCATTCGCCGATCAACCGTCAATCCAGCGGCCGAAATTCATCGGCCTGAACTGGGCACTCTGGCGGTAGGCAAGGACGCCGATATTGCCGTCCTCGAATTATCGAAGGGGCATTTCAGTTACATCGATTGTGGCGTTGCCAGATTTGACGGAAACGCGCAACTGACGGCTCGTATGACGGTTCGCGCCGGCCGCATTGTGTACGATCCATCCGGCCTCAGCATGGTGCAGTGGGAGAAGGCGCGCCCGCAATATTTCAGCACTCCCGACAAGGCCGAGTCCTTGCCGGCGATGGCCGACGATTATCCGCGGGATTGATTGCCGAAATTCCAACAGCATTCTGACAGTGTTCTGGAGGATCAGCCATGCCACGGATTAGTCGACGTAAACTTTTGAGCCAAGGCGCACAAACCATTGCCGCAGGCGGTGCCGCATTTGCTGCAGCTCCAATTCTGTCAACCCGAGCAGCGTGCAAGGAATCGACCGCGGCCGTGGACTACTACCGGAAACTCGGTGTAACCCCGTTCATCAATGCCGCAGGCACTTATACCGTTCTCTCCGCTTCGACCATGCCCGATGAAGTGCAGGCAGCAGTCGCGCTGGCGGCAAAGAGGCCGGTACATCTCAAAGAACTGCTCGACGCATCCGGGGTTTATCTGGCGAAGCAACTACGCTGCGAGGCTGCGCTGGTCACTGCTGGCGCCGCCGCAGCGCTCGTGGTGGGCACGGCAGCTTGCGTCACCATGGGAAATGATCAAGCTATTGTCGGGATTCCAACCGACATGGCTGGCCTGAAGAATGAAGTCCTCATTCAGAAATCTCATCGTTATGACTATGAGCACGCGATGCGTAACTCCGGAATCCACTTTGTGGAGGTCGAGACTCTTGCGCAGTACGAACATGCATTCAATGAACGCACGGTGATGGCCCACTTTTTCAACGCGGCTGAAGGCAAGATCAGCCGAGAGGATTGGGTGAGAGTAGCTCGTCAGCATGGAGTGCCTTCCTTTAACGATGCCGCTGCCGATGTCCCGCCGATCTCGAATCTATGGAAATATACGCAGATGGGATTTGACCTGGTCACGTTTTCCGGGGGCAAGGGCCTTCGCGGGCCGCAATGTACAGGCTTGCTGCTGGGCAGAAAAGACCTGATCGAAGCAGCCAGGAAAAACAATTCGCCAAACTCCGATACCGTGGGGCGCGGCATGAAAGTGGCGAAGGAGGAAATTGTTGGCCTCGTCGCCGCCGTAGATTGGTTTTTGAAACAGGACGATGCCGCGATGGAAGCGGAGTACCGGCGCCGAGCGGATGGTATCGCAAAACAACTGACTTCGATTCCGACGGTGCAAACTCAAGTCTTCATCCCTGAAGTCGCCAACCATGTTCCCCACCTGCTCATCACCTATGACCAGAATCGAGTCAAGATCACTGGCACTGAAGTGATGCACAAGATGAGGCAAGGAACTCCACGCATCGAGTTAAATCCATCAACCGGGGGCTCTCCTGCGAG
>JBEKRY010000081.1:0-43168 GCA_049517555.1 Candidatus Sulfotelmatobacter sp. | reverse complement strand
AGGCAAGCCGGATCGTAGGGCGGCCCGGTGCAAGCACTTCCCTCAGGGTCGACGTAAATTTTCCAAGTGATTCCTGCGGTCTGAAGCGCCTGAAAGATGGTCGGGGCTGTAAGCAGCGCCGTGTCCTTGGCGTCAGTGCCCAGCGGATAGATATATCCCTGGGATGTACCTGCGACAAGATACTCGCGGTTGGGTTGCGTGCGTGTCATTACCGGACTGAACCACCGGTCCGAGATGGCGAAATTCGATGCCATGAAATAGTAGTAGTTCAGGTCGGAGCCATCGTTGTACCCCATGGCTCGGATACCATCGACGTCATTGAACCCAGGCACCTGGTCTCTGGCGTCGTGCCCTGCGCTCCAGACAAATCCGTTCAAAGCAGCAGGCAATAAACCAACGTCGTCGTTGTAGTCCCAATCCACATGGGCTTCATTCCAGGACGGGCTGGGGTTTTCAATGCATTGCGTGATCAGCGGATAAGAAGTAACCAGGTTATTGGTATCAAGGATGCAATCGCTGGGCGGCGGCGATGCGGGATTGCAACCCGGATTGCTTGGGGGCGGCCCGTAGAGCGGTGCTATCCCTGAGCTGGGATTGAACTGTGGCAGGCCGTCGAACGATTGGTCGGGATAGCCATTCTGGGCCCAATATCCTCGCATTGCGCCAAAATAGTGATCGAGGGAGCGATTCTCCTGCGCCAGGAAAATAATGTGATTGAGCAGAGTGACATTTTGCGCAGGGCCAAATGTTGCCGTCACTTGCTGGCTCGTGTTCATCGTCAGCGCACAGGTCGGGCCGGTACCGGTGCATCCTCCCGTCCATCCCGTGAAAGTGGAGTTCGCACCGGCAGTCGCGGTGAGAGTTACCTGAGTCCCGCTCGCAAAGCTGGCACTGCAGGTCGGTGCACAATTAATTCCGGACGGATTGCTTGCGACGGTACCCATGCCAGTCCCGGCCAGGATCTCGGTGAGCACAGGTGCGCTTTGGGTAGTGCTAAAGCTGGCAGTGACCTGCTGGCTTGCGGTGAGCGTCAATATGCAGGTTGGATTGGTGCCGCTGCAGCCGCCGGTAGTCCATCCGGCAAACGTTGAATTCGCTCCCGCGGTTGCCGTAAGCGTCACCTGAGTTCCGCTCGGAAGACTAGCGGTGCACGTGGGGGCGCAACTAATTCCGGGGGGATTGCTGGACACCATTCCCGCGCCGGCTCCTGCTAGGCTCACGGTCAGTAAGACCACAGTAGTGTTAAAGCTGGCGATGACCTGCTGGCTCGCGCTAAGCGTTAGTGTGCAGGTCGGGCTGCTACCGCTACAGCTGCCTCCTGACCATCCAGCGAAGGTTGAGTTCGAGCCGGCAGTCTCCGTGAGAGTTACCTGAGTCCCGCTCGCAAAACTCCCGCTGCAGTTGGGGGCGCAAATGATTCCCGAAGGATTGCTTGAGACTGTACCTGTGCCGGTTCCCGCTAGGCTGACCGTCAGCACATCTGGATTCGGGATCGCGTTAAAGGTGGCAGTGACCTCCTGGCTCGCGCTGAGCGTCAATGTGCAGGTCGGGCTGCTACCGCTGCAGTTGCCTCCCGACCATCCGGCGAACGTTGAGTTCGCGCCCGCGGTCTCCGTGAGAATTACCTGAGTCCCGCTCGCAAAACTGGCGTTGCAGGTCGGGCCGCAATTGATTCCGGCTGGGTTGCTCGTAATCGTGCCTGTGCCGGTTCCCGCGGCATCCACGGTCAGCACAGCCGGGTTCGGGATCGCGTTGAAGGTGCCAGTGACCTGCTGGCTCGCGCTGAGCGTCAACGCACAACTCGGTTTGCTGCCGCTACAGCCGCCTCCTGTCCATCCGACGAAAGATGAACCAGTACCGGCAGTCTCCGTGAGTGTTACCTGAGTCCCGCTGGTAAAGCTCGCGCTGCACACTTGCCCGCAGTTGATGCCCACAGGAGTGCTGCTGATCGTGCCTCCGCCAGCACCGGCCATTTCGATAGCGAGCTGAACAGTACCCTGCCCGGAACCGGATCCCATGCTCGACCCTCCACCACAACCGCCAAGAACAAGGGAGAGTGAACTCAAACAGCAAAAGGCGATACCGTTTCTCAGGTTGAACATAAGACCAACTATTCTTTTCATTAACTGGGCACGGGTTCGATGGTGGCAGCAGGGTCTGGGTTGCCCCGACTGGATTGCAGAGTCCTGGCCTGTGCGAATACATAAAATAGAATCGCAACAGGGCGCGCAGAGCCTTATTTCAGGAACTGAGCAATTTTGAACATCGCCACATATGCCACGGTTGTAGGGTCGTTTGAACAAGCGGTGAAGCGGCCTCAACGGTCGTTTTGCTCCGATGGCGCGGCCGGATGCTTACCATCAACAATCCCCCGTCCGCCCGGCCCGCCATTGCTCTCAGTTTTTGCAGGTTCCCACCATATCGCCTTCTGATCGAGCTCTGCACACGTGTAGGAGGTCTCGTTTTTTCTTAGTCAAGCTTGAATTCGACTTCGATACTCATTTGTACGGTCACTGGCTTTCCGTCTTTCAGGGCAGGATCAAAGCGCCATCGCTGCACGGCCTCCATCGCCTTGGCATCCAGTCCGAACCCAAGCCCATGCACAACCCGAATGTCGCGCGGACGACCGGCTGCATCGACGATTAACCACAGCGTGCAAACACCCTGCCTTTTCGCAGTGCGGGCCTCGTCCGTGTATTCAGGATCGGGCGTCGACACTGGTTGCGGAGCCGATATTCCGCCGCCGACCTTAAACACGCCGCCCCCCATGCCACCACCGCTGCCGGCTCCAACGCCCGCGCCGTGTCCAACCCCTGCACCGCCGCCAGAACCGGATCCAATACCCCCTCCAGTTCCGGTGCCGTTAGAAGGTGGAGCTCCTGGTAGAACTGCAGCCGATGGAATCCCGAGGTTGGGCATGTGATTCTCGGCAAGTAGCACTTGTGGCGGCACCATGACCGTGGGCTCCACTGCCAGCTTCGGCGCCATATTGCGAACTACGATCTGTGGCGGCGTGATCTGCGTCTTCGCGAATTTGGGGAGCCTTCCTTTGGACGCGGGCAGAGGATCGTGATCTCCCCCACCCCCACCCCCTCCGACCACTTTCTTCGATGTCTGAAAAATGTAGGAGTCAGGAGCAGGTGCAGTGAGGATTACAACCTCTCTCCGCTTGGCCGCTTGGACGACGACCTGATGCCCCATGACGGCGCTTGCAGCGATGAGTCCCAACAGTACAACGTGAACGATCGCGGACCCCAGCAAACCGTCCGCCCGGTAATTGTTGTATTGACCCCAGACTTCCCCGACCGCGTACGACCTTTGTGATCCCAACTGTGACCTCTTTACTGCACCGACATAGCTATCGCCGGTCGCGCCAGCGATCCCAGCTGAGCAACATACTCGGAACGTTCGGTCCAGAACTCAGCTAAGTGAAGGATGCCAGATGGGCAGAGAGAAGTCTGAGCAAGATCGCTCACACGAGGGAATGCTGAAATGCGGTGGCCCGGAAACAAAGGTGATTCCGGGAAAAGACTTTATGCAGCTTCCCCGCCATGGTGGCGGCGTTGGTTTGATTGTTGTGCGTGGGCATTCACCCGTTCGATGATGGGCACCAGCCGTTCCGGCAGTTCACTCTTCATGACATATTCGTCCACCAGCCAAAGGATCCGCTCTGGCATCTCGGAATACGCTGAAAGCAGGATGATGGGCAGGCTAGGGAACCGTTGCTTGATATGGCAGGCCACAGCTTCTGCGTCCATGCCTTCATGCTTGTACTCCAGCAGAACCGCGGCCACTGGGGCGTCCTCCAATAGCTTCATCGCGGCGTAGCTGCTGGACGCGATCTTGACGCGATAACCATGAGCTTCCAGAACCGCTTTGCGCAGCTCCAGGACCTCGATCAGATCGTCGACGCACAACACAGTGGGGGAGTCCATGCCCACATCTCCTCAACGGTTGCAAGTTGGCTCTGGCTCGACGTGGAGCGACGCTCAACGCACTGCAAACCCACCGCGGCTCGGACGTCCCATCGGAGACCAGGCATCGTCTGCGACGCCGCAACCATGATCAGGAGAGTTTAAGCAGGCCGAGAACTACCTGTCTGTTCAAAATTGATCACTTTCCACAAGATTACCGCCTGGCAGTAGGGGTTGAAATCGACTACGAGTTTGAGCCACCGTGCATCCAGCGTCAAGATCGTTTAGCAGGTTGTGAAGACTCAAGTTCGGGTGCTGATGCTTTGCAAGGGCGCGCCTTCAAGCCGCGCCGTGAGTCGTGCAAAATCAACCCCGGCCTTAGCCGCCGCAGGAATTAGAGACATAGAAACGAGTTTTTCAGCAAGACCCAAGCACTACTTTCGGCCCGTTTAGCTCGCCCTTCTGGGACGGTGCTACTGCCGTTCCAGGTCGAGGTGGAGAGCCGGGCGGACGCAACACGGACTCATCGCCTTCCGCCCGAATCGAGGCACGCTCTCGATTCTCAGGTAAAGCTCCGGTCTCAGTTAAAGCTGCGCCCAACGTCCCTGCGGCCGTTGACAGCGACTGGAAGCGCCTCGTACTCCGAAGTTGCGCGGGGTCGGCTGGGCTCCGCTGGCGGAGTGGGGAAGCGCAGAACCGACGCAGAGTGCACGTGCACAATTTCGTTTCTCACCGCATACAGCACCAACTCCGCGATCGAATGGAGATCCAGCTTGCGCATGATGTTGCTTCGATGTGTTTCCGCCGTTGTCAAAGTCACGTGCAGGATTGCGGCGACTTCTTTGGAGGCCTTGCCCTCACTTACCAATTGCACAACTTCGCGTTCCCGTGGCGATAATTTTGGCATCCTGGCCGCGTCCGGATCCACGCGATGGCGTTTGTATCCGTCCATGATCAGATTGGACACTCGCGAACTGAAAATGCTCTTACGTCGTTGAATGGCCTCGACTGCGGTCGTCAAATCCGCAGTCCCGTCGGACTTACAGACCCAACCGCGAACGCCCGCTTCCAGGCAATCCCGGATCACCTGTTCGGAGTCCACCGCGGTCAGGATCAGGATCGCCTGGGCCGGATCGTGTTTCAGGACCTGCCGGGCCGCTTCCAAGCCATTCAACATCGGAAGGCAAATGTCCAGAATAAGCACATCAGGCTTCAATAGCCTGCACTTTTCGACCGCATCCCTTCCGTCCGCGGCTTCTCCACACACCGCCCAGTTTTCGTGAGATCCAAGCAGCGAGGACAAACCGAACCGGAATATTGGATGATCATCTGCCAGCAGAATACGAAATGCGCTCATGAGAACCCCCCTGATACTCCAGCCAACTTATCAAGTTCCAGGAGTCGCTGTCTGAGCAGAATTGGTCAGTTCTTCCTCTATCTCCGCAAGGCAAGCGCGAGGGAAAAGCCGCGCCGGTAGCTCCTTTGAAGGCTGCAGCTCAAGGGGACCCAGGCGAGTTTCGTGACAATCTTGATTGCGCTGACCGGCGCGTTGAACGACTGTCGTATCGACGAACGTATCGCTTACTGCAGTAGTGAAGGAGGCAAGCGCTGGCAACAAACAGGGAGGTTCGAGGCCAACGCTTACCTTCCGCCCCTCGCGTTGGGGCTACTGAAGGAATAAAGCACTAGCGCCGGTGCGGTCTATCGTGCTGAGTGGGTATTTATCCGAAAGCGTTTCACTACGTTTTCTGAGAGCGTGACGCGATCTCAGTCTTAATGATTGAAGGTAAATTCCCGTCGTACGCCCGGTACTGCAACAACTGGAATCCGATACTGACTGCACAGGATAGATCATTCCTTGCTTCCACCGCTACTCTCAAGCATGATTCCGACAACCTTCACTTCGTCATGTCAGCCCTCCATTGGACTTCTTCAAAGGAGACCGTCGTGAACCACGACTCTGCGACTGCGGCTCTGAGATCTGATTTGGTCAAGCTTGCGCAAGAGGGAGATTCGGACGCATTTGGCGCGCTATTTCAGGCGCACAGATCGCGGATATACTCTGTGTGTCTGCGCATGACCAGCAATGCCGCGGAAGCGGAAGATCTCACCCAGGACACATTTTTGCAAGTGTTTCGCAAGATCGCGAAATTTCGCGGAGATTCGGCGTTCTCCACCTGGCTTCACCGGATTGCGGTCAACACTGTGCTGATGCATTTTCGCAAGAATTCGCTGAACCTGGTTTCGCTGGACGAACCGCAGAGCGACATGCACGGCGCCAAAAAAAGACGCGAATACGGAACCCGAGATAAATCGCTGGCCGGCTGCATCGACCGGGTTGCCTTGGCCCGCGCCATGCAACAGCTTCCGCCCGGATACAGGACCATCTTCCTGCTCCACGAAATTGAGGGCTACGAGCACCAGGAAATCGCGGAGATGCTCAGTTGCTCTGTGGGCAATTCGAAATCACAACTGTACAAAGCCAGACTGCGATTTCGGGAGCTGTTGGCCCATTCGCCCGAAACACAATCAGCAATCAAAAATAAACAGTCAAGCCCCCAGAAGCACGCAAAATCGCGCCGAGAAGAGTGGGTTCCGCCAATTGGCTCAGCGCTGCGAATCCCTCCAAGACCGCCGGTGGAACAATTGAGTCCACAAGTTGCATGACGCCCCGGCTTCACCGGTCTCCCGCTGGGCGTCATGAGAATTAAACGACTTCTCCAGGCCCTATGTTTGTGTGCTCGAATTCCGTCAGCGATGGCAGTCGCGTCGGACAGCGATGAGGGAGATCTGCTCCAGGTCGGGGTAATGTCCATCTTTGTCGGGGCTGCGTTCGGCAGGCGCAATCTGCTGGATGGTGGTTCGTGCAGGTAACTCAGCGCGGAAATATTTCCCATACACTTCGTCGAACTCCGGCATGTCGGCCATATCGTCGAGGTAGACATTCGTGGACACAACCTGGCAGAAATCCATATCGGCTTCCTCAAGATTGTCCAGAAGGTTGCGCATGGTCTGACGGAGCTGCACGGCTGTCGTCGAAGTGTAGACTCCGCCGTTCGGTCCGGGGATGAAGCCGCTCTTCGCGGAACAATATAACGTATCGCCGGCGAAGACACAGGGACTTGCCGTCGGGCTGGGCGGCATGTTCTTGGGACGGATGGCACGACGTTCCTTCAGGTCTCGGACGGCAACGCCCGTGTATTCGATCTGCGCGCCGTGGGGCAGGCTCGACACTTCGATCGTAGCCCGCGCTGGGGTGTTGCCGAACTCGAATCGTTGGGCATAATGCTGGTTCATGATCCGTGACGGGAACTGCGTCGTCAGGTAGGGGTTCACAAAAACCATGTGGCCGAGGCTCAAACCGGCCGCCTCGACGACTGCTTTCATTTGGTCGAGTGCGAAGTCGACCTGGGCTGCCGGATCATCTGAAGTCTTGCGGCCGGGCATTGCAGAAACGAACAGGCGATCCCGAGTGAGAATGCCCGGCGAAAAAGGCTCGTCTGACTTGTAGTTCGGTGGATAGACTGCTCGCCTCTCGGAGAGATTGCGCACTGCGACAGCGTTGATCTGAATGGGGGGATCAGGAAGTCCGGCAACGCCCAGAACAGCGCGAGCTGGCGGAATCTTCCCGAAGAACTCTCCATAGACGCGATTCATCTCTTCGTACTGGCGGATGTCGGTAAGGTATACCGTGGTGTAGACGACGTGATCCATCGTCAAGCCTTCGGCCTCAACTACCGATTTCAAGTTCGTGAGTGCCTGCCGGACCTGGGCCGCGAAAGTTGGGGGCAATGAACCATCCGTGCTGCGCGGGCCCTGACCGGAGACGTAGACGTAGTCTCCGGCATCCACACTTGACGGAGCAGCACCATGCGCCGCGGAGGTTTCCGAGGAAAGGACTTTCGCGCCCGCCTGTGCTTGAGCGCCGACGGCGGACCATAGCAACAACCCAACCAACAGTGATTTCATTGGAGCCGACCCTCGGTTATTGAAAGGCGAAACGCGTAGCCAGACCTTAATTCTAGGCTGCGGGCGCTTTCTTTTGCGCTGCTCCCAAAATGCTGCGCAATCTTTGTCCCACGATCACCTCTTCGCCTGGCTGAATGGTCATGGAAACTAATTCGATGTGGGTGGCTTCCGGCCGCTCCTTACGGGTCGGATTCGGTTTGCCTTCGCGAACCGTCTTTACCAGGCTAGGATTATCGGCACCGAGCGCTTCGATGACCGGGTCGCCGGCACGTAAAGCCTGCACGCAGTCGGCGATGGTAAAGCCCCAGGCGTGCTGATCCCAGGAGATTTTCAGCGTGGGATAGCGGTTCCCATCATCGGGAATGTAGATCTCTGTTTTCACCCCCGGCACGGTCTCGACCAGCTTTCTGATGCTGTCCACGCGATCATTCCACTCGCGGTAGAGTTTCTTATCGTCCATCTTCAGCCAGGTTTCAAGAGCGGTGAGGCAGCCGATCATTTCTTCTTTTCCAACCTTCATGGGGCGGCACACGGCTCCCTCGCGCGGGCTGGCGTTCATGATGGCAGCTTCGATCAGATCCTTTCGGCCGAGAAGTACGCCGCTGCATTGCGGCCCGCGCAGGCCTTTCCCGCCGGAAAACGTGTAGAGGTCAATTCCCATCCGGGCGTAGAGCTTGGCGTTGTCCGCAGGAGGAATGCCCGCAGCATCGTCGAGGAGCAGCGGAACCTTATGATCCTTCGCGATCGCGAGTTCTTTTTGCAGTTCATCGCCCAGGTGAGTGGTGTAGATCATGGCCGTGTTTTGGTTGATGGCGTTGGCTAGTTCTTCTGGCGAATAGGCAAGCACCAGTTTCGCGCCGGTCAGACGGATCGCGCTATCGAAAGCGCTGCGGCCGCCGGACATGACCACCTCGTTCTTGAGGCCGGTGGTATCGGGAAGCTGCCAGACGAGCTTGTCATCGGTGCCGGCCATGCATCCCGCGGTTGAGACCGCCATGGCGCCAGCGGCACCGGAGGTGATCATCCCGGACTCGGCGCCTGTGAGTTCGGCCAAGCGGCGGCCAATCGCATGCTGCAAATCGAGCATATTTACGAAATACTGGCCCGCTTCGATCATGGCTTCACGAACCTCAGGAAACTCCAGAGACCCACTGAGATAGGTCCACGTGCCTCGGCAATTGATGACAGTTTTTACCCCAAGGCGTGTATAGACATTTTGCCGAAGGTCTCTGCCCACGGCGCTGGCTGCCTTCGCGTAAAGGTCAGACATCGCGATCTGGCTGAGCAGCGGGGCGGCCGCTACATATTTCATGAACGACCGCCGGCTCGAATTCAAGGAATGCATTTTCGACACCTCCAGGGTTGACCTAACTAAGGATTGACTACCTACTCTTCATCTTCATGCAATGGGACGCGTGCTCGAACGGCCAGGATATAGGCATTGGCCCCCGGTTTGTTCTGGTTGTAGAAGCCGACTGTACAATTGGGACGAAAATAATAAGCGTCTCCCGCCTTCGCGGGATAACGGCCTTCGATGCCGTCCGTGCCACTGCCCGCTACCATTTCTCCCTGGCCATCTATCACCAGGTAGATTTCTTCCGCTGCCTCGTGGTGGTGAGGCCAGTTCGTGCCGCCTGGAGCGAAATCCATCCAGAAGAAACTGTCCATCACGTAGGCCTGATCAATCAAGTCTCGCTTGCCGGTGTGCAGTCCGATCAGAAGTTTATACAGGACTGAGTTGGGATGACCGCTGACGGTCTCCTCCTTAGATTCCTCAAGGTTTGCGACCTTCGGACGTGGCGAGGGCGCCGCAATTGAAATTGATGACGGAATCTTGAACCCCATAACCAGCACGCGCAGCGGCTGCTCTGTATTGTTGACAAGTGAATGTTTCACGCCCGGAGGCAGGTACGTGAAGTCGTGCTTGCGCAACGCTTGCACCTGATCGTCATCGTGCAGAATGTAGTGCAGGACGCCTCCGCCCTCGACCACGAAATAAATTTCCTCCTGGCGGTCGTAGCTTACGCTTTTGCAACTACCATTCGGATCCAGAGTGACTTCCCCGAAGCGAGTTACGGTTTGGAGGGACTGGCTCTGTTTGTCACCTTCCCCGACAACAGCCTGGTAGTGGCAAGTTGGTGAAGTAAGGCCTGCATTGCTCTCGGATAGGTCTGGAACGTAGCGATGCAGCCATGTGGGATCTGTTTGCCGGTCCTGCGCGCAGAGCCCATGTGCCAGCAACACTGAGAACAGCAGGAGCCTTTTCACGTTTGTTGCTCGCGATTCAATTCTGAACATGAGGCTCCTCATCCTTTCCAGTGGTAGATGAGGGAACGTTCGGGGCGCCAGCCTCGCGCAGGATGTAACCGACCAGACCTCCTGCGGGCTTCCGGTTGGATTGAGAATCGCTTCACGAATCTCATTGACTTGATGACCTCGCGCGAATTCGGCGAGGTCTTCGGTGGTGAATTCTCCGCGGCGCGCGATTTGATGACAAGCTGAGCAGCCGGCCTTTCCGAAGAAGATATTCCGGCCGCGAATTGGATCTCCTTGCATAGTCCCGGCGGGGCCTTGGGAGTCGCCTTGTGGAGTTCCTCGCAAGAAGCGCAAGTATGCAACCACGGCTCGGCTGTCTTCCGCACCCATATCGCTGAATCCGGGCATTCCACGCTGCGGAATGCCGTCGTGAATCAGGTTGAGCAGCGCCTGATCTGACAGCGTCTTCACCTCGGTCCGGCGGACTATGTCAGGGGCATGTTCACCCCCGCGCGCGTCGAGCCCATGGCATGTCGCACATGTCACTTCGAAAACACTTTTTCCTCTGCTTTCCTGTTTAGAGGTGGGAGAGAACTGTTCGGTGTTCGATACTTGGCACAGGGCCGTGCCGACTGCAGCGAAAAACATCAGCACCAATCCAACCCTCGGGACGACTCGCCAAGTCATGTCGCGCTTCTCATAACCGAAAACTTGATATATCACAGAATCTGCTTGACGCAAATCAAATTATTTCGTTTCATTGGTTTTCATTTCGTTCTTGAAACCTCGTCGCGATTGGCATTCAGCGGGAGAGGATTTCAGGAATATTCGCCGGCAGATGGGAAAATACTATCGTTGACGGCGGGGTATCATGGGGTGTCGTATCCCGGGGTGAGAACATGATGCGGTCTTTCGCAATCGTTTTGCTTTCCTGCTTCTTGAACCTGAACCTTGCTCTTGCCCAGGCAGCAGGTCAGCCGAATCAGCCCGCTTCGTCTTGCCGCGTCGAGGCCACGAATTACAAGGGTTGGAGCGCCCAACAACTTTCCAACCGCTGGGTACAGCTGGAAATCGTGCCGCAAAATGGCGGACGGCTCATGCAGGTGATTTTCGCGGGACACTCTTTCCTTTTCGTGAATCCTAAGTACGAAGGAAAATACCTGCCGCCCGACCCATCCCGATGGTTCAACTACGGCGGCGACAAGCTCTGGCTGTTGCCAGAAGGAAACGACGATGAGCAGCACTGGGTGGGTAATTCCGATTTGATCGATGACGGGCCCTACGCCTTTCGAAAGGTTTCGGAAGGGCGCGAATGCGAAATTGAACTGACTGGCCCCGCCGATCCTCAGACCGGGATTCAGATCCGGCGCACGATTCACCTGGACGCCGATTCACCGCGAATCCGCTTTCACGCAACCATGCAAAACAAAACGGGACACGTTATCGAGTGGTCGATGCAATCTGTTTCGCAGTACAACACTGCGGACCCGACGAATCCCTCGCGCAGCAACAGCAATTTCTGGACCTTCACTCCGGTGAATCCATTCAGCAGCTATCTCAACCGCTACCACGTTCGGTTTGGTCCGGCAGAGAATCCAGCCGTTTCGGTCCGGGACGACGGTCTCTTCGCGCTGCACTACGCGCACATGGCCGCCGAATTGTGGCTCGACTCGAAGCCCGGCTGGCTGGCGGTGGTGGATGGAGAAAGCCGCTATGCCATGGTCGAACGTTTCCGCTACGAAAAGAACGAAACCTATCCGGGCAAGGCATCGGTTATTTTTTGGATGAATGGCCCCGAGGCGAGATTGAGTCCCGAGGGTGAGCCTTCGCTGACTTCTGGAGGCGACGGAGTCCCGCGTTATCTGGAGGCCGAGATCAACAGCCCTCTGGTGCGGTTGCAGCCGGGCGAAACTCGCGATCTCGATACGGAGTGGTTTCCTACCCGCACTGGCGACGGATTCCACGGCGCGGAAGAGGCTGGCATTGTCGTACGTCCGCTTCGAGCAATCCGATTGGAGAAAGGTGGGATTCGGCTGTCCGGTTCCTTCGGAGTGTTTTTCGCAGGACGTTTGGTCGCGCACTTCTACGACGAACACGGTGGCAGCGTCGCAACCATGCCTCTAACCGAAGTAGACCCAACCACCCTCGTCGAACTGGAGACAGAGGTAACACCTTCTGCAAAGCCCGCCCGGATTTCACTTCATCTGGAAGACGGCAACGGACTGGATCGCGGTTCTCTTCAGGAAGTTTCAGTCGGCTCGGGCGAAACTCACTGACATGAAATTATTTTGTAAAGAGGTCACCGTACTTGCATTGGCAGTTTTCTTGTCTGTAGGTTCCGCCGCGGGACAACAGGGGCAAGCTCCCGTGGTTGCCGACATGAACGTGAGCGCGGACGATCTGCTTACGCAACCCCCCGCCGCCAACTGGACCTCCTATAACGGCGACTACACCGGGCGACGTTACAGCAGCCTGCACGAAATCACATCTGCAAATGTCGCGCAGCTTCGGGCCTCGTGGATCTTCCATCTTTCCAATTCCGAGAGGCTGGAGATGACTCCCGTGGTCGTCGGTGGCGTAATGTATGTGACCTCGGCCAACGATGCGTTTGCGCTCGATGCCCGAACCGGGCGGGTTATTTGGCATCACGGGCGTCCGGTGAGCACTGGGTTGCTGGATGATGCTGCGGCTCATCACAACCGCGGAGTCGGAGTCTGGAAGAACTTCGTCTACATGGAAACTGACGACGCCCACCTGCTTTGTCTCGATGCGCGCTCGGGACGCCAGCTGTGGGATGTGACCTACGCCGACAAAGCAAAACACTACGGCGCAACCAGCGCTCCGCTGATTGTGAAGGATGAAGTGATCGTAGGGACGTCTGGCGGAGATTCCGGCGTGCGCGGTTTTCTGGCCGCTTACGATGCCGCCACCGGCAACCTGAAATGGCGTTTCTGGACCATTCCTGGGCCGGGGGAGTTTGGATCTTCCAGTTGGCCCGGCGATTCCTACCTCCATGGCGGGGCCACGACTTGGATGCCTGGCACCTACGACCCCAAGCTGGATACTCTCTACTGGACGACCAGCAACCCGGCTCCTGATTTTGTGGGAGAAACTCGCCCCGGTGACGACCTGTATACCGCATGCGTCCTAGCCCTGAACCCAGCTACTGGTGCGTTGAAGTGGTTTTTCCAGTTCACACCTCACGACCTGTACGACTACGACGCCAACGAAACACCGGTGCTGGTGGACCTCCAGGCAAAGGGCGCAGCTCGTCATCTGCTGGTGCAGGCCAACCGCAACGGGTTTCTTTATGTTCTCGACCGGACCGACGGAAAATTCCTCAAAGCAACGCCGTTTGTTGAGAAGCTGAACTGGGCGAAAGGGATTGACGCTTCGGGTCGCCCCATATTGTCGGGCCGAATACCGAGCGCGACGGGCACCGACATTTGTCCGAGCATCGACGGCGCCACGAATTGGTTTTCGCCTTCGTACAATCCCGACACCGGATTCTTCTATGTGATGGCGCTGGAGAGTTGTAGTGTCTTCCTCGCTCGTCCGCAACCGTTTGCTCCAGGCGAAACCTACTACGGTACGGGCACGAAGCAGGCAACTGATGACCACGCGCAAAAAGTTCTGCTGGCCTACTCCGTGCCCGAGGGAAAGATTGTTTGGCGCTATCCTCAAGTCGGCCACGGCAACTCCTGGGGCGGGACGCTCACCACGGCCGGCGATTTGGTATTTTTCGCGAATGATACTGGAGGTGTAGAAGCGGTTGAAGCGCGAACCGGCCTTGCTCTTTGGCAGTTCAACACAGGTCAGAGCATCCGCGCTTCGCCGATGAGTTACGCGGTCGATGGAGTGCAGTACGTGGCGATTGCTGCCGGAAGTGACGTTATCAGCTTCTCGCTTCTTCATTGAGGGGCTGTCGGAAATGCTACGCAGCCAGGAAGCAGGCCGCTTTCACGGAATGAAACTTGGTTCTTTGTATAATTTGCCGGTTCAAGAGCGCAAAATTCCTGCACTATGCCGGCGGAATTCTTTATGTTGCTTAAAGTATTCAATGATCGCGCGGCGCTAGGCCGGGCGGCCGCCGAACAAGCGGCAGCTGCGATTCGCCGTGCCATTGCCGAGCGTGGCCATGCACGGATCATCGCAGCAACCGCTGCATCGCAACTTGAATTTCTGGATGCTTTGACGAAGACGCCCGGGATTGATTGGCGCAAGGTGGACGTTTTCCATCTCGATGAATACATCGGCTTGCCGGTTGCCCATCCGGGAAGCTTCCGCAAAATGCTGCTGGAACAATTGGTACAGAAAACGGGAATTGTGCATTACCACTTGCTCGACGGTGACGCCGCGGATCCGCATGAAGTGGTGCATCGCGTGGGCAAACAACTGGCTTCGGCGCCAGTGGACATTGCATTCCTCGGTGTGGGCGAGAATGGACACATCGCGTTCAACGATCCACCTGCCGACTTCCAGGTTGAGGACCCTTACATCATCGTGAATCTGGATGAAGCCTGCAGGCAGCAGCAGGTGGGGGAAGCGTGGTTCGCCGATATTTCCCAGGTGCCGAAGCGCGCCATTTCAATGTCGGCGCGCCAGATTCTCAAGGCCAACGAGATTCTGGCGGTCGTGCCTGGTCCGCGCAAGGCCCAGGCAGTGAAGGCTTGCTTTGAAGGTGCGATCAGCCCCATGGCGCCGGCATCGATTCTGCGCGTGCATCCGAACGCCACCATCTATCTCGATAAGCACTCGGCTTCGCTCCTGAGCCCCGCGCTACAAAAGGCGCTGGATGAGCGATCGCAGATCATGGTTGGTTCTTAGCGCCGGGTCTTCAACCGGCACTCTTCGATAGGCATACTTCGATATTCACTTCGACAGGCACACATGACCTCCCGAAAGCCGATCCGTTCACTGCGCTGGTGGATCGGTGGCCTTCTCTTTGCCTCAACGGTCATCAATTACATTGACCGACAGACTCTTTCACTTCTGTCGCCTTATCTGAAGATCGAGTATCACTGGACGAACTCGGACTATGCGAATATCGCGATCGCGTTCCGAGTGGCGTATTCGATCGGACAAACTGTCTTCGGCAGGACCATCGACCGCGTTGGCACGCGCCGCGGCCTGACCCTGACCGTGATCTGGTATTCGGTGGTCTCGATGTTGACGTCGCTGGCGACCGGCTTCTATAGCTTCGCTACGTTCCGTTTTTTGTTGGGTGCGGGCGAATCGGCCAATTGGCCGGCCGCGACGAAAGCCGTGTCGGAATGGTTTCCCAAGCGCGAGCGTGGGCTGGCCACCGCACTTTTTGACAGCGGTTCCTCGATTGGCGGAGCCGTCGCTCCATTTATTGTGTTATGGATTTATTTCCGCTGGGGATGGCGCCCGGCATTCATGATCCCGGGCATTCTTGGATTTCTCTGGTTGATCGTATGGCGATGGCTGTACTACCCGCCCGAGCAGCACCCGCGCATCGGCCACGCTGAGCTCGAAATGATCGTCGCCGACAGGAACGCTTCGGAGACGCCTGGAGAAACTAAATCTCCGGCTCGATGGAGTGAACTGCTGAAGATTCCGCAGACCTGGGGCATCATCATTGCGAAGGCGTCTACCGACCCGGTTTTCTTTTTCATCACGGAATGGTTCCCCATTTACCTGGTCGCCAAAGGAATCAATCTGCGGAGTGGATTGATTGCCGTATGGATTCCGTTTATCGCTGCCGATCTCGGGAGCTTCTTCGCGGGCGGCATTTCCGGCTATTTGATTGAGCGGGGATGGTCGCTGGGTTGGGCGCGCAAAATGCCTATGGTCTATGGCGGCATCGGCATGACCATGCTCATCCCTACGATTTTCACGACCAACGTCTACTTGATTGCCCTTCTGTTTGCAATCGCGACCTTTACCTACGCGGGTTTCACCATTATGGCCAACGTGTTGCCGTCGGATCTTTATAACAGCGAGTCGGTGGCATCAGTGAGCGGGTTGAGCGGTACGGGGGCCGGCATTGGAACGATTGTTGCCTTCAAACTGATCGGTTACTTTTCCGATGCCCGACTGGCCACCGGCACGCATTCTTTCGACCCCATTATCGTTATTGCGGGCCTGGTTCCGTTAGGGGGCATGATTCTGGTCTTGCTGTTGGTTCGCAACAACGAGGCGACGAATCAAGGGTTGGTGAGGCAAATCTGACCGAGGCGCAGTTTCGTCATCGATACGGCACGAAGCCTTGCGTCTTCATCGCCAGCCGGTAGACCGATGTTGTGGCCGTGACGTAGAGAGTGCGATGGTCCTTGTCGCCCCAGGCCAGATTCGCAGGCTGCTCGGGCATGACGATAGTTCCAAGGTGATTGCCTTTGGCGTCCCAGACCCAGATGCCTTTCGGCCCTGTAACAAAGAGGTTCCCGTTCTTATCCACTTTCATTCCATCGGGCACGCCGTCGCCCTTCCCGCCGGGTTCCTCGCCGAAGATGCGGCCGTTGGTGAGAGTTCCGTCGGCGGCGAAATCATACACGCGAATGTTTCTCTTCTCGCTGTCATCGACGTAGAAGTGACTGCCGTCCGGCGAAAATGCGAGGCCGTTCGGCTGTGTGAGGTCCTTGGTGAGTAAGGTCACGTTGCCTTTGGCGTCGAGGCGGTAGACGCCCTGAAACGGGATTTCCTGCTTCTCTCCGGCTACCAAGTCCATATTTGGATCGGTGAAATAAAGCGCGCCATCCGGACCAACGATCACATCGTTTGGGCTATTCAGCTTCTTGCCGTCGTAATGATCCGCCAGGATGTTGTATTTTCCGTCGGGAGTTACTTCGATGATCGCTCGCAACACGCTGGCGCAGTCGATCAGGCGATGCTGCCGGTCGAAAGTGTTGCCGTCGGGATCGCCTAGCGCAATCAGCTCCTCCTTCTTGCCGTCGGGATAAAGCCGGAAAATCTTGTTGATGGTTTCGTCGCTTACGTAGAGGAACCCCGTTTCGTCCCACACCGGACCTTCGGTAAAGCCAAAGCCTGTGCCCACAACGCCGAGTTTGGCGTTGGGATCCACAAAATCCCAAAAGTGGAGCGATTCGGCTTGCAATTTAAATTCCCGCGGCGAGCGTGGTGCGGCCAGGACACGAAGCACTCCAAACGCCAGCAGCGATGAGGTTGCGATGATCAGAGTGCTCAAGATTTTCATGCTGCGATTCATAAGAGTGCCTCTCTCGTGAAATAAACGGTTGAGCTTTACTTGACTGACCATCAGTCCGAAGGGAAGACGGCACGATTATTCGTCTTCAAACTCTGATGGAACTACCACCTCGCCAGCTCCGACGTTGGCCACCTTCATCAGATAGCTGACAATATCGTTCAGATCGTCGGAACTGAGCGTGGAATTGTAGTCAGAGGGCATAAGGGTTTGCGAATTGTATTCCAGTCCCTGCAGCTCTGACTTGGTTACAGAATAGAAAGTCCCATCGAGCGTTTGTAATTGCAGCGAGAAATTGTCTTCATTGCGAACTCTGCCGACGACTTTCTCGCCGCCGCGAGTAATTGCTGTCACCAATCGCGCCTGCCGGTCGTTGCCAGGGGCAGGGCTGGTGATCGCAAGGCGAATCTGCTCTGCCGTATGACTGTGGGTGTACCCGGAGAGATCGGAGGCGATAAAGCCGCCCTTGCCAGCGGCCATGTGACAACCGGAGCATCCCGCCTTCCCGAAGAAGATCGTCTCCCCACGAAGTGGATCGCCGGGCAGCTTCACCGTTTGCCTTGTCCCCTGAAGAGTACGCACGTACGCGACTACCGCTTGGACGTCAGCAGCTTCGAGAGAGTGGAAAGCCGGCATTCCGGCGCCGGGAATGCCATTCTCGATGATGTGTGCGATCCCTGCATCAGACAGCTTCTGAACTTTTGGATTCTCGACAATGTTGGGCGCGCGTTCACCGCCTCTGCCGTCCAGACCATGGCAGTTTGCACAAGTCGACGCGAAAATCTGCCTGCCCCGCGCCGAGTCCGGCTTAGCGCCCTTCTGCCGGAGGCCTGGTGGCTGGGTCTGCGGCCAGGCGGCGAAGCTACTGGCAGCCGACAGCACCACTAGCATTACCGCCAGCACGGAATGTAATCGGGAGCTTGAGAGCATTGAAATCTCGTCAGAGCCAGCTCACCCCGTGGATGAATTGGCGCCCGCGAACTAGAACACGAAAGCACGGCGAGTTGCATGATGGCGGATCCCGAGCCGAAATCACATACCCAAAACCCGCATCGTAGAATTCCAGACGGCACAGGCGCGAGCTATTTCTGTTTCACGGCGATGGCCGAGATTTCGATTCGAGCGTTATTGACCAACGCCGCCGCTTGGATGGTGGCGCGAGCCGGCTTGGGATCGGGCATCACGCCCCTATAAATCTTGTTCATGTCCGGAAACTCATGAATGTCGGCCAGATACACCGTAACGCTGACGACGTCTTTCAGTTCGAAGCCGGCGGCCTGCAACACCTTCTTGATATTCTCAAGCGCCGCAGTCGTCTCGGGAACAATTCCCCCTGCAACCAGTTTGTCGGACGCGTCCGTCCCCTCCTGGCCCGCGACATACAGCGTGTTTCCGGCGACGATTCCGTCACTGAAAGGAAGTCCTCTGGTCGAGGATAGATTCACAGCTTTTCGCTCCTGGGCAAAGCCCGGCCGTGCCACAGTGCTAACGGTTAGTGCGATGGCAAGGGCCGACATAAGCAGCCGGGCTGTTCTGGTGCGTATCATAATTTTCATATCTGCTCCTTCTGGATCATAGATTGGCAATCAGTGGATTGGCTCTTCCGCATGGCGGAAAACCATGTTAGAGTCCGCGCACATATATACAGCCTGGAGGACGAAATGAACAAGTTTCGCCGGTTTGTTAAATCCCACTCTCTTACGGTATCTCTTCTGTCCATTGGGGTTCTATGTGCCATCTTCTGTGGAGCCGAACTTGTTCCGGCGCAGTCCAACGGAACAACCGTATCGCAGTCGGACAACGCTTTGCTTGCGGATTATCGCCGCGTCGAAGTGGCGTCGGTCTCGGATGCGCTGGAACAATTGACTGGCAAGCGAATGTATATGAGTCACCGCATGCATCCGCTTTTCACCACAAAGTTTGCCGGCTTGGCGCGGACGGTGCAGTTGAAGAAGGACGAGGGCAACAATGATCCTTCTGCGTTGAACGGAATGCTCGCGGCCATCGATGCGGGTTCCACCGATTCCGTTTACGTGATGGTGGTCGAGGACGGTGAGGACATAGCAGGCATGGGCGGACTCATGGGCACGGCCATGGCTGCTCGGGGGTACGCGGGCGCCGTGATCGATGGCGGAGTCCGCGACGTAGCCTATTTGCGTAAGATTGGATTTCCGGTTTACGCGACTGGCATCGTGCCTTCCACTTCGGTGCATCACTACCGGTTCGCAGGATCCCAAATTCCGGTGGTCTGTGACGGTGTAATAGTCAATGCAGGCGATATCGTCGCTGCAGACAGCGACGGTGTGGTGGTTGTGCCGAGGGCGAGGGCCCAGGACGTACTAACCCTCGCGCAACAGATGGATTTCAAGGAACACTCGATGTATCCCGTGATCGAACAGATGAAATCGATCGTAGAGGCGGTCAAGAAGTTTGGCAGACTGTAGGCTAAGAAAACATTTGTAGAGAATCGATTTTCATTAGATAATTCGCACTTTCATTTTGCAGACCACGACTTTCCATGGCTGATCATCCCAAACGGAGCTACAACATCACGACGCTGCAGCGCGGGTTGCGGCTGCTGCAACTTTTCAGCGAGTCACCGCACGGCCTCACGGCCAAACAAGTTGCGGGCCGGTCGCGGCTGCCAGTGAGTACTGTCCACCGCTTTCTGGCGAACTTGGAAAGCGCAGGATTCTTGAACTGCCGCGGAGATGGCGTCTACCAACTGGGAATCGCGTGCTTCGCCATCGGCCAGGCAGCGCTCGGCCAGCTGGATATTCGCCGGGTAAGCCTCCCGTACCTTGAGGAGCTCAATCGGAAAACCCGCGAAACGATTCATCTGACTTTGCGGCACGGACTCTCGGCAGTGTACGTCGAGAAACTGGATTCACCGGAACAATTGCGCATCCACTCGCGCATCGGCGCTGCCGTTCCCTTGTACTGCACGGCGGTGGGTAAGGTCATGCTGGCTTACATGCCCGATGAAGAGCGCGAAAGAGTACTCCCGCAACTTGGACTCAAGCGGTTGACCCCGAACACGGTGGGAAACCTCCAGGAACTGGCTGCTGAACTGTACCGGGTGAGAAAAAACGGGTATGCCTGCGATCTCGAGGAGCACGAACTCCATATCCGCTGCATCGCTGCTCCTATCTGGGATCATCAGGGCGAGGTGAGTGCCAGCGTCAGCATTACCGCGCCCATGGTTCGCATGACAGTCGCCCGTTTACGCCAGCTCGCGCCTTTGATTCAGGCAGCGGGTCTGCAAATCTCGCGGGAACTGGGGTATCCGGCCGGTGGTTGCCACCCGCTTTTGCGAAAAGCTGATGGTCGAGAGGCGGGACTTGCGAAGCCTCTCTAAACAGCACGCTGCGAGCACTTTCGGATGCCGAATTCTTTGCTGGGGCAGGACTCGAACCATGCGGATGGCAGCGCTGATCACCGTCGTTTTCACGTGCCTTGGAGTGCAGGCGGCAAACGATACGCCCACTGTCAAATCCATGGCGATCGATGTCCGGTCGGAGGATCTGCTGAATCAACCGCCCTCGGCGAATTGGATTTCTTACAACGGAGACTATTCTGGCCGGCGTTACAGTGGTCTTTCCGCGATCAACCCGGGCAATCTCTCGGGGTTGCGTGCGGAATGGGTGTTTCATGCCGGCAATACGAAACGGCTCGAGGTCACTCCGGTGGTGATTAATGGAGTCATGCTGGCGACCGCAGCGAATGATGCCTTCGCCCTTGACGCTCGTACAGGACGAGTGGTGTGGCACCATGCTTGGCCGATCTCGGAGGGTTTAATCGACGATGCATCGGGGCACATCAATCGCGGTGTCGCTGTATGGCACGACCGGGTATACATGGAAACCGACAACGCCCATCTCCTCTGCCTGGATGTACGCTCGGGCAACCTCATCTGGGACGTGCCCTATGCGAATTGGAACAAGAATTACGGCGCAACCGGCGCGCCGCTTGTGGTTAAAGACAAGGTGCTGGTGGGGACCTCGGGCGGCGACGACGGAGTGCGGGGCTTGGTCGCCGCCTACGATGCCATGACGGGGAAACTCGCCTGGCGCTTCTGGACCATCCCGGGGCCCGGCGAATTCGGGTCCGAAAGTTGGCCCGGAAAACTCTTCCTGCATGGCGGCGGAACAACGTGGATGCCAGGGACGTATGATCCGCAACTCAACACGATTTACTGGGGCACAAGCAATCCCGCGCCGGATTTCGAAGGAGGCGTGCGGCCTGGAGATGACCTGTACACCGACTGTGTGCTCGCGCTCGATCCGGATACCGGGAAACTGAAATGGTACTTTCAGTTCACGCCGCATGATCTTTTTGACTTTGACGCAGTCGAGACTCCGATTTTGATCGATGCGGTCTACCAGGGCGCGGCTAGAAAACTGCTTGTAGAGGCCAACCGGAATGGCTTCGTCTATGTACTCGATCGCACCAACGGAAAGTTTCTTTCTGCAACGGCGTTCGTAGACAAGCTGAATTGGGCCAAAGGGGTCGATCCGCAGGGCCGGCCGCTGTTGACCGGCATCCAGCCGACAGCAGAGGGAACCCGGGTTTGTCCCGGCTACTCGGGAGCCACCAACTGGTTCGCACCTTCCTACAGCGAATCTTCGCACTCGGTTTATTTCATGGCCCTCGAGGAGTGCGAAACGTATTTTCTGAAACCGCAGGCTTTTCAGGAGGGTCGGGGGTATTATTCAACCGGAGTCAAGCGCATCCCGGGCGAAGTTGACCAGAAGGTTTTGGTCGCGTTCAACCTGGATACAGATTCGATCGCCTGGAAATACCCGCAAACCGGGGTGGGACGATCGTCGAGTGGGACCATGACAACGGCCGGCGGCGTGGTGTTCTTCGGGGACGATGCCGGTTCTTTTGAAGCGGTGGATGCGCGAAACGGCAAGCCGCTGTGGCACTTCAACACCGGGCAAGACATCAGTGCATCCCCGATGAGCTATGCAATCGCCGACAAACAGTACGTCGCAATTGCAGCGGGCAGTGACGTTTTCAGCTTCGCGTTGCCCTGATCGCATACAGAGTTCCGATAGCCAATTTGAAAGGAGACTGACATGAACTTAACTGTTACTCGCAGAACGTTTGCCACGCGGTTCGCTTCCGTACTTTCCGCTTTCGGAGTAAGCGCCGCCGTGTTGCCCAATCGTGCCTTAGCTGAGAGTTCCGCCGCGCAGGATGCCGGTGAAATCCGGAAGCTGAACAGCGACGGCAAACCCGGCAACGAGAAAGACGCAATCATGCCGGTGATTATCCATCGCGGCTTGATTTATGTTTCCGGGCAGGGCGCTCACGATAGCCGAGATTCCAAGGAATGGACGATCGAATCCCACACCACCATGGTCATGGATAAGATCAAGAAACATGTGGAAATTGGCGGCGGGACCATGGACACCATCCTTCAATTGAACGTCTACCTCGTGAAGATTGAACACTGGGACGGAATGCACAAAGTATTCTCGACATATTTTCCCCATGGCGGTCCGGCGCGCACAACCGTCGCAGTGGCTGCGCTTCCGGGGGATTCGCTGGTGGAAATCAATTGCATCGCCGCAGCAGTTGGCAAGTGACCCGGCAAGTGACCAGCCAAGGAGATTCGTTCATGCGACTCAACTCAAAGTGGAACCGCCGCACTTTTCTCGGCAGCGCCGGAGCCATTGCCGGCTCGATCGTTTCTGGTTCGATCTTCTCCAGTGCCGTCCTGACGCCACGCAAACTTTTCGCCAGGAATCGCGCAGCGAGAGCCAGCGCTCCAGTGAGCGGTTTCGGACAGACCGGAAACCCCTTCGAGGAGCTTGGCGTTACAACCGTTATTAATTGTGAAGGAACCATGACCATGCTGGGCGGCTCTCTCCCCCATCCCGAGCTTGAAGCGGTCATGACTATGGCGGGGCGCCATTTTGTAAGCATTCCGGAGTTGGAAGTAGCTGCGGGCAAGCGCATCGCGGAAATGCTCAAGCTGCCGGATGGTTACACCGCGCTGGTGACGTCGGGCGCGGCGGCGGCGATTCAATCGGGACTGGCGGGCATTCTGACTGGCGGAAACGAGGCACTGATTCGTCAGCTGCCCGACCTGACCGGCATGAAGTCGGAAGTGATCATCCAGAAGTCGCATCGCAACCCGTTCGATCACCAGCTGCGATCCACCGGGATCAAACTGGTCGAGATTGAAACGCCGGATCAATTTCGAGCTGCCGTAAATGAGCGCACAGCGATGATGCATTTTTCCAACTTTGCCAATGCCGCCGGACAAATCAAAGTGGACGAATGGGTCAAGCTGGCGAAACAACACAACATCCCCTGCATGAACGACGCCGCGGCCGATACGCCACCGGTCTCTCATCTCTGGGACTACGCCAACATGGGATTCGACCTGGTGACCTTCAGCGGAGGCAAGGCGATTCGCGGCCCGCAATGTGCTGGCCTGTTGATCGGGCGCAAAGACATGGTGGCAAACGCGCTGCTCAACAACAGCCCGCACGAGGACACACTGGGCCGCAGCCAGAAGGTGGGCAAGGAAGAAATCATCGGAATGGTCAAAGCGCTCGAACTTTTTCTCGCGGAAGATCATGACGCACTGGCCAGGGAATGGCAGGATCGTCTGGAGGGCATTTCCCGCGAAATCAAAAAGGTTCCGGGGGTCAGCACATCGTTTTTTGTTCCGGACATCGCCAATCATGTGCCGCACATGAGCATCACGTGGGACGCGGCACGTATCTCCTTAACGCCTCAGCAGGCATCAAAACTGCTTCGCAGCTCAAAGCCGTCGATTGTGCTGGGAACCGGTGAAGATCGGCCGGGGCTGGCCATGAACTCGTTCATGTTGCAGCCGGGTGAAGACAAAATCGTTGCCGACCAACTTTCGCGGCTATTGCGCGAGCACGCGGCATAAGCGATGCCTCCTCCGATGAATGGTGTGAGAACTAGCAACGTGCGCTGGTTTCTGGTCTTTTGGCTGTTCATCCTAAGCGCCGTTTCTTATCTCGACCGGGTGAACATTTCCATCGCGAGCGGATCCATCGCCGACGCATACCAACTCAGCGATGTGCAACTCGGAAAAGTTTTCAGCGCCATGCTGGTTGGTTACGCACTCTTCCAAACCGTTGGAGGAAGACTGGCGGACCGCTTCGGACCGCGGCGTGTCCTGGCCTGGGGGGTGGCATGGTGGGGAGTTTTCACTGCCTTGACCGCTCTGGTCCCGTCAAAAATTGCGGGCGCACTATTCATTTTTGTAGCGATCCGCTTTCTTTTGGGCGCAGGCGAAGCGGTGATCTACCCCTCTGCCAATCAATTCGTCGCGCGCTGGATTCCGATCTCAGAACGCGGCATCGCCAACGGCTGGATCTTTGCCGGAGTGGGAGCGGGCGCTGGCCTTACGCCGCTTATCATCACTTACATCATGGTCCATTACGGCTGGAGGTCGTCGTTCTGGGTTTGCTCAATAATCGGATTCGCCGCCGGTGCAGTCTGGTTCCTTGCTGCCCGCGACACGCCCGGCGAACATCCCGGAGTATCGCCTTCAGAGTTGGCTTTGATTCGCTCCGGGCTTACTCAAAGAGAAGTGACAAATAATCCGAAGGATCTCGTGCCCTGGGTGCGCGTCGTGCATAGCAAAGAAGTTTGGGCGGTCACGGTAAGCTACTTCTGCTACGGCTACATTGCTTGGATCTTCTTTAGTTGGTTCTACCGCTATCTTGCCAAGGTACGCGGCCTCGATTTGAAAGCAAGCGCCTTCTACACCATGTTGCCCTTTCTGGCGATGCTGGTGTGCTGCCTGCTCGGAGGAGCTATCAACGACCGGCTGACGAAATGGCGAGGACTGCGTGTTGGACGCTGTGGGCTCGCGGCATTTTCGATCGCTGCGGCAGGGATATTTATTGCCTTCGGTTCGCGGGTTCAAAGCGCGCGCCTCGCCAGCGTTGTGCTCGCCGGGGGGGCAGGTGCGCTCTATTTGTCGCAGAGTTCTTTCTGGTCAGTGACGGCCGATATTGCTGGCGCGTCCTCGGGCTCGGTATCGGGCTTCATGAATATGGGCAACCAATTGGGGGCGGCGCTCACGGCATCGCTCACTCCCTGGATCGCGGCACGATTTGGTTGGACGACCTCATTCCTAGTGGCAGCTGGGTTGTGCCTGGTTGGTGCCGCGAGCTGGCTGATCGTGGATCCAGCGCGACAGCTCATAGCTCAACCGGCCATTGCCCTGCCGTCCGAAAGTTCGAGACTATCGGACCAACCTCCGCGCGAGAATTCCTGAAATCAATTGAATTACTGAGAATCAGAATCACGACATAGATTGAGAGACACGAGCGATTTCCTACAGTGCCCGCTCCCTTACAGCGTCTTCAGATACTCGATAATCTGCATACGCTCCTCTTCGGACAGCTTGCGGCCGATCACGCCGTTGCCCTTTGGACCGTCATTGAATTCGTGCCCGGCGTTGCGCCTTTGAGGGGCTCGGTATTGAGGCCGAGTTTGACAGGGTCGTATTGTTTGTTCCCGAGATAAAACACCTTCGGCCGCTCCGAAACCGGTAACAGCAGCGAAAATAAGTTGGGAACAGAACCATTGTGAAGGTACGGAGGCGTTGCCCAAACGCCATTGTGAGGCCGCGCTTTATACGCCAGAGGCGCCAGCAGCTCGTTTTCCCGGTAGCCGTTCCATTCCTCCTGTTGTTGCGGCGAGAGCTTCAGCTCAGCGTATGACTGATCGATCAGTTTTTGGGTAATGTACTTAAGCCCATCGCGCGCTGATACGGTTCCTTTTCCCAGCGGCCCGCTATCGGCGACTCGGTTAAAAAAGTTCTGCGCTTCCTTGGGATCTGTTCCGATCTCGCCCAACGGAATCATGGTTACTTTGAAAAATTGTCTTCCAGCGGAGTTCGTACTGTTTGTCCAGTGTTCGACTTTGCGGCCTTCGTCGGAAAGCATAGGCGGCTGGTGGCAGTGCAGGCACAATTCGTTGTAAAGCTTTTCGCCTTTCGCTGCAGCGACGCGGTCAATCTTCCCGAGGATGTCTTCCGGCCATTTTGGCGACCACACACCCGCACCTGGCTCAGTGCCGCCAAGCAGAAGCTCGATCTCGTGCAGATTCTCGACGTGGATCGTGTTCTGAAATTGCTCTCCAGGATAGCCCAGAAGGTTGATGCGCGACCGCACGCCCAGGGCCTCGCCGACATTTCTTCCCATCGGCTGCTGGATCGAACCGTTGTACTGAACCCAGTCCATCCAGGATGCGTCCCAAACTGGGGGGAAATTTACCGGACCATCTCCGATCACCAGATTCTTACTGTTATTCAATTCGGTTCCAAAGACGAAGTTGCCGATCCGAGCCAGTGCGTCGGTGCGGCCGTAACCTTCGGGTGTGGGGAACAGATGCTGGGTCGCTTTGAACTCGGTAAAGCTGGTGTCGAGATAATATTTGAGCGATCGACGCAGGAGAAGTTGATCTGCTCGCGAGTGGTCGGGGCCCAGCACCCTATTGGCAAATCTGTGGAAGCGGAGCGGATCATAATAAGTCCAGGTCACAGCCAAGCCCAACGCCTCAGTGAACTTCTGCAGATCGATCAAGGAGGGGCCCGCATCGATCCGGATCGCTTTCCCGGCAAAAAACAATTCTCCGGTATGGCAAGCCGCGCACGTAATGCCAAGCACGACGTTTTTCTGTCCGGTGTAAGGATCGACAAAATGATCATCGCGCGCGAATCCAACCGGCAAGCCGTCGGGATTTTGCAGGTAGGCGGAGTCTGGAATGAAACCGAAGCCCTGCAGGTAAGAGTTTTCCCTGAACGGCGGCGCGCCCGTGATGGTGAATCGCGGCTGCTCAATCGCAAGGAACCAGGCATACGGCATGAGTTCACTTCCTTGCGCCATGTGGTAATACTTGTGACGCTGATCTTCCGTCCAGTTCTGCGGAACCCATGCGACTTCGCCGGGTCTCTCAATCTTCGGCACCTCCAGGCTGTTGTGTATGGCGAAAAGCGCGATGACTGCCGCGCAGATGCCGAGCACCGCCAGTAGCGCCAACGCACTGACGACGCTTGGTCGCTTTAGCAAGGACCGCCTCGTCGGTGCTGCGATCGGCTGCCCGTGGACCGGTCGCGGCGCCAGTTCACAGGGAGTCTCAGGTTGCGGGAAGTGCTGTTGCGGTAGATTCTTCGGCTTGTAGCTCGATACCCCGCGGATGCGATCAACGACGCTTTGATGAACATGCACGCCGCTTGGGATCAGCCTGCTGCGCCCCAGGTTAATCCTGATGCCGTGCTTCCATTTGGGGTCGGATTGTCCCGCTACGGGTGCGGGATAGGAGAACATCTTGGGCCACAGCTCGGCGATCCACCACGCACCCTGTAGGGATTCATGCTGATTCTTCGTAAGAGGGTCGGGTGCAACGTAAGGTGGTTTCCCTCCAAGAATGTCAGCCTTTCGATTCTGATCGATTCGAAGTCCGGCAGGTTCCGCCTCACAGACCATCCATTGCAAAGCAATCTTGGAGAGTTGGCTCTCTGACTCAGGATAGCTGCCGCCAACATCCGAATGCACACCGGCGAACCAAACCTCCTTTATGTCTTGCTGTGGATCATGCGGCGCACCGAACAGGTTTTGCCGAAAGAACGCCCTGCGCTCATCAATTGAGACCGCGTGCCGAATAACGCGCATGTCCGGGTTGTGCGTGGCTTTGGTGCCGGGGAAATGCGCGACGTTATAAACCCAACCTAGCGAGCTGACCGTGTCCCACACTCCAACGAAGTGCACCGGACAGTCGCGGCAAAACGTTTTCTTGAAGTCCGCAGCGACCGCAAAGTCGATCTTCTTTTGCTTGATCATCCGAATCGAATACGGGATCAAGCCCTCATTGTCCTCGCGAAGCAACCCGATGATGTGCAGCATCCCGCACAGAGCCCGAGCAGTGTAAGCTCCTCGACTGAAACCAAAAACGTACAGGGTGTCACCGGGCTGGAACGTCCGCATGAGGAACTGATAGGCATCCGCGATGTTGTCGGAGATGCCGTAGCCAAATGCCAGACCAATCACTTTCGTCCACCACTTACTCAGCCCGTTCAGTGCATTCCGGGCACCCATCGTTCCCACACCTGGGTGGTAGTAGGTCACCTGAGAGGCATCACAGACCAGCATCTTGTACAGCTTTACGACGTTGGATTTGCTCTCGCTGAACTCATTGCCTGTCCCGTCACAGCAGATCACGATGTTTTTTGCCATGGTTTCAACTCCCAACGGTCAGGGGCCGAAGTCAAGCCATACTCCGTGGTTCCACTCCGATCTTTGCAAGTCGGCTCGATTTCCTAAAACCTGGTGCTTGGAATCGAGCCTCAAACTAGGTGGTTCGTCTTTGGTTCTGATTGCAAAGTTACAGTCAGTGCTCGCGGGCTCCGTACAAGACCAGCGACTAATAATTCGATGACAGTCTTTGTAGATGCGGCGGATTGTCCGCCCAGTTGATAGGGTTGTCAACTGCTAACTCAGGCTTGTTACGAAATCAGGACAGACGGGAGGAAGCCGCGGTCGGGAATGTGGAGCTAGTCGCAGGAAGTGCGACGGGAGTAATTCCCTAATCGATCCCGTGAATTCTCATGCTCACGAGTTGATCGATGCTGAGGTCCCGTATTCCCCGGGACCGCATGTCGTTGATGTATTCCGGCGTGACGCCGTGGATTCGCATGGCGATCAGTTCGTCCGGATCCGGATGGGAATAGCCGAGTCCCTGCAATTTATCGATGAACTCCGGCGAAACGCCATGAATGCGAAATGCAATCAGCTTTTCGAGATCGAGGTGATCGTAGCCCCGCTGCTTGAGCTGACCCATCCATTCCGGGCTCGCGCCATGAATCCGCATCGCAATCAGCGTATCTTCGTCCGGCGAGTAACCGGCCTGGTGCAGGTTGCGAATCATCTCCGGTGTCACGCCATGAATGCGGAAGGCGACCAGTTTGTCGCTGTCGGTAATCTTTAGTCCCTCAGCCCGCAGCGCTTCAATGAACGCGGAGTCCACGCGGAATATGCGAAACGAAATCAGCTTGTCGGCATCGAGATCGCTGAGATGCTCATTCTTCATCTGCTTCGCGAACTCAACACTCACGTCCTGCAGAGCCATGCCGAACTGCTTCTCGTCGTCGACCGTGAAGCCGAGCGACTGCATCTCGCGCGCATAATTCGGGTCCGGCTGGAAGTGGAACAGTCCCGCGCCCTCGCCATTATTGAGAAATCCCTCGCATTCGATCTTTCCCGCGTCGCGCGTAATGGTGAAGCGGACTTCTTGTCTGCCTGGCTTTGAGAAATCTATTCCCTGAAACGAAGTTGCGGGCCAGTCCGACTGATGGCTTGAAGTACCACCATGATGATGTTCAATCAGCGAAAACTCCACTTTGCCCGGACTGTCGGACTTGCTGATCGTCCAGTCGCCGCTGCGCATGTCCGCGGCGCGATTCTTAACCGCGATCAAAAGAACGCAGGACGCGAAAACCAGGTAAGCGAGGGTTCGGCTCACTCTCGTTCGGCTCATTCTCGTTCGGCGCATTCTCATAAATCTCTCCAGTTTCAGGATTTCGGGGCCCGCTCTAGATATCGCCCTTGTCTTCCAACAAGCCCAGGCGCTTTACCTCAATCAGCTTTTCGATAGTAAGGTTTTGGAAGCCGTGCTTGCGGGCTCGTTCGATGAATTCGGGCGTCACGCCTTGCACCTTGGCTCTGATAATGTCGTCCACATCGGGGTTGAATCCGGCCGATTGCAGAGCCTTGATGAATTCCGGAGTGACGCTCTGCACTTTCATGCCAACGATGTCGTCCGCAGTGGGATTGAGGCCGGTCGCCCGGATGTCGCGGATATACTCCGGCGTTACACCCTGCACTTTCATGCCGACAATTTCGTCGGCGTCGGGCTTCAAACCCAGCGCCTGCAGGCCGTGCACGTAGTCCGGTGTCACACCTTGCACCTTGAGCCCGATCACATCGTTGGAATCCACGGTCAGGCCGGCGGCGCGCAGTGCGCGAACATATTCCGGTGTGACTCCCTGGACTTTGAGCCCGACGATATCGTCAACGTCGCCAGCGATGCCAACGTCTTTGAGGCTGCGCACGTAGTCCGGTGTTACTCCCTGCACCTTGAGCGCAACGATCTGATCCGCGTCGGGAGTGAAGCCCAGCGCGCGAAGGTCGTGGATGTATTCCGGAGTTACGCCCTGCACTCGCAGGCCGACGAAGCCATCCGCATCAGGATGCAGGCCCAGTTCGTGCATCGCGCGTACATACTCCGGTGTGACGTCCTCGGTTTTCAGAACGATTAACTCGTCGATGCTGAGATCGGCGAGGCCTGCAGCCTTCATGGAATCAATGTAAGAGGCGCCGGTGTAGGTTGGGCTGGTACTCTGCCCTGCGGAGGGCTTGGGAGTTGGAGCAGAAGTTGGCGCGGGAGTCGCTGCGCTTTGGGAAGCCTCCGGTTGCACGGAGCTGGACGCGGGCTTGGGCATGGACATCGCTTGCGCACTGAAACCGGCGTGAGCCAAGGATGGATGCGCCATTCCCAGCAGAGCATTTCCGGCGACGAGTGCCGCGGTCAGGCAGAGGACGCTGCCCGTTAGGCCGAGGCCGCGCATTCCTGCGCCGAAAGTCTTCAGGCCCAGCACGCGGACGACGCGCTCGGTCAGCGGACCGCGGTTGGCGGCCATCGCCAGGACCGGCGCGTTGCGCCATTCTTCCATCAGCGTGAGGGCGCGCGCGTATTCGACGGCGTTGCCGCAGACAGCGACCGCCGCGTCGTCGCAGCAATGCTCGCGTTCGGCGCGAATCCGTTTATTCAGCCACCAGACTGCGGGATGATAGAAGAGCAGCGTCTCGACGCACACCTGGAAGACATTCACAAATGGATCGAGGCGCTGGATGTGCGCCAGTTCGTGGGCGACGACCACCTCAAGCTGTTCTTCGGAGAGTCCTGTCAGAGCAGTCACCGGCAAGAAAACTACGGGACGAAACCATCCAATCACCGCAGGAGCCTGCAGCCAAGCGCACTCGCAGTAGCGGATCGCGCGAGTAATGCCCAGCTGATCCTGCAGTCTGTGGCAGATCTCGAGCAATCGGTCCTCAACCACTGTGGATTGTTTGCGGCGTTCACGCTCCAGCAGCAGGAATCCGCCAGCAGAACGCAGGCTGAAGAAAGCCACTCCCAAAAGCCACGCTTCCACCAGCCAGGGAAAAGCATCGAGCGATGATTCGACTGAGGAAGAAGCAACGGAAGGAATTGCCTGGTGTTTAGCGTTCGCCTTGGTCCAAGCCGAGGCGACCGGCTGCGAACGTTCTGCAAAAGAGGAATGCGGTTGCCAGGAAAGCACGCAAGTCGCAATCGGCGCGAGGAGCATCAGCAAAAGAACCGCGACGCCAATCACATAACGCACTCGCGCACGCCGCGAGAAAGCCATCAAAGCCGCGCCCAGGGCGGCCAGGGCCGTCCCTTGCCACAGGAAATGCAACAGCGCCCACCCCAGAGATTGCATGGCGGTCGGTGACAAAAGCTTCATCTGAGTGAAAGGCACAGTCATCTGCGTTTCCTTTCGTTCCTGTCGTTTCTTTCGTATTCGTCCAGCATGCCGCGCAGTTCTTTAATCTCTTCCCGCGAGGCCTTGCCTCCGGCCAGAGCATGCATCATGAGCTGGCTCGCAGATCCCTCAAAGACGCGCTGCAGTATGTCTCCGGCGAGCTGGCGCTTGGTCTGCTCCGCCGGCAGGCATGCCTCATAGACGTGCGCGCGCTGGGTTTCGTTTCTTCGAACCGAGCCTTTTGTCGTCATGATTTGAAGCAGCTTGAGGACGGTGGTGTAGCCGATGGCTTTCTTTTCGCTGAGCGCTTCATATACCTCTCGGACCGTCGAAGGCCCGTGACTCCAGAGAACGCGAAGAATCTCGAGCTCGGAAGCCGTTGGTTTTTGCGGAGAGGATGTCATACAAAGGAAACTACTACGAAGGTGTTCGTAGTGTCAACGAAAATCTTCGTAGATCGCTGGCAGCCGGCGGCGCCATCCCGCCCGGGTGTTTTTTCCCCGAATGACCGCGATCAGCGGCGTATGAAAAGCGTGTGGCGCTCGGAACGGTAGAGCCTACGCCACCGACCGTGGCCCTATTTGGTGGAACAGATCACCCGGCGAATGCGCGGGGCCGAGGCCCCGCGCGATTCGCAGCAAGTCGCCGACGTTCGCTTCAGCTGCCGCCGAGCTCAGGCAAGGTCGTAGCGATCAAGATTCATGACCTTATTCCACGCCGCCGCGAAGTCCTTCACAAAAGCCTGCTTCGAGTCGTTACTCGCATAGACTTCTGCAATCGCCCGGAGTTGCGAGTTCGAACCAAAGAGGAGATCGACGCGCGTGCCAGTCCACTTGACCTTGCCCGTCGCGCGATCGCGCCCCTCATAGACGCCTTCGGATGCAGAGGAGGGTTCCCACTTCGTATTCATGTCGAGCAGGCTGACGAAGAAATCATTGGTCAGCGTCTCGGGCCGGTTGGTGAAGACGCCATGTTTCGTCTTCCCGTAGTTCGTATTCAGGGCGCGCATGCCTCCAATGAGTACGGTCATCTCGGGAGCCGTCAATGTCAGCAACTGCGCCCGATCCAGAAGCCATTCCTCAGCTGACAGTTTCTGTCCACTGCGGAGATAGTTGCGGAACCCGTCTGCCTTGTGCTCCATCACGGCGAATGAATGCACATCGGTTTGTTCCGGCGTGGCATCCGTGCGTCCCGGCAAGAACGGAATCTTCACCTCGTGCCCAGCTTTTTTCGCAGCTTCTTCGATCGCCGCATCGCCCCCGAGAACGATCAGGTCCGCCAGCGAGACTTTCTTGCCTTTGTTCCCATTGGACTGCGAACTGTTGAATTCCTTTTGGATCGCTTCCAGCTTCGACAGAACCTTCGCCAGTTCAGCCGGCTGGTTCACTTCCCAATCCTTCTGCGGCGCGAGGCGAATGCGCGCTCCGTTCGCCCCGCCGCGCTTGTCGGAGCAGCGGAACGACGACGCCGATGCCCAGGCTGTCGCGACCAGTTGCGAGATCGAGAGTCCGGAGGCAAGGATCTTCGCCTTCAGAGCGGCGATGTCTTTCTCCTCGATCAATTTATGATCCACGGCGGGAACAGGGTCTTGCCACACCAGCGTCTCTTTCGGAACGAGCGGGCCCAGGTAGCGCACAATCGGCCCCATGTCGCGGTGAGTCAACTTGAACCACGCCCGCGCAAATGCGTCTGCGAATTGATCGGGATGCTCGTAGAAGCGCCGAGAAATCTTTTCGTAAGCCGGGTCGAGCCGCAAGGCGAGATCAGTCGTCAGCATCGATGGCGCGTGATGCCTTGAGGGATCGTGCGCATCCGGCACGGTATTTTTGCCAGCACCGTTTTTCGGCGTCCACTGATGAGCGCCGGCCGGACTCTTCGTCAGCTCCCATTCGTAGCTGAACAAGTTGGTGAAGAAGTTATTGCTCCACTTCGTGGGCGTCGTCGTCCAAATAACTTCCAGGCCGCTACCGATGGTGTCACCACCGTGACCTTTGCCCAGCTTGTTCTTCCACCCAAAGCCTTGATCCTCAATGGCGGCGCCTTCCGGCTCGTTGCCGACATAATCCGCGGGAATACCAGCGCCATGCGTTTTGCCGAAGGTGTGTCCACCGGCAATCAGCGCGACCGTTTCTTCATCATTCATCGCCATGCGGGCAAACGTCTCCCGGATATCGCGCGCCGCGGCAATCGGATCCGGCTTTCCATTCGGTCCTTCCGGATTCACATAGATCAGACCCATCTGCACCGCGCCGAGAGGATTCGCGAGATTACGATCCCCGCTGTAGCGTTCGTCGGCCAGCCACGTGCCCTCCGGACCCCAGTTGACTTCTTCGGGCTCCCATACATCCGCGCGCCCTCCGCCAAAACCAAACGTCTTAAAGCCCATCGATTCGAGGGCGACATTGCCGGCGAGAATCATCAGGTCGGCCCAGGAAATTTTCCGCCCATACTTCTGCTTGATCGGCCACAACAACCGGCGCGCCTTGTCGAGGTTCACGTTGTCCGGCCAGCTATTGAGCGGCGCAAAACGCTGCTGACCGGCTCCGGCACCGCCGCGGCCATCGCCGATGCGGTACGTACCCGCGCTGTGCCAAGCCATGCGGATGAACAGCGGCCCGTAGTGGCCAAAGTCGGCCGGCCACCACTCCTGCGAATCCGTCATCAAGGCATGCAGGTCCTTGATCACGGCATTCAGATCGAGCGTCTTGAACTCTTCCGCGTAATTGAACTCCTTGCCCATCGGATCGGACAACGGAGACTGCTGATGCAGGGCTTTCAAATTCAACTGCTTCGGCCACCAGTCGCGGTTCGTGGGTGCGGAAGCACCGTGGTTAAACGGGCATTTGGCTTCGGGTAAGGTGCTTTTGTTTTTGGTTTCGGGAGAAACACTTCCTGATGAATTCGCGAGTGTATTTTCCATATGCTTCCGTCCTTCGTATTTTGATTGAGTATTGCGTGAACCAATTAGTTTTTGGTGCTGCAGCGGCGGCAGAGGCCAAAGACCTCGACCAACGGCTGCGTCAGATCAAAGCCATCCGGCAGATGCCGGGATAGCCGTTTGAAGTCGATGAACTCGCCCTCGATGTCCTGCACCGACTTGCAGCGCGAGCAAACCAGGTGGTGATGAGGTTTGAGATTGCCGTCCACGCGCAACGTGGTGGCATGAGGAGTGACCTCCCGCAGCAACCCACACTCGATGAAAAGCCGGAGATTGTTGTAGACCGTGGCGAGAGAAACGGATGGAATGCGGCGCCGAACCGCTGCGTAAATATCTTCCGGGGAATGGTGCCCGTGAGAGGCGATGACGGCCTCATAGACCACCTGACGCTGGTGCGTGACCGCCAAACCGTGCTTCGCGGCCAGCTCACGAAATTGTGCATGGGTGAGGCGCATGGGTGAAGAACATAATTATCGGATGAGAATGATTATAAAACTATCGCGACGAGTGTCAACCGGAACCTTTCCTTAAACCTCGAAGAACAGGTGGTCTGCCGAGGTGCAGGAGTTCGATTAAGCCTTCACGTTGGGCCGGACAATCTTGCCGCGCAGGCTATAATTGCGCCACGCATGGCCCTAACCTCTGGCACAAAACTCGGGCCCTACGAAATTCAATCGCCGCTCGGCGCCGGCGGCATGGGCGAAGTCTACCGCGCGAAAGATACGCGCCTCGATCGCACCGTCGCCATCAAGATTCTCCCCACTCATCTTTCCGCCGATCCCGAATTCAAGCAGCGTTTCGAGCGCGAAGCTCGCAGCATTTCTTCTCTGAATCATCCCCACATCTGCCATCTCTATGATGTCGGCTCGCAAGACGGCACCGACTTCCTGGTAATGGAGTTCCTCGACGGTGAGACGCTTGCCGAGCGCCTGCGCCGGGGTGCGCTGCCTTTCCCTGACCTGCTGAAGATTGGAATGGAAGTCGCAGAAGCTTTGGAGATTGCCCACCGCGCCGGCATTGTGCATCGCGACTTTAAGCCCGGCAACATCATGCTGACCAAATCCGGAACCAAGCTGATGGATTTCGGCCTGGCGAAGCCCGCCTCACTCAGCGCTGCCGGCTCGGGCTCAGCTCCGCTTCTGTCCGCCGCCCGGACTATGTCGGGCGCCACTCCCATCAGCCCGCTGACCACCGCCGGCAGCATTGTCGGCACCATCCAGTACATGTCTCCCGAACAAATCGAAGGCAAAGAGGCCGACGCGCGCGCCGATATTTTCGCCTTCGGCGCAGTCCTATACGAGATGGCAATGGGCAAGCGCGCCTTCGAGGGCAAGAGCCAGATCAGCGTAGCCTCCTCCATTCTGGAGAAAGATCCCGACCCTATCAGCGCCTCCAAGCCTTCCACGCCGCCGGCTTTCGACTATCTCGTCGCCGCCTGTCTCGCGAAAGATCGCGAAGACCGTTTCCAGTCCGCCCATGATGTCCGCCTGCAGCTGAAAGGTATTTCGCAAACGTCGCAAGCTGCAGCCGCACTCACGCCAGCCCAGTCCCCGCGCACGCTCATCCCGCGCACTCTCTTGGTAGGCGCCGCTCTTCTGCTCGTCGCCGCGGCGATCCTTTTCTATTTCTCGCAGCGCACCGCCACTCCCACGCTTTCCGTTCGAGCCTACATCCCGCCGCCGCCCGGCACTGCCTTCCGCGCCTCCGGTTTCGATGCAGGCCCAGTTGTCGTTTCGCCCGACGGCAAAACCCTCGCCTTCTCCGCCGTCGACGAAAAAGGCCGCACCAACCTCTGGCTCCGGCCGCTTAACGCCCCGCTAGCCACCATGCTTCCCAGCACCGAAGACGCCACCACTCCCTTCTGGTCGCCTGACAGCCATTACCTCGCTTTCGTCGCCGACCGGAAACTAAAAGCGATCAGCGTCTCCGGAGGAGATGCTCAAACCCTTACTGCCGATGTTTATGAGGTTTATAGCGGATGCGGCGATTGGAGTCCCAACGGCATCATTCTTTTCTGCAAACAAAACTTTGGGCCACTCTCGCAGATCGCAGCCTCGGGTGGCCAGGTCTCGCCAGCCACTCGTCTCGACAAGAATGAAACCGCGCACGAAGATCCATATTTCCTCCCCGACGGCAAACATTTTCTCTACGTCTCCCGTCAGCTGTCTCAACCAGACCGAATCAAACTGGGAGTGCTGGGCAAACCCGAACAAGATGGAATCGACATTGCCCCAGGCAGTCATCCCGCCTTTGCTTCCGATCATCTCCTGTTTGTCCGCGCCGGACACATTCAGGCTCAGCCCTTCAATCCGCGTACCTTCAAGCTCTCCGGCGATGCTCAAACCATCGGCGAAGCTCGCACTTTCTCCGTCTCCCAAAACGGCGTTCTCGCCTACCACGAGAGTTCCGAGGAGTCCGAGCTCAAGTTGTTTGATCGAAGTGGAAACCTGATCGGCACGCCCGGGCCGCTGGCGGTTTATTCCGATCCGCGCTTTTCTCCTGACGGTAAATCAATCGCAGTCACCATCGAGGACCCACGATCCGGCGCAAGCGATATCTGGGTACTTCCCGTCGCAGGGGGCCAGCCGACGCGCGTCACTTTCGGACCCGAAGATTATTGGCCGGTGTGGTCGCCCGATGGAAGGCAAATCGCTTACGGTGTCCGTGAAGGTGGTAAGTTCACGATCCGCCGCCGCTCCCTCGACGGTAGCCAGCCCGAAGAAGTTCTCTATCAGAGCGACGCTTATATCAATGGCTCGCCCATCGACTGGTCGCCAGACGGAAAGTATCTCTCCATCGATCTTGAAACGAAAGAAGGTATCTTTTCCAATTGGATTTTTCTGACTGCTGAAGGAAAGACCGCCGACCGCAGGATCTTCCAGCCGCCCGCCGCCTCGCACATGACGGTTAGCGAGTACGACGGCCGCTTCTCTCCGGATGGCCGCTGGCTGGCATATTTCTCCTACGAAACCGGCAGGCCCGAAGTCTACGTTGTGCCATTTGGAGCGGGCGCCAAAACTCAGGTCTCCACAACCGGGGGATGGAACACCATCTTCAGCCGCGGCCACGAACTATTTTTCGTCTCCATGGGAAATCGCCTCATGGCGGCGCACACTTCCACACAACCCAATTTCCACGTCGATTCCATCGAACCACTATTCCAGCTCGATCTGCCCAACTTCAGCGGAATCAGCTTCGACGTAAGCCCCGACGCCAAACAGTTCGTGGTCCAAACCACCGACCACACCAAATCCACTTCCATCACTCTGCTGACGAACTATCCCGCGGATCTGAAGAAGTGATCTTCGCGGCATGCCGCTGCAGGAGAGTGTCCTCCCACCTTGCAGCAGGGGCTCAGTTTGAACTTTCAAGCGTGGCGTCATCCCGAGCAAACCCGGCTTTATCGAAGAAAAGCGCAGGCGGAGCGAGAGCCGGCTCTGAGCGCAGCCGAAGGGAATCTCGCTGAAAATCGTGCCCCAGGAAATCCCTCCCGCGGCTAAACGACGCGCGGCTCGGGATGACGCAGGAACTAGAGATTCAAACTGAGCCAATACCGAACCCCGCGCGGGACACCTTAGTCCCAGACATTAGTCTATAATCGCCACTTTGTCCGGTGATTCGTGCGCATACTGCTGCTAAGCGACATTCACGCCAATCTCGAAGCCTTCGAAGCAACCCTGGCCGGCGCTCCACCATTCGACGTGGTAGTGAACCTGGGCGACATCGTAGGCTACGGCGCCAGCCCCAACGAGGTGGCCGAGCATTCCCGCAAACTGGGAAAAACTTTTGTGCGCGGCAATCATGACAAAGCCGCGACCGGCGTGATGGACCTCGATGATTTCAACCCCATGGCGGCCGCCGCTGCGATTTGGACGCGCAACCAGCTGACGCCGGAAAATCTCGACTGGCTGCGCGCCTTGCCGCAGGGCCCGGTTTCCGTCCCGGATTTTCCCCAAGTGCAACTGGTCCACGGTTCTCCCAACGACGAAGACGAATACGTAGTTTCGTTGGGAGATGCCCTGGCGCCGCTGATCACCCTGACCAATCCATTGACTTTTTTTGGACACACGCACCTTCAGGGCGGATTTTTTGCCAACGGCTCTGCGGCTGACGGTTTCCGGCCGGAGTATCGCACCGTAGGCCAAGCGGAATCGGTTCCGCTGCAACTGAAGCCCAACACACGTTACATGATCAATCCCGGTTCGGTCGGTCAGCCCCGCGACGGCGACTGGCGCGCCGCGTTCGCTTTGTACGACACCGACGCGCAGGTCGTGCACTTCCACCGCACGCCCTACAATTTGAAAGCCGCGCAGGATCGAATTTTCGCGGCGAAACTTCCGCCGCGCCTGGCCACGCGGCTCGCTGCCGGGCGCTAGCTGTAAACTCGAATTCATGCCTCCTCATTCCTCGACGAAGCACTTCTTCGAAGCCCGCGAGAATCCTCCCGAACACTATCTGCTCGCCCACAGTGATGGCGGTGCACGCGGCAATCCCGGCCCTGCGGGTTACGGCGTCGTCATCAAAGATGAATCCGGACGCACGGTCGCCGCCCTGAGCGAATATCTCGGCCACCAGACGAATAACTTCGCCGAATATCAGGGACTGATTGCCGCGCTCGAATATGCCATCAAGCACGGCCCGAAAGCGCTCAAGCTGATCAGCGATTCGGAGTTGCTGGTTCGGCAGATCAAGGGCATTTACAAAGTAAAGAATGCTGTGCTGCAGGATTTGCACGCGCGAGCAAAAGAATTGATCGTGCAGCTCGACTGGTTCTCCATCGGCCACGCCCTGCGCGAACAGAATCAAGATGCCGACCGCCTGGCAAACGAAGCCATGGACAAGGGTATGGGGCGGCGCACTGCAAGTGTGGGCACACCACCTGCATCGCAATCTTCACAGCAGGAGTTTGAAGGAATCGTCCGCAATGGAGTAGTCGAACTAACCAACGGCAAACTTCTGGACGGTACGCGAGTGCAAGTCCGCGTGAAAAAGTGAAGTCGAGCTAGACGATACCCTCATTCCACTGACGTGTGGTCATGCACAATCTTCCATCCGTCGGGAAACCTGCGGAACACCAGGGTAAAAATTCCGTGCGGAGTCTTGCCATCAGACATCGTCAAGTGAAAGGCTCCACGCACGAAAGCCGCGTCCGGCCCCAGCATCTCGACTCGCAGATCTGAAAATTCCAGCTTTCCCATCTCGTTTCCTGGACCGGAATATTTCGCCCGGTAACGATCCAGTGCCGCCTGCCAGCCGCTGGTTACTTTGCCACCAGAAAAGAAAGTCAGGTCCGCGGAGTTCCAGTAGCCGGCCATGAAGCCGTCGAGGTCGTGACGGTTCCAGGCTTCCTGCTGCGTGCGCAGCACCTGTTCAACGGCGACCTTGCCGTCGTCGGTCGATTGCGCTCGTGAGCCGGCGATGGTCGCGTGCAGCGGCATTAGAACCGAGGCGCCCATAAACAAGATGCGAAGAATCGATTTCTTTCTCATAATTCTCCTTCGCCAATTCTCCCTTGCGAAATCTCATCTGCCTTCGGTCAATGCGCTTCTTCGGCGGCGGGCGCAGCATCCGGGGTGTCCAGTTTCTGAACAACCGCATGCGGCGTCAGCGGCGGCGGCTCAAAGTCGCCTGCATCTTTTCCCGCCATGGCCACCGTCATGAAGTTCATCCAGATGGGCAAGGCCGCGTGCGCTCCCGTTTCTTTCGCGCCCAGCGATTTTTTCTCATCGTAGCCGACCCACACGCCGCAGGTCATGGTCGGAGAGAATCCCACAAACCAGGCATCGGTAAAATCGTTGGTCGTCCCCGTTTTGCCGGCCACCGGAAACGGCAGCTTCGCCGCGGCAATTCCTGTCCCACGCAACACCACCTCGCGCAACATCGAAGTCATGATGCGGGCCGTGCGCTCACTGATCACATCCTTCACGTCGGGAAAATCTTCCTCCAATACGCGTCCGTCGTAATCAGTCACGCGCGTAATATAACGCGGGATCACGCGCACACCGTCATTGGGGAAAACGCTGTATGCCGAGGTTTGCTCGATCAGCGTAATTTCCGCCGACCCCAGCGCCACCGGCAGATACGGCGGCAGCTTCGAGGTGATACCAAAGCGAGCGGCGTATTCGATCACGCTCTTGATGCCGACTTTGTCCGCCAATTTCAGAGCCGGAATGTTGCGCGACTGGGCCAGCGCGCGCCGCAACGTGATGATGCCTTCAAACTTCTCGTCGTAATTGTGCGGAGTGTATGGCCCTGACGAAGTCTCAAAGCTGACCGGTTCATCGAGAATGGTGTCGTCGGGACTGGCGCCGCCGTCGATCACCGTCGTATACACATACGGCTTGAACGATGATCCGACCTGCCGCAAGGACTGCGTGACGCGGTCGAACTTCGAATCGTTGAAGTCGCGCCCACCCACCATCGCCTTGATGCCGCCGGTGGCGTTGTCGATGGCCAGCAGTGAACCCTGCGCTCCCGAATCCTGCTCCAGGCTGACGTGGGCCGCGCCGTTGGTCCCAAGGCTCAGAATCTTTACGTAGCAGACGTCGCCGGTTTTGAGAATGTCGGCGAGTTTGTGTTGCGTCCAGGCCACGTCGGGCTGGGCGAGAGCCGCGGTGTAGCGGCCGAACTTCAATGTTGCGATGCCGGTGCCCGCAGTGGTCACCAGTGCGTGGATGTAGCCGTTCACCTCGGGTTCATCGTCCCAATCGGGATGAAAATATTTGTCGAGAACCCCGCCGTCCGCCACCACGTTTTCGAGATGGCCCTTCCAGCCATGCCGCCGCTCGTACGCCGCTACGCCGTCAAGCACCGACTGGTTCGCCGCCCGCTGCAATTCCATGTCAAGCGTGGTGTAAACCTTCAACCCCCCTTCGTGAACCTGGTCGGCTCCGTACTTGCTTTCGAGATAACGGCGAATCTCCTCCACAAAATAAGGCGCCAGCGAATTTGGGTCATGCGCCAGATGCAGCACCAGCGGCGACGAGCGCGCGTCGGCCGCCTGCGCCGCCGTGATCTTGCCGTCCTCCAGCATGGCATTGATGACCAGATTGCGCCGTTTCTGAGCTTTGTCTGGATGGCTGATTGGCGAGTACACCGTCGGCCCCTTGGGCAACCCCGCGAGCAGCGCTGCTTCCTCGAGAGTTAGATTCTTGGCGGGCTTGCTGAAGTAGAACTCTGACGCGGCTTCGAACCCGTACACCCCGTGGCCCAGAAAAATCTGGTTCGCATAGAGCGTGAAGATCTGCGGCTTGGTGAACCGGCGCTCGATTTGAATGGCCAGCATCGCCTCCTGCACCTTGCGTTGCCAGCGGCGGTCCGGCGACAGAAAAAGATTGCGCGCGAGCTGCATCGTCAGCGTCGACGCGCCCTGCACCTTGCCGCCCGATTCGATGTCGCGATATGCCGCGCCTACGATGCGCATGACGTTAATGCCGGAATGCTTGTAGAAATCCTTGTCTTCAATCGACACCAGCGCATCGCGCAGCACGGGAGGAAAATCGTCATAGCTGGCCACCACGCGCCGTTGCAGAGCGAACGAGCCAATCACGCGCCCGTGATCGTCGTAGAGTTCCGTGATCGAACTAGGACGGTAGGCTTCGAGCGCGTCGACTTGCGGCAGGTCGGTGGTATAGACGAGCAACAGACCCGCCGTTGCCCCGACGACGACCGCAATCAGCACGAGCAGGCCGAACAAGACGCGGCCCACGAGTCTGCGGCCGCCGACTTCAACCTCGGGAAGATTTTCGTAGAGAGACTTCATGGCGAGTCGAGGTCAGGATAGCACCTCCCGCGGACTTCCTTGCGATGGGTTCGCGTCTCGTTCTGCGTTGGGGACACAAAAGAAATCGCGCGCCGATTTGGCGCGCGATCAAGGCTCAGCGATCAGGCTCTTTCGGCGAGAAGCAGGTTCCTCGGTTGCCGTCGCTTGCGCTCCGGCTTCGCTCGGAATGACAAGATGGATTAGCCGTGGCGTCCCTTGCTGTGCTCCGGCCTTACTAGCTGCTCCGGCTCTTCAGCACTTCCACGGCCTTGTTCAATTGATCATCCACTGGATTCTTGGGTGTGGCTTCCTGGTCGGGAGCGGGTGTGGAATCCTCATCGTCCGGCCCCACCGACTCGTCAGAGGCATCGGCCACCAAGACGTTGGGCGTGATCGCTGCATCTTGAATCGCTTTGCCACTGGGCGAGTAATACTTCGCCACTGACAAAATCAGCGCGCCACCATCTGGCAGGTCGATCGTCTTCTGCACCGAGCCGTCGCCGAAAGTCTTGTCGCCGACCACGTCGCCGCGGGCATTTTCCAGAATCGCGGCCGCGACAATCTCAGCCGCGCCGGA
>JBEKRY010000080.1:0-32624 GCA_049517555.1 Candidatus Sulfotelmatobacter sp. | reverse complement strand
ACAGGCGATGATTTCCGTATTCGTGCCCGACATGTAGTGTTTGCCACGGGCTACGAAACGCAGCAGTTCTTAAAACAGAAGCGCGTGCATCTGGCGAGTAGTTATGCGATCGCGTCGAGTGCAGGTACAAGATTCCCCAAGACTCGGGAATGGCCGGTGATATGGGAATCGGCGCGACCCTATCTTTATGTAAGCTCTACCGTGGATGGCAGAATCGTGGCCGGTGGAGAAGACATCGATTTTGTCGATGAGGCGAAACGCGATGAGTTGCTGGCACGCAAAACTAAAACCCTGAAGAAGAAAATCCGCAAGATGTTTCCCCACCTCTCTTGGAAATTGGCTAGCGCTTGGACCGGTACTTTTGCCGAGTCGGAGGATGGTCTACCTTATATCGGACCGCATAAAGACTTTCCAGGTGCGCAATTCGCTCTGGGTTATGGCGGTAACGGCATTACATTTGCAACCATCGCGAGCGCGATTATTCCCGACCTGATTTCAGGAACCCATAATTCCGATGCCAGATTGTTTCGATTTGATCGGAAGTCTGGATAGCTCACGGATGAGTGCTAGACTCTTCGGTCCGCGTCCAACGCGCACGCCGGCGACGCGAACCATGCGCGAACATCGAGAAGCCGAAATCAGCCCAAACAGTCCTATCCTGTCCTACATGGCATGTGGCATAATCTCAGTGTGCTCAGTGACTTCCGCTGCTTCCAAGCCACGTGGCCAACTCGGTAGGAGGCCTGAAAGGCTGGCGTCGGCGGTTCACGCTTCCGTTCTCTTGGCGGCGTGGCTGACAGTCTCATTCAGGATTGCTCCTGCCCCAGGCCATTCGATCCTCGCTAGGCCGCTCCCAATTCCACGCTTTCGCGGTTGATCAAGCGTCAGTTTCCTCCGGCCTCTGCCTTGTGAAAGCACACTCAAAATTATGGTCCATTAACAGTCCACGAATTGTTTCCGAGGCTCACTGAAACGTTTCTAGAGTGCCATCCGTGTCGCGTAGTTTCAGTTAGTTACGAGCAAAATGCTTCGCTGTCACTGCAGACGCCGCAAGTGCGGAGGGTGGAGCTGACGTATTGCGAGCCGAATCCAGGAACGCCAATCGACGACCTTCCCAAACAGAGGAGCTAGAGCCAAGGAGTTCGATGAGAGGGGCAGTTTTTTCGGCTGCCCGCACTTCTTACCCGCAGTTGCTGTTTCCACCACGCACTATCAACAACTTCTAGCGCCACCCGTGCCACGAAGTCGTTGCAATGATTGATTCTCTTAGCCCTGAAAAGGCTGGCGTCGGCGGTTCAACTCCGTCCCTGGCCACCACATCTTTCAATCAGTTGCACATCACACTAGCCCGCTCTTAGCGCAATCAGGCGCACAGCTGCGATCGGAATCTGCCAGATCAGCCGCCTGAAAAATTGAAATGTCCTACCAAAAAATTCAACTGTAATTGTTGCATTTTGCTGACACCGTCGCTCGCGGAGCGACTGAGTCCACTTCAAGAATTTCCCTTTAACCCGCTAGGTGCCGGGATGACCGTGAGCCTGATTATCGTGCCAGATTCAATCGAATTGTTTGCTCCGAGACTTGCGGGCGTCCTCAACGCGAAATCAATGACGACCGTTTCATCGTGCGGGCGAGGGGAGGTTGAAATCGGGTTTGGGCGGGGAGCAGACTGAATCGAACCAACGGCTGATGTATACCTCGGCGTGGGCTTCACCGCAGAAGTGCCTGGCTCCGTTGGCTTCGGCCGCTTCTGAGTTCCAGCGATGAATCGTGAGTTGCGAGTCGCCGCACTGAATCACGAACCAGTGGATGGGACGGGTGTCCACAATTCCGCAGATTTCACACCTGTATTCGCGCATTGTCGTCATATTCACTATCCCCGCTGCCGCTTCGCAACCGTGCTAAAGTCCGGCTTCGATAAGCGGCTTCCTACTGTTGGCCGACTGTTTTACTGTTGCCAGCTTTACTGTTGCCAGCCTCCGCCCAGAGCTTTGTAGAGTTGGACGAGGCTGCGGTATTCGTCGCCCCGCGCCGCCGCGAGCGTCAGTTCTGCACCGTAAAGCGAGCGCTGTCCGTCAAGCACTTCGAGATAAGTCGTTGTGCCGCCTTTGTAGCGAAGAGTGGAAATGCGGACGGCTTCCTGCAGATCGGCGACACTATCCTGCTGGCGAGTTCGCACCTGATGAAGCTTTTCATAACCGATGAGCGCGTCGGAAACATCTCCAAAGGCGTGCTGGATCGCTTGCCGGTAGGCGATGAGAGCCTGGTTGTGTTCCGCCTCGGCCAGATGCAAGTTGCCCTTCAGAGCACCTCCCGTGAAGATCGGCTGGCTCACCTGCGCGCCGTAGGACCAGATGCCCAGTTGCGTCGTCATGAGGCTTGAGAAGGCGGAGCTTCGCCCGAAAGCACCGCCGCCTCCTCCGGTCAGGGAGATTTGCGGAAAGAACTGAGCTTTGGCGACGCCGATGTTGGCGTTCGCGGCAACCAATATCTGTTCCGCTTCCCGAATATCTGGTCGACGCTCGATGATCGAAGATGGAAGGCCGGCTGGAACTTCAGGCGGAAGTGTTTGCGCGATGAGCGGCGTTCCGCGTGCGATGTCTTGCGGGTAATTGCCGAGCAAGATGCTGATGGCATCTTCTTCCTGGGCAATTTGCCGCTCCAGGTCTGGAATCGCCGCATTGGCGGTATCCAGCACCTCTTGCGCTTGAAGCACATCCAGCTTGGTGGCGACTCCGTGCTCGAGCCGCAACTGGGTGAGCTTGACCGAATCGGTCTGCGTGTTGACTGTCTCCCGGGTGATCCGGAGTTCCAGGTCGAGTTGCAGCAGAGTGAAGTAAGCGCTCGCGACATCGCTCACCAGAGTCAAGATGACAACTTGGCGCGCGTCTTCCGAGGCCAGGAGTTGAGCGCGAGCAGCTTCAGTTTCGCGGCGGAGCTTCCCGAAGAAATCGAGTTGAAATGTTGCGTCGGCCGTCAACTCCAAAAAGTTGTAACGGGACTGCTCAGTGGGTTCCTTGCCACCGGCGAAGTTGGCGTTACCCGAAACCTGCGGGAAAAGGCTGGAACGGGTAACCGCAACCTGGGCGCGGGCCGCATTGATGCGTTCGGTCGCGAGTTGCAGATCGTAGTTCTGTTTCAGCGCGGTGCGAATGAGTTCCTGCAGCTTCGGGTCCTGAAATACTTGCCACCACGGAAGATCGGCATACGAGGCAGCCTGCGACTGAAGCTGAGGATTGTCTGACAGGTCACGATATGCGGCAGGAGTCTGAAGGGCAGGGCGATGGTACTTGGGCCCGACCGTGCAACCCGCTAACATCGCGGATGCCACAATGACAATCAGCAATTTCCCAGTGTTCATAGCATTCGATCCATTGAGCCAGGACTCTCCTCGAAACCCTGGCGGTTTCAATCTCCCGGCGCCGGTGAAGGAGTCGCCGGCACGACACCCGGTGCGGGTTCTTTCCCCGCGCCCGACCATTTCTCGACGATATAAAAGATGCCGGGTATGAAAAAGATTCCGATCGCGCTGGCGGTGAGCATTCCGCCGATTACAGCCGTCCCCATAATTTGCCGAGCAACCGAACCAGCGCCGCTCGCAGTCCACAGCGGAACGCAGCCGAGGATAAATGCGAACGAGGTCATCAGGATAGGCCGCAGCCGCAGTTTCGCCCCTTCAAGAGCCGCATCCGCAAGCGGCTTGCCGTGTTCGTACTGATCTTTTGCGAACTCGACGATTAAGATCGCGTTCTTCGCAGCCAAGCCAATCAGCATGATCAGGCCGATCTGCGCGTAGACGTCGCTTTCGATCTGCACCATATAGGGCGGTAGAAAGACGCCGAGCAAAGATCGGCGCAGCCATAGAACGAAAAAAGCTCCGAAGACCGCGACTGGCGTGCTGAGCAGTACGCTGAAAGGCAGCGACCAGCTTTCGTAAAGAGCTGCAAGAATGAGGAAGACGAACAACAACGACAGTCCAAAGATCACCGCAGGTGGCACTCCCTGGCGTGCCTTCTGCTCTAGAAACGAGATCCCGGAGTAGTCGAATCCCATCTCGCGCGGCATGGTCTGTTTGAAAACATCCTCGAGGGCTGCGCTGGCCTGATCGGCGCTGAAGCCCGGCGCTGCGCTGCCGTTGATTTGGGCGCAGCGGTACTCGTCAAAACGCATGGTGAATTCGGGACCCAGTTGCGACTTAACCGTGGTGAGCGTAGAGAGCGGAACACTTTCACCCTTGCTGTTGCGGACATAGAATCGTCCGACGTTATCCGGGCTGGCGCGATCCTCGCTTTCGGCTTCGATGTAAACCTGCCACTGGCGGCCAAAGCGGTTGAAGTAGTTAATGAAATATCCGCCCATGAAGGCCTGAATCGTCCGATACACATCGGAAAGATTCACACCCTGCTTCAGCACCTTGTCACGATCCACGGCGACAAATTTTTGCGGAACGCTGGGCAGAAAAGTGGTGGTCAAGGTCGCGATCTCCGGCCGCTTGCGCGCGGCCTCGAGAAATGTGTTCAAGTTTTGCGACAGGAATTGGATGCTGCCGCCAGAGCGGTCTTCGAGGATAAACGTGAATCCGCCAGCGGTGCCGACGCCAGGGATAGCGGGCGGCGAAAAACTGAATGCGATTCCTGCCGGCAACTTTGCGAGTTGCTGATTTAAATGTGCCTTGATGGCCTGAAATTGTTCGGCTCTGGACGTGCGCTCGTCCCACGGCTTCAGAGTGACAACAAAGAATGCGTTGTAGCTGGTACGAACGAAACTGAGCAAGCTGAAGCCGATGACGCTGGTCGTGTACTTTACTCCCGGCGTGTTCGCCAGAATATTTTCGATCTGGGTCGCAGCTTGCGATGTCCGCTCCAACGACGCGCTATTGGGCAATTGCAGATTCACATACGCGTAGCCTTGGTCTTCATCGGGAAGGAAACTCGAGGGCACGCGACTGGCGAAGAATCCGGCGGCGACGCAAAAGGCCAGTAGAAGCACGACCATCACGGCAGTCTTCTTGAGCAGCACTCCGCTCCAGGCGACATAACCCTCGGTGGCTCGCTCGAAAACGCGGTTAAACCAATCGAAGAATCGCTGCAGCAAGCCGTGGCTTTCTTCGCGCGGGCGAAGCAGCAATGCGGCCAATGCGGGGCTGAGGGTCAGCGCGTTGAACGCGGAGAGAATGACCGAGATTGCGATGGTGACCGCAAACTGCTGATAGAGCCTGCCGGTGATGCCGGGAATGAAGGCGGTGGGCACGAATACGGCAGAGAGAACCAGCGCGATGCCGACGACAGGGCCCGAAAGTTCCTCCATGGCTTTTAACGCGGCATCTTTCGGAGTCATGCCCTCTTCGATATGGCGCTCGACACCCTCCACAACGACGATTGCGTCATCCACGACCAGACCGATAGCAAGCACTAAACCAAAAAGGGAGAGTGTGTTGACGGAGAAACCGAACAATGGAAAGAACACGAAGGTGCCCACAAGCGAAACCGGCACAGCCAGGAGCGGGATCAGCGTTGAGCGCCAACCCTGAAGAAAGAGAAAAACAACGATGATCACCAGGACCAGCGCGATCACGAGGGTTTCGACGATTTCCTTGATTCCCTGCGTCACGGAAAGAGTCGTGTCGAGGGAGACGGCGAAATCCATGTCCTCGGGGAAACGCTCTTTCATTTGCGCCATCAACTTCTTGACCCCGGCTGCTGCGTCCACGGCGTTCGATCCAGGCAATTGATAGGCTGCAATAATTGCGCCCGGCTTGCCGTTAAAGCGTCCTGAGATGCTGTAGTCCTGTGCGCCAAGCTCCATGCGAGCGACGTCGCGCACTCGCACCGTGGCACCGTCGGGTGTTTCGCGGACAACAATATTGCCGAATTCTTCGGGCGAAACCAGCCGTCCCTGCGAGAGAACGGTGTAGGTGTATTCCTGACCCTTGGGAGCAGGCTCGCCTCCGGCTTTGCCCGCGGGGTTTACCGTGTTTTGTGACTGAATCGCGCTGACGATCTCTGGAACTGTAATGCCAAGTTTCGCCAGCGTATCCGGTTTTACCCAGAGGCGCATCGCGTACTGGCCGGCGCCGAATACCTGAACATTGCCAATACCGGGCGAGCGAAGGATCGGATCGACGATATTAATGTACGCGTAGTTAGCCAGAAACTTGGCGTCATAGGTTCCGCGCGGAGAATACAGAGCAACCCACATCAGCGGAGCCGTAACCGATTTTCGAACTGTGATGCCGTAGTTGTTAACGTCCGCGGGAAGCTGCGAGGCAGCCTGTGTTTCTCGAGATTGCGTGAGAATGAAATCGGTATTGGGATCGGTTTTAACGTCAAAGTCCACGATCAGGCTGGTGGTGTTGTTCCCCGTGGCGTTCAGCGAGTACATGTAATTCATGTTGTCCACCCCGTTCATCTGCTGCTCGATGGGAGTGGCCACGGCTTGCTCGAGAGTCTGCGCGTCAGCACCAACGTAAGTGCCAATGACTTGAATTTCGGGTGGCGTAATGTTGGGAAACTGCGCGACGGGCAAGGTTAGAACTGTGAGCGAACCAACCAGCACCATGACGATGGAAATCACCATGGCAACAATGGGGCGGTTGATGAAGAATTTTGACATGGATCATCCCGTCCTTATCGATTTGCCGACCCCGTGTTTGCGGCCACGAATGGCTTCGGGTTCACGCGCACGCCGGTGCGCATCCTCTGAACTCCCTCCACTACGACTCTGTCGCCTGCATTGAGTCCGCTCGTGATGATCCATCGGTTATCGACACGGTCGCCCACGGTAACCGTTCGAACATCAACTTTATCGTCCGCGCCAACGACAGCAACCTGGTAGCCGCCTTGCAGTTCCGACACTGCGCGCTGCGGAACAAGCAACGCCCCCGGCTGTCTGCGGATTATGGCGCGGACCTTCGCGTAGCCGCCCGGTCTCAAGACATTGTCAGGATTCGGAAAGAGCCCCGCAATCCGAATTGCACCGGTGCTCTGATCGACTTGCCGGTCGGCAAAATAAAACTTGCCTTCGTCTGGATACGTTGAGCCGTCAGCCAAAATCAGTTGCAGCCGCAATTCCTTATCGGCCTGCGCGCGACTGGCGTCGGTTGGATACCGTTTTCGCCATGCCAGATATTGCGGCTCACCCACGGTGAAGTAAACCTTAATTGGATCCACAGTAGAAACAGAAGTGACGATTCCGCTGCCAGGTGTAACCAGTGCGCCGACCTGCAACAGGGCTTGGCCGGCGATGCCGTCAATGGGTGCGACCAGACGAGTAAAGTCAAGATTGATCTTCGCAGTTTCAACCCCAGCCTCATACGTTTTGATCTGAGCCTTGGCCGTTTCTACAGTGGCGAGCGCGGCCAGATTATTCTGAACCGCATTGTCGAGATCTTGCTGGCTGGCCGCCTGTTGCTCTGCCAGTGGCCTGTAGCGCTGGACGTCAAGTTCGGTCCGACGCTGAACCGCTTCGGCATTGGCGAGTGCGGCATTCGCCTGAGCAAGCTGACCCTGGGCCTGATCGAGCGCCGCCTGAAAAGGCCGTGGATCGATCTGGAAAAGAAGTTGGCCCTCTTTGACGAACGAGCCCTCCTGATAGCCCTGCTTGAGCAGGTAGCCTGTCACCTGAGCACGTACGTCGGCATTCACAAGTCCGTCGAGAGTGCCAATCCATTCCGCATAAATTGGAACATCTTCTTTCGCAACTTGAAGGACCTCAACGTCAGGCGTGTTCTGCTGTGCTCCCTGAGCCGATCTGGATGAACATCCAGATGAGATAACCAGAACGGGCACGATCAAGCTGACGATTCCGCGGATTGACAAATAGCGTTTCTGAATCTGGGTCACGTTGTCTTCCCCAATTTGTTCGTGCTTGGGACGGCGCCGCATTTCCGGGTCTGCAGTTCAAGGACACCCGGGCCGAAGCGGCACATCGGTCGTCGGTTACGAAAACGTGCGGAAACCATCCGCCGCCACAATCGACTAAGAATATTAGAGGCGTCCTTGCCCCACGGTGGGTGTGAATTCTATCACGGCTTAACTTTATCTGCGTTTAGGTGACACCGTCAGCGATCGATCACGCTGGCTGATGCCCTCGATATCGACGCGCTGGCACAGTACTTGCAAAAAAGCCGATTGAAGGCCTGCGCTCGCCGTCACGATCAACCCATGAATAAGCGAGCGACGGTTCGGGTCTGCAGTCTGTCCAACTGCAGTAGAGGATGCTAGAGCGAGGATCAGGGAGACGATCAGGAAGGTGGAAAAACAATCCCGGTCAACGGAAAGCCAACTAAGTCGATTTACTTTCTCGCTATGCCAACCACACTTCGTACGCTTGCGGCAAATCCCCCGACGGCTAGATCGGGAATCCGCGTGCATCTCGCGGCCTCATCGCCTCGTGGTTGGCACGATTCACGAACCACCCTCAACTTCGTCGCTAGACCGCCTCTAGAACCCTCCATATTCGTTCCAGTCGCTCACAGAATCGAATTTGCTCTTGGGCGGCCTTAACGCACTGGAGAACGCAACCCATAATCCAGTTCACGATGGTTCTGACGTGCATGTCGTTGGAAGGACTCTGCTGGATAGCTTACCAGCGTATAGCCGTTCGATGGGAATGGGCACCCTGGAGTTGTCCATCAACGCAAGGGCTCAAGCGAGAGTCGAGTTACTACATTTCAGTAGAGAGCGGATTTTCGAGGCCAGGTGATCGAGACCGAAGGGCTTCTGCAGGAATGAGGCGTTTTCTCCGAGTTTCTCGCTTAGAACCCGGTCGGTGTAGCCTGACATGTAGATCACTCGCAGATCTGGACGCGTCTGTAGCACGGTCTTCGCCAAGTCGGGTCCGCCGCCTCCGGGCATTACTACGTCGGTGAGCATCAGATGGATCGGGCCGTCGAAATCCCGGCAAACCCGGAGGGCATCTTGTCCGTCGGCCGCGGGGAGTACTCGATAACCTTTGTATTCGAGATAGTCAGATGCCAGCGCACGCAGCCCGCTTTCGTCCTCGACCAAGAGGATCGTCTCCGATCCTCCCGCCACCGGTTCGCTGGTGGAAACCGGCCGCGCACTTGCTTTTTCCGCGACGCGGGGCAGGTACACCTTGAAGGCGGTCCCCTTGCCGACCTCGCTGTAGACCCACACGTATCCCGCACTTTGCTTTACGATTCCGTAGACGGTTGCCAGGCCAAGGCCAGTGCCTTTCCCGAGTTCTTTGGTGGTGAAGAACGGTTCAAAGAGCCTGGCTTGGGTGGTGGCGTCCATTCCCTGGCCGTTGTCGGTGACGGCGAGCACGACGTAATGACCCGGCGGAATTTCTGCACCGTGACGAATCGCACTCGTGCCGTCCAGTTCGACATTAGCGGTTTCAAGAATTAACCTACCGCCTTCGGGCATGGCATCGCGGGCGTTCACGGCGAGATTCATGATCACTTGTTCAAGCTGGCCGCGATCGGCATTTACACTGCCCAAGTCGGATGCGAGATGCAGGACGCTCTCCACATCTTCGCCTAACAGCCGAGGCAGGAGCTTCCACATATCGGTCACAATGAGATTCAAGTCGAGGATGGTGGGGCGGAGCACCTGTTGGCGGCTGAAAGCCAGCAGTTGCCGGGTCAGGGAACTGGCCTTCTCAGTGGCGGACTCAATCTGGGCCAGGTAACGCGCGTTTGAGTGGGGGTCGTGTGCGGTGGAAGATTGCATCAGCTGGACCGATCCGCTGATGATCATCAAAACATTGTTGAAATCGTGAGCCACGCCGCCTGCCAGCTGTCCAATGGCCTCCATCTTCTGGGCCGCGCGGAGCTGCCGCTCCATGAGGCGCCTTTCGGTGACGTCCCGGATGCTTACCAGCAGACAGGGGACTTCCCGAATCTGAATTTCCTCGACAGAAATTTGTCCCTCCTTGATTCGCCCTCCTTTGCTCTGGAACTTCATGTCGTAATCGCGGATTACTCCGCATTCTTGCAGTTTGTCCACGACCTGTTCGCGCTCTCCGGGAGCCCAGACATTCAGTTCCTTTACAGTATGGCCAATCAGTTCGGAGCGCTCGTAGCCCATCATCCGCACATAAGCATCATTGGCTTCGATGATGCGGCCGTCGTTTCGAGTGGAAATAACGATGCCTTCTGGATTGGAGCGGAATGCTTTGGAAAATCTTTCTTCGAGCTCCCGGTGAGCCTCCTCTGCACGCTTTCGGTGGCAGATGTCCTGGCGCAGTGCTTCTTCGGTTTCCATCAGCCGGTGCTGAATAATAAGGAGACGAATGCCACTGCCGGCCAGTGACGTCAGGACGACGGCGGAGGCCAGGGCAATGTGGCTTCGAACGATGGGCGCCGCCATGCATAGAGTCAGGACAGGGTAGAAGAAGGAAAATAACTGTGCACTCACCCGTCGGTTCACGCTGACGGTGGCCGGCTGGAATGGTTCCGGTGTCTCCCCCTCATGCCAAGCCGCTGCTGCGACCAGGCAGATGAACATCAACATGCTCCACAAAAAGTCGAACCATGCGCCGGTGGGAAGACTCTTGCCGGGACCATATTCGAAGAGGGCATCGAACCCGCCGCTGAGCAGCAAGAATATGGCGGCTCGCCGGAAGAGCGGTCCGGCAACCTTGGAAGTGGATATTAGAGAACGCAGAAAGAATGCTGCGACGATCATTCCGTAGCAGACAAAGTACGGAATCCCTAACGGGGGCGAAACCTCTCCTACGTGCGATGGTACATGAAAGAAATAAGCGCAGGCGGCAATCCAGAACAGGACCGCTTGGGAAAGATCAATTGCTTGAAGCCAGTCGAATCCGGCGGGATCGGATTCCTCGCTCAGTAGAAGAGTAAGTCCGATCGGAATGTACCAGGAGGAAAACAGAAAATTGGTCAACCATACCGCAAAATCAGGACGGAAGCTGTCCGAGTAAGTCCCCATTGCCTGAGCGGCGGTCCAGAGACCACACGAAATCGAAGCCAACCTCCAGAAATGGCGGCCCAGCCGGGAGCAACGACGAGAGGTCTGCAGAGTAACAAAGACAGCCAGGATTCCTAATGCCAACTGAATGATGTTGGAAAGCAGAACGCCTCGCCAGGACGGACCGATCGCCGCAATGACTGCAATATGAGCGAGAGCCAGGAGACTCCCGAAAGCGATCACGGCTCGCGACGACAACAGTGTTCTCGAGGACAACATGGACCGATCCATTGACTGGGGATAATCGGCATTCCGAGTCACAATCTTCAGATTCGCTTCGGCTAGCTGTGCGCGGGCTGGCTGTGCGCGCGCAAGGTCATGCAAATGCTTTCCGTGCGCGAGATTTCTATTTGGGGCGTATCAGGATGGAGAGCCGTGTTCGAAATCCTAGCCGTGTGGCAGTCCTTTCTCACGGTACATGGCGGAGTCTGCGCTTGCGATTAATGCCTGCATGGATTGGCCTAATTCCCAACGTGCCAGGCCAATGGACGCATCCAATCTGACTTTAATCTTGCTGGAATCCGCCATTTGGATTGTGTATTCGCCCAAAACCCATTTTCGCAGGCGGTCAATCTGAGTTTTCGCCGTGTTGAGATCACAATCAAAGACTACGATGAACTCGTCTCCACCCCAGCGGCCAACGATGTCGCTGGAACGGATATTGGAGCGCATTTCCCGGGCAAACTGCTTGAGCAAATCGTCCCCTGCGAGGTGTCCGTAAGTGTCATTGACCTCTTTGAATCCGTCCAGATCAAGAATCACAACGCAGAATATGCGCTCGTGCGCGATGCGCCATTCGATGTGTTCCTCAACATTGCGGCGATTGGCCAGCCCGGTGAGCGCATCCTGTCGTGCGAGTTGCTCGACAGCTTTCAGTTTAGTTTCGTAGGTGGAGACTTCCGCCTGCAATAGCGCGACTGAGGCTCGACTGTCCCGTGCCATCTGATCGACATAGGTCTTCAGTTCGTTGGCGTGCCGCATCAGGGACGAGCGAACATGTGCGAGGTCTTCCAGATCGGCGATAGTCTGCAACTGGGCCGTGAACTGGCTGAAATGGGTCGCGTAACGTTGATCGCGTTGGCCCATGGACTCGGCGGCACCAGCGAGCACGATGAGAAGCTCTTTGACGTCATTGGCTTTTGTTTTGAAATACTCTGCGCTGCGTCCTCCCCATTGCAGGAGTTGCTCTTCGACCTGAGTCTCGGTTTGCTCGACGAGCGAGGTGGTCAAGTTCGTCGCGAGAGCTTTTTCCAGATCGGCCAGGTTCTCCTGCAAGTCCGAACCGACCGCCGGGCAGGCGCGAGCTCCGCTCTTTCCCATCGCCAGCAACGCGGCGCGATAGGCATCGAGAATGGCCGCCGCCAACTCATTCAAGTTGGGCTGGGGGGAACGCGGTTTGTCTGGACTCATGTCCAGGTACTTCTTCAGGGAAATCAAGGCCGATTCTCGTTCTTTGGTGCTGTTTTCAAAAGAATGACAGGAATACCGGTTCTGTCCTGTCAAACTTGAGAAAAAGATCGCGACAGGCTAATGCTCTTTGACCGTTGAAGAGAGCTGGTTTAAAACCGATCCCGTCAAACAATCTGAGGAGCCCCAAGCCGCCAATACTATCGGCAGGTTTCCCTCAGATCTTTAGGTCCTTGCACTTTGTCAGGTTTTTCCCACTATTGAAATCTAGCGTAACTGCCGATGGTGACATATGTAATAGGAGATATGAGCTCGTGAATGCCCGCGCAAAAACTTCCAACCCTCGGCCGTGGTCTTCGGCTGACCAGCACGAGGCCATCCGTAAGCGCGCCGAGGAAATTTACATCCGCAACGGCAGAATTCCTGGCCGCGATACGGAAAACTGGACGCAAGCTGAAAAAGAAATCCGGCGCGAATCCGCCGATCCCCGAAGCCTTCGGGCTATCGTCGTCAAAGTGCGCGGCACCCAATATGTCGGCCAGTACGATCCCGAATCCTCCGATGGCTACGTTCCCGGCGAGTTTGGCCTGCGCGCCTCGATCCCCGTCCGCTTCCTTGACAATAAGATGTTCGTCAAACGCCCCAACGGCAAGGTGCTCGAAACCATTGTCGTCAAGATTGGTTAGAACCTCCTCATCCATCGCGGGCCTCACAAGGCGCTCTGCACCTTCCGCACCACCGATTCCCAGTCGCCGCGGTGGGGCTGCCGGAAGAGACGCAGTGTGGGATACCAGGGGCTGTCCTCGCCGCTCTGGAGCCAACGCCAGTCGGACACCTTAGGCAGCAGAACGAACGCTGGCACACCCAGCGCTCCGGCCAGATGTGCGGTGGAGTTATCGATTGTAATCACCAGGTCCATGGCCGCGACCTGCGCCGCGAAGGCATCGATGTTGGAGAACTGATCGACCGAGCGGTCGATGAGAATGGGTGCGCCTGCCGCGGCCGCTTGCCGCTCTAACTCGTCGTGGTCCCCATACTGCAGGCTGACCCAGCGGATGTCGGGTCGCGCTAATAGCGATGAGAACAATGACAGATCGATGGATCGTTCCATGCCCTTGTTCCGGTTCTTCGTATACCAAGCCAGTCCGACCAGGCGTCTGCCGTCTGCATATTGGGCGCGAAATCGCGCCCGTTCAGCCGGATCGGCAACGAGATAGGGCGAGGTGGTGGCAGCAAAATCTTTGTGGCTTGCCCGGAACAGCTTTGGGAGACTCCCGCTGGGCGAGTGCGCAGCGATGTTTGGTTCCGGAGTATGTCTGGGATCAATGCCAGAGACCAAGTCGATGCCGGGAAAGGAACGGGCCAAGAGTGGCTTGAGCCGTGCATCGCAATCCAATAAACAGCGGTTGCCAGTGCGGATTACATCCGGAACGAGTCCCGCGAACATGATTTCGTCGCCGATCCCCTGCTCGCCCCAGATCAAGACGCGCCCCGATGCCAGTTTTTCGCCTGTCCACAGAGGTTGGGGATAGACTCGCATCGGTGTTGCGAAATTTCTAGACAGCCAGCGTCCTTCAAAATTGTGCCAGCCCTCGGCGAAGCGACCTTTAAGGAGCTGGGCCATTCCCAGGTTATAGCGCGCTTCCGCGAGTGATGGCTTGAGGGCCAGCGCCCGCTCGTGACAAGCGATGGCTTCATCCAGTTTGTCTTGCGCCTGGAGAATGTTCCCCAGGTTGGTGTGGATCTCAGCCGAGTCCGGCCGGAGCGCCAACGCTCGCCCATAACATGCCGCTGCTTCGTCGAGCTTACCCTGAGCCTGGAGGATGGTGCCCAGGTTGGAATGATAGGAAGCGCCCGTCGCGTGGATCGCAATCGCCCGGCGGATCAACTCGACAGCGTCTTCGTGACGTCCGGCTTGATGAGCGATCATTCCGAGCAGATGCAGGCTGTCGGCGTGATGGGCGTCGATTTCCAGAATCTGCCGATAAAGCTGTTCAGCTTCGCTCAGTTGCCCGGCTCGATGTTGCTGAAGAGCATTCCCGAGCATACTTTGAATGGATCGGGACGGCCCCGGTCTCGCTGTCCTGCTGTGCGCTTTCGCCAACCCGGCTTTCATCTGACTAATTACCCTCGAGAACAATTTCGAAACACGATTCGAGACGCAGCTGCAATGACATCGCTGGCTGCGAATCCGAGGTAAACGTCGGTTCCCTCATGATCTGCGGCAAGAATCCTGGAGCAGCATTTTCATGGTCTGATTCCTGCCCATGAGCACCAGCTCCCCGTTGACCCGGCCCAGTTCCAGGATCGGACCCGGTTTCATCCCGTAGCCTTCGGCGAAGCCTGCTTGGTTTGTGAACTTTCCGACGCCCATGGGCCACACTGAGTCCCAAAGGCGGCGCATCCAACCCTCATCGCTTGTGTGTACTGACATCGGTCTGGCATTCATTTCGATCACCCTCGATGTTTGCAGCACGTCTCTCGCCTCATTCCGGACTAATATGGGCCATTTTGTCCCGGCGAAGTGGCTGATTTCCCTGTCTGCTTACCCAGAGATGAGTGCGTTCTAACTAAGCGGCCGCACACCGCCAATTTCTCAGTGAGTGAGATTGCCGATAACCTCAACTGTGGGTTCTGAGTCGGACGGAAAGGATGGCGCCGCGCCGGAAAAGGGGCACGGTCCCTTTGCGGGGGTAAGCGGCTTCCTGGAAGGGAGAACCCGCAGAAGCGACTGTCGCTTGAACGCCGTTTTGAAGGCGTAGCAGCGGAGCCAAAGAAAGCTTTCGCCGTCGGTTGCGCTCAGGCGGAGATAGAGCCCCCATCTGAGCATCGACCATCGACTTCGTCCGGTCGCGATACACCTTGCGAGAGACGCCTTGCTTAGAAGCGGAAGATCATCGCGAAGTTCGCCGTTGCGTCGATCGATTTATCGGACCGCTGCTGCTGCGTCAGGGCCAGATTCGTGGGATCCGTGACGGTCTCATGAAAGCTGTACACGCCGACTGATTCACGCCAGAAAATGTGGTGCTTCTCGCTGGGCGCCGGAAACGTTACGGTCACGTTAGGACCGTGGCTGCCATTCTGCCAGTCATTGCCGGCCATGAGCCACTCGGCATCGATACGCATGGAGAAAGTGCCGGGCACGAACCAATCGTATCCTCCGCCAAACTCAGGTCGGGTCGCAGCTTTCGTGTAATTCGTGGTGGAAAGTTCGTCCCAACGCCAACCTCCCCCGACAAACCAGTGCCCGCTGGCGCGGAAATAGGCGCCGCCCTCGAGATAGCGGTCATGTCCGTTGGGATTCGGTTGGTCATTGTCATTGACTTTGTGACCGTTGTCGTACGCTCCCAAGGCATGCAGCATAAAATGGGTGCTTTCCACGTCGATCCCACCTTCGGCGCGGTAAGCCAAGGGCCCATAGCCTGCCGGCATGAGTGACGGGCCAAAGGAAAGATAGGGATGCGGAATGGGCTCGGTAAGTAACTGAGCGTCACCGGATTGTCCGAAGGCGACGGAGCCGCAGACCACAATGAAAAGGAGCGATAAGAGATTTTTCATGCATGGACATATCGGAACGTGCTGGACGGAACTTTAGGATTCTGTAATTCTCACGCACCGAGGTAACGTGGGTCGAAGGGAACACACCTCAGTGGACGCGTTTTGGCCGTCGCAGCTGTTTTGTTGAGATCTGACCGAACCACATCGAACTGCCGATTAGTTCTCGAGGGGGGTGTCGCGAGAACTCGATTTTCTAACCATCTTGTAACAATCGCGCAGGCAGCAAAGTACCGCCGGCTAGCGAGCCGATTTTCGATGCTGCATCCTACGGGCAGCCCTACTTACGAAAGTAGAGCTACGGCCACGTTGCCCTTGCCCTTGGCTTTGACGGAATACATGAGTCCGTCGGCGGAGCGAATGATGGTATCGATGGACTCGGGGGGACAACGGTAGCTGGCGAGGCCAATACTGAAATCCACATTCCAGCCACGGGATTTCATAGCGACGCGCAAGAGCTGATGGAGTTTGCGAAGCACTTTCTCCGCCGATGCAGGGTCGGTTTCGGTGAGGAGTACGGCGAATTCGTCTCCGCCCAGCCGGGCGACGACGTCTGTCGAACGCAGGTTCGTGCGCAGGGTGCACGCCACTTGCACCAGAACCTGATCTCCGATGGCGTGTCCGAGCTGGTCGTTGATGGCTTTGAAACTATCCAGGTCGAGATACGCAATATTGAAGCAATGATGATAACGTCGGGATCGTTCTTTTTCGATTTCGCACGTTTCCAGGAAGGCGCGCCGGTTCGCGAGGCCGGTAAGTGGATCCTGACGTGCCAGTTCGCTTTCCTTTTCGAGGGTGGCTTCAAGCTGTTGGCGCACTAACTGTAGCTGGGCTTCTTTATCTTTGATTTCGCTGATGTCCCGGGCGATGGTCGATAGGAACTCCAGTTCACCGTCGCTGTTGCGATGACTCATGATGAGCTGGGATACGGGGATCTCTTCGCCAGAGTGGTATCGGAATACGTTCTCGCCTCTCCATGCGCCGAACTGAATTGCAGTCTGCATCGCATCGGCCATCATTTGCTTCGGTACACTTGGCGCGTAAACGCCGCCAACCCGCAGTCCCTCGATCGACTCGCCTTCGCTTAGACCGCGCAACCTTCGCAGTGCGCGGTTGGCGTAAAGGATGGTTCCATCCGGCCGAGCCGTGCCCACGAAATCCGATGTCTCTTCGAGGAGGGCGAGAAGCCGGGCTTTGGATTCTTCCAACCGTCTTCTCTCGGTAATATCGTGCATGACAAGAACCGCGCCATACACTTTGTCAGAACTGTCTTTCATGGGGCGTGAGTTGCACGAAAGCCACCGCTCTTCCTCTTGCTCGGGATGGGGTCCGAAGATTTCGACGTTGTCGCAACTCTCTCCGCGCAAGGCCCTTCCTAAGGGAAGCTCGTCCCGGTTGAACAGAGTTTTCTTGTCGGGGTGGTAAATACCGAAAGTCTCAGCCCTTTGCTCTGGGGTGGTACCCTCCGGAGCAGAGCGCAGCAGCTTGCGCGCTGCGCGGTTAAAGAGGACATGTTCGTACTTATCGTTGATACAGATGACGCCATCTCCCATACTTTCCAGCTGTGACTCTTCCAGCGCTTGCTGGGCGTGCTTGTAATCGTCGATATCGGTGCTCGTGCCAAACCACTTGATGATGGTTCCCTGGCTATCGCGCATGGGCAGGCCACGGCCAAGATGCCAGCGATAGGCGCCGTCCGAGGCGCGTTTGAGGCGAAACTGGATTTCGTACGAGATGCCCGTCGATACGGTGCGATCCCATACGTCCATCACTTTTTGCGTGTCATCGGGATGGATTGCAGCAAGGCTGCCCCATCCCTGGCTTTGGGTGAGAGTTAGTCCGGTGTAGTCGATCCAGCGCTGGTTGCAGTAGTCGAGCCAGCCGTCGGTTCGTGCGGTGTAGACAATTTGAGGCATGGAATCGGCGAGCTGCCGGAAATTCGCCTCACTGTCGATGGCTCTCTGGTACGACTGCTGGCGCTCCCAGTCCAGCCGGTTGAGCAGTTCACCATGGAGCCAAATGAGAAGCACGAAGATGGCGACGCTGGCTGAGGTAGCGATCGACATCGCAAAAGGATGGCCATAATATCCGCGAAGCTCGCCGTGCCATGTCAGCCATCCCAAAGTGGTTGGAACCAGCACTGCGGCGGGGAGCAAGCTGCGGGCCAGTACACCTCCTAGTCGTTCGCTGGTAACTGTATCCATTAATCCCGCGTTCGCGTTCGCACAGAGCACGCCGAGACACAGAATGAAAAGGGTAAGGCTCGTGTGAATGGCAACCGTAGTGTAAAAAGCGATTCCATGAAAATTCTGGATGCCGAACAGGTAACCAATCAGGCTTACGAGCCAGACACCGGCAAGGGCAAACGTAAGAGACTGACTTACACGGACGCCGCGACGATGTTTTGTCAGCAGTAGTGCGCATCCCAGCAAACCGAAGCTGATCGCGGTTGTGACAGCCATCCGTCCGGGTGGATCGCCAGCGGTTGTGCTGAAGTAGTCGCGGACCAGAAGTTCGTCGATATACAAATTTCGGCGCAGAACATATTCCAGAGTGGTCAGGGCGCCGAGGATGGTCGCGATAACGGCCGGAATGAATGCAAGTCTTCTTCCTTCCAGATTTGCAGCACCACGCCCGTCGAGCCAAAGTGCCGCTCCGAGGAGTATCAGTCCCAGTGCCGTGTTGGCCTTCATCGATGCAGCGCCGGGAAGTACGGTCCTTAAGAACCAGACATTGCCGAACCATCCTCCGCAGAGGACGACCAGACCGACGGAAACAGCCATGAGAGCGGCCAGAACCGAGGCTACATGCAAACGGGCAAGCAGACGCTGACGAGGACTCCGCTCGCCCGCCGGCTTAGCGGGCGTTTGTCGGAGCGAACGCAGGACCTTGGATGCGATAGCGAGAAGAGAATGCAAGTTAAAGAACGGTTAGAAACCCGAGTTTCCCCAGTGCGCAGGTTGCAACTGCATGTCCAATGGCATCGGATGAAACGGAACGTTCTTTCACCAACGTCATGCGGCTCTGGAATACTGGTCAGGGCACGCGGCTGGGTATATTGCCGAAGTGGACTTCTCGGCATTCCGGGCAAATTCCATGGCTGAACTCTGCGTCCGAGCGTTCGCGGATATAGAGTTCAAACTGTTGCCACTGTCCGCGGTCGTCGCGGATTCGCTTGCAATACGCACAGGTCGGGAGGATGCCTTCGAGCCTCTTCACTTCCAAGAGTGCCTGGCGCAGCTTATGGATCAACTGCTCCCGTTCCGCCAGCATGCGTTTGCGCTCGCTGATGTCCTGCAGAATCGACAAGCCGTAGGTCTGCCCTTCAATTTCAATCAGGTGAACGTTGATCTCCATGGGGATGGGGCGCTTGCCCTTGGCCAGGAGAATTCGTTCCAGCCGATTCGAACCTCTGGCTTTCAATGTGGCGAATATTTCTTTCGAACTGGTTTCGTTCTCTGGCGCTTGCAGATCGAGCGGACTCAGCTGAAGCAGTTCCTCCCGCGAATATCCGAAGTAGCGACACGCCATGTCGTTGGCTTTCTCAAACTTCCCTGGCAAACCGGCGCTGGACATTGGATAAAGAGTAACGGCCTCTCCGATTCGCTCAAACAGTAAGCGGTAAAGGGCTTCACTGCTACGCACAGCGCGGGTGAGGTTCTTGCGTTCTTCGAGCAGCGCGGCAAATGGAAGAGTGGTGGCAAGCGCGGCTGCGATGTACACCTGCAGAAGCGTAATCCGGTAGGGAAGGGCATCCGTAATGAGCGTCAGGGGGCCGCGGTTCTCGACCGTGAAGCCGACGGCGATGCCGGCAAACACGCACACTCCGATCGCAGCACCGGAAAATCCGAGTTGCAGGACGACCAGCAAGAGAAGCGGGAAGGCGAGAAACAACAGCGCGTAGGAGCCCAGCCAGAATGCAAGGATGGTAGTCAGCGCGAGAAGGGTCAGGGATCCCAGGGACGAAGCGAGTTTTGAGCCACTGAATTTCTCTGGAAGATCGTTCTGCTGCAACGCCCAAACACAGGGGGTGATGGTGGCAATTCCCAGGGCGTCGGCGACAAACCAGGCCCAGAGGATATGAAGCCAGTGGGGTCCTGGAGCGAACGAGGAAATGCAGAATACGGCGAAAGGAGCGGAAACCAGTGGAGCTGCGATAACTCCAAATAGTACGAAAGTGAGAAGAGTTCTGCGTTGCTGCAGGTCGAAGGGGCGGGGACAGAGCTTACACAATACTGCTGCTGCGGTAAGAATCTCAATGGTGTCGCATAAAGGCAGGCCGGCCGCAATGGTAAGCCTGTTGCCCATCACGAGGTTTGCGCCGATCGTCGCCAGAAGTCCGCACACTAAATACGCAGGCCAGTGGCGTCGATGCGCCTTCAATAACACAGCCAGGAGTAACCCGTTGGCGGCCCAGATCGTGTAAATCTGTCCCGACGTGCGCGTCAGGGTCATGCCGCCCCAGGCCGCCAGTGCCACCAGGACGAACACTACCAGCAGCCTCGAACTCTTCGGGAACCACGAGTCAGGATTTGGGGAAGGCAACATTTATTCTCCAGCCTCCGAAGGTCATTCCCCAGCGCTCGCGGCCAAAGCTGCCGGTCGAACCCAGGATGAGTTCAATAGTTGGTCGACAGTAACGGGGCGAGAAAATAAATAGCCTTGCATGAACGCGACCCCCAATTCGCTGAGGGCGGCGAGATCCTCTTCGTTCTCAACTCCTTCAGCAACCACGGAGCCGCCGAGTTCGCTTGCCAGTTTTACCACCGACGCCAGAATGGCCCGGCGACGAAGATCGGAATGGATGTCTTTAACGATAAATGCGTCTACTTTGAAACAGTTTGGAGCCGCATCCAGAATCATGTGGTAATTGGACTGTCCCGCCCCGACATCATCCAGCGCCATCATCACACCCAACCGCTGAAGGTCAGCGACGGTTTGGAGGAACTGAGGCTTATTCCACATCGGCGCGTGTTCCACGATCTCGATCGTAATGCGGGACATCCGGATGCCCGCGGCCGCGGCGAGATCCTGTAGATAGCTGGAGAAGTCGCGGTCGCGGCCGAGACTGGAAGCATGTACATTGATCGAAACCCGAACGGGGTCGGGAATTCGGGAACAGGTCTGGAGCGCCAGTGCGACCACCTTGCGGTCGACGATGAGCTCGGCCTTCTTGCGACGGACGTAATCAAAGAGCACATCCGGGCGCTCGAAAAGCGTTCCCTTGGGACCACGGCTCAGGCACTCGACGCCGTGCAGGGTGCGCTTGCGTGGACTGACGCGAACGATGGGCTGCACCAACACGGACAAGCCGTCCGGGCCCAAGATTTCTTCGAGTAATCCGCCTCGCGTGCCAGGCGCCATCGAGCCATGTGCCATCGAGCCATGTGCCATCATGCCAGGTGCCCCAGCAGGCAGGCTGCAACTCTTGCGAGCTCCACCAAAGGTTGAGGTTTCTGCAGGAAAGCGTCGACGCCGTGGGGTTCCAGCCGCGAGGTCAGTTCCGGGTCGACGTGGCCACTGTATACGATCACCTTGGGACGGGTGGCGCGGTCGGCGATGCTGTCGAGGACGTCAATCCCGGAGAGTCCCAGTGGAGATAGGGCCAAATCCGTGATCACGAGAGCATAGGAATAGTGAGCGAGGAGGGCTTCTGCTTCTTCTTTCTCCGCGGCGCAGTGGATTTCGTAACCCTGCCCGGAAAGGAATTCGTTCAATGCTTCGGCGAGCATCGCATCATCATCGATGATTAGTATTCGTTCGCTCATGACTTCTGTTTTTCTGACTGCTCGGTGATGACACGGAGCTGGCACATAACCGCGGATCTACCTATCGGCAGACAGACTAAGCTTCCTTAACAAGATTGAACGCGTCTCCGGCACACTTCGGTAACTGCTCGATCAAGACCGGCGTCCGGGTGGAACGGTTAGGACAAAGTGTTAGAACAGAGTGTTAGAACAAGGTTAGGGAAGTTCCGCGGTCGCGGAGAAGCGCACAGGGAACTCCCCTCCTGGCATCGCAGCATGTTTTAGCGCTGCGGCTGCAGCGCGCCCGACTCTTTGAGAGCCTTCTCTACCGCACTCATCAACTCGCCGTTGTCGGCAGGCTTCTGAAAAAATGCGAAGCAGCCGGCTGCCGTCGCCTTCTCTTTGTTGCCTCGGCATTCGCGCGCCGTGAGGACGATGACCGGTACGCAGGAAAGCTTGGTGTTCTTCTGCAACCGCTCCATCACCACGAATCCGTCGCCGGCGGGCAAGCCCAGATCGAGGAGAATCAAATCCGGAGATTCCTTGATCGCAACCTTCATCGCCGCGAGCCCATCGCCCGCGAAGACCGTCTCGTAGCCATGGGCGCGCAGCCGGATGTGCAGGGCACGTCTCATGTCGTTGTCGTCATCGATTATCAAAATCTTCGGTGTCATCTTGAAATTTCTCCTTTATTCGTAGTGTTTGAGGTTGCCCATAGGATCTGGGCGGCAATTGCATCAACTTGTTCTTCCAGTGGTTGCGGAGCAGCCGCGGGAGCGATCGAGGCGACGGTCGAGGGGACGGTCGCGGGAACGGCCGAGAGAACGAACGGCTGGCTTGACACATTCAGCACGCTGTTTGTGGCGACGGCTCCGCTCCGAGCGGATTGTTCCCGTATGCGTTTGAGTAAAACCTCGGCTCCGGCTGCGTCAGTTCCAGCGACGATGAAAAAGAATTCCCCCATCTCCGGATGTCCCATCGACGGGAGAAGCACATCTTTGTCGGGAAGGATGCAGCGCTGCAGCAGATCCAGAAATTGCCGCCGGGTTTGCGTCCAGACTTCCAGCGCAGAAGTGATGGGCACCGGAGCAAGCTTGACTGTAACCAGCGAGATATCCTGGCGAATCGCGCCATTGACCGTGACGATGGGAAACAGCAGTTTGGATAAAGAGAACGCCGGCAAGGTGAAAGTGAACGTGCTGCCCCGGCCAACCTCACTCTCGACCCAAATCCTGCCGCCTTGTCGGGTGACGAGATCTTTGCAGATCGACAGTCCGAGCCCCAGACCTTTGCGCGCTTTATCGGTAGCGTTCTCTTCCTGAAACAGCCGTTCGAACACCAGAGGTTTTGCCTGGTCCGTGATTCCACAACCGGTGTCCCGGACGGTGACGAGAACGAATCTGGGGTCACGATCGCGAACTTCTGCTTTGACGGTGACTAGGCCATCCTTCGGAGTGAACTTGAGGGCATTTTCAATCAGATTGATGAGCACCTGCAAAACGCGATGCGGATCGGCGTGCACGAGCAGGGGTTCAGTTGAGAGATCCCAGGTGAGAGTGATGCCCTTGGTAGAGGCGCTGGCCTGCAACATCTCCCCGGCCTGTTTGATCAGGTCGTTCATGACCACGCAGCGAAACTCGAGCTTAAGTTTGCCGGCTTCAATGGTCGCGGTTTCGAGGAGATCGTTGATCATGCTGCGGAGCTGATTCGCGCTCTTCAGAACGGTGTCGAGGTATTCCCGCTGTTCCGCGGCCAGCGGACCGGCCAGTCCATCGAGCAGGATGGTGACAAATTGATGAATACAGGTCAGCGGTGACCGAAGCTCATGCGAAACGTGCGAAAGAAGTTGATCCTTGAAATGCAATTGTTGTTCGCGGCTCTGGTGCAGCGCGAGCACAAGACTCTGCCGCTCGATGGCATATTTAATGGCCCGAATCATATGGCCGGCGTCCAGACTTCCCTTAATAAGGTAGTCCTGCGCGCCTTCCTGAACCGCTCGAACTCCCATCTCCTCGTCATCCTGGCCGGTCAAGACCAGCACCGGCACGTGCGGAACCTTGTGGATAACCTTGCGAACGGTATCGGTGCCTTGGCTGTCCGGGAGATCCAGATCCAGAAGCACGACGTCGGGTTGACGGATGGCTACAGACCTCAGCGCTGCGGACAGATCTTCCGCGGACTCCACGTCGAAACGATGTCCGGGCCGTGACAGTTGTTCCTGCACGAGGAAAGCGTCGCCGGGATTGTCTTCGACGAGCAGAGCGCGGGTTCGCTTGCCTTTCATGAGAGTCATTGTCCTCGTCTCGGCAACTTCACCACCGTCAGCCAGAAGTCCTCGATCGAACGGATGATGGTCGTGAATTTACCGAGATCCACCGGCTTGGTGATGTAACAGTTGGCGTGGAGTTGATAGCTTTTGAGGATGTCGGACTCGGCTTCGGAAGTGGTCAGTACAACCACTGGAATATCTTTGAGGTCCGCGTCTTGCTTGATTTCGGACAGAACGGTGCGTCCATCTTTCTTGGGGATGTTTAGATCGAGCAGTATCAAATCCGGACGGGCTGCCGCTGTGTAAGGAGGCTCGCGACGAAGATAGGCCAGGGCTTCTACGCCATCGCTGACGTTACGAATCACATTGCGGACCTTGCTGGCCTCAACCATCTCCCGGGTTAAATCGACATCCCCGGGATTGTCCTCGACGAGCAAAATCTCAATGGGTCTGCCTGTGGTCATGCGTAGCTTGCCTCCATGTCCTGCCGTTCCGCGCCGATTGCAACTGGCTGCGTTACCGGGAGCGTAAATTTGAATGTGGAACCTTTGCCTAGCTCGGACTCGACCCAGATGCGTCCCCCGTGTCTCTCGACAATTTTCTTGCAGATGGCGAGTCCAATCCCTGTTCCTTCGTATTCCTGGCGAGAGTGGAGACGCTGAAAAAGGACGAAGATCTTGTCGGCATGCTCGGGAGCGATCCCGATGCCGTTGTCTCGAATGGAAAACAGCCAAAATCCCTGCTGCTGCTCCGCCGCCAGCTGAATGTGTGGCTTTTCCGCTGCGCGGAACTTGAGTGCATTGCCGATCAGATTCTGAAAGAGTTGTGCTAACTGTTGTTCGTCGGCGATCACAGTAGGCAGATCCCTGCATTCCACCGATGCTTGCGAGGAGCGGATGCGGGCGTCGAGATCATGGAGAACACGTCCAATCAGGCTCTCGCATTCGGTAGAACCGAAGTCTGCTCCTCGTGAGTTGACTCGCGACAGGGCCAGCAAGTCGTTGATGAGAGCCTGCATGCGCCGGGCGCCGTCGACGGCATATCCGATGTATTTGTCAGCCTTGGCGTCGAGTTGACCCTGGTAGCGTTCAGCGAAGAGCTGCATGTAGCTGGCGACCATGCGCAGAGGTTCCTGCAGATCGTGCGAAGCCACATACGCGAACTGCTCGAGTTCGGCGTTCGACCGCTTCAGTTCTTCGGACTGGCGCAGGAGAACATCTTCGAAATGCTTTCGCTCGCTGATATCCCGGGCGATGTGACAGGCGGCGATCGTTGTCCCATGGCTATTCGTGATGGGGTAGTAGCGGTGCTCGTAGGCGCGTTGGGCCGCACGAGGATTGTCCATTTCGTCGGTGACGGTAAAGGTGTCACCGGCCAAAGTACGGTGCCACTGCGCGGCCAACTTCTCATACATCTCAGGGTGTTGCTTAAGGCATTCCTGAACGAGCATGGCAGTCTTCGGCGTGCTCCCGTACATCCGCTGGAACTGATGGCTATAGCTCGTATTGAAGGCGATCCAGCGAAGTTGAGGATCGACGGCGGCGATGCAATCCGGTGTACTTTCAATGATTCCGGTCAGGTGGCGATGCGATTCATCGGCCGCCGCGTAGGCAAGCCGTAAATAAAACTGCGTGTCGACACGCTTGTCGATCTCACGCTTCAATTTGACAAATATTGCGCACAGGACGGTCGCAGAAAAGATGAAACCGGCGCCGAGGGCCAAAGTGGTTCTCGCGGTGGCTTGATCCCTGGCCTTCAGCCGTTCTGCCAGAAGGCCTTCCTGTTCTTTTTCCAGTACTTGAACGAGTTCGCGTATCTGCTCCTGGAGTTGCGTTCCTCGTTCTGGCGGAGAGGGGTTGTCGCCAAGCGGGCTGGGAACCTGAGCCTGAGCCAGGATGGAGTTGTGCAGGAGTTCGACCCTTTGGCTGACGGCGCCCGCGACCTGATTTAGAGCTTGCCGTTCGATTGGATTGTCGTTCATCAGTTCGCGAAGAACGGCGAGCTGTTGTGCGATCCGTTCACTGCTTTTCTGAAAGCAAGTCAGTTGGAACTGGCTGGGATTGGCCGCATATCTAAGCTCACAGAACTCTGCCTGCTCGGACTCGGCAAGCAGCTTCTCCAGAGAAAAAAGCGTGTTATGAGTACGAAGGACCCATCCGGTGGAAGCAAGCAATCGCCGCGTCTGAAAGTAGGATGAGGCTGCGGTGCAGGACAGCAGAGTAAGCGCCAAGGCGAACCACGGAAGCGTTTTCTTCCCTCGAGTTGCCAGCGCCCACCTGACTCGTGTCAGTGAGATCTGTCTCAGCCCGCGGATCAGTAGTCCCTTGTAGTTGCTTGGCATTGTGAACTGGTGCTTCCGGCCGTTGCCGGACCGGTTGCTCCCGGTCACGCACGGCTCCAAGTGCGTTTATGCAATTCAGTCGCCAAGGAATCCGGGTCGTGTGTAGGCGGACGGTGTTGATGCCATTGGGGAAGCTGGACCACAGCCGCAATTCGGCCGCAGGCCAGCACGGACTGGTTAATCGTCGATTAGAGGAACAGAGCGGAGGGCAAGCAGAAGGGGCGGATAACGAATGACTTTCTAATTTACTGGAGATTGTCACCGTCGAATCAGTGAATGGATTCCGAGTGGGTGCAAACCGCCCTCTCGATGGCGTCCCGCGGAAGCAATTCGGCGGAGTGCTGCGATGCCATCGGGAAGGCGGATGCACATTTTCCAGACTAGCGTTTCTCGTTACTCGGGTTTGCCGGTTTCTTCAGCTTTTGTTGCCAAGACCTCTTTCTTTTCGTCTTCGCTCAGGAGTTTGTCGAGATCGAGCAACAGAAGAAGCTGGTCATTGACTTTGCCGACTCCAGAAACATATTTCTTGCCACCTTCTCCCAGACGGGGCGCCGGTTCTACGGTATCGGCGCTAAGACGAAGCACTTCGGAGACGGAATCCACCATGAAACCCAGCACGTTATCCTTTACGCTGGCGACTATGATCTTGGTGGTGCCCGTCGGTTCTTTCCGTTCCAACCCAATCCTTTGCCGCAAGCCGACAACCGGAATAACTTTTCCGCGCAGGTTGAGGACGCCTTCCACATAGCTGGGCAAATTCGGCACCCGCGTGAGTGGCTGGAAGCGGATGATTTCGTGCACTTTGAGAATGTCGAGTGCAAACACTTCTGCGTCGACCTGGAAGGTAACGATCTGCAGCAGTTCGACCGCCGAGCCCGATGCCCCGATCTTCTTGGATGCAGTGTGTTCCATTTGTGCTGAGGATGCCATTTCGTTGCTCCTTTTTCGTAACCTATTTACTTGATCTTTGTTTGTGCCCGCCGCTCGAATACACAATTCTCGTTGCCGAGCCGTTTTCCAAGTCGCAGGTTCCTATCGACCAGCACCAGCCACAGCTGCCCCCGTCTTGGGAGCGAGTTCGTTCGTTCTTTTCAGGGTTGCTGGCTTAGGCGCTGCCGCTTTGGGCCCGGCTTGTCCCGTGCGACTCTCCTCCCCCAGCTTGAAGTTGCTCACCATGACCTGCAGATCGAACGCAAGGCTGGAAAGATCCTGACAGGCCTTTGCCATTTGTTCTGCTGTCGCCGAGGATTCGTGCGTCGAACTGGAGATTTGCGATACGTTCGCGTTGATCTGTTCCGAAGCGCTGGATTGCTCGACGGCAGCCGTGGCGATCTGAGAAATCATGTCGCCAACCTGTTCCGACAATTTGATGATCTCTCCCAGAGCAGCGCCAGAAGCAGTCGTCTTGTCAACGCCCACCTGGACCTCGCGAGTGCCTTTCTCCATGGCTTGAACTGCGTTCTTCGTCTCTACCTGGATCGACTCGATCATGGAAGCGATTTCCTTGGTGGCCTTGGTGGTGCGTTCCGCCAGCTTTCGAACTTCGTCGGCGACCACGGCAAAGCCGCGTCCCTGCTCGCCGGCGCGAGCTGCCTCGATGGCCGCGTTTAGAGCGAGAAGATTGGTTTGGTCCGCTATGTCGTCGATGACGGCAATAATCTTTCCGATCTGCTCCGAACTCTTGCCCAGTTCAGTAATGCGGGAAGCCACGGCCTGCGTCGACTCGGCAATGCTGCGCATGGTGGAAAGGGTTTCGTCCGCCACCTGGCCGCCGCGACGGGCGGCTTGAGCTGCGGTCTGTGATGCGCTGGCGGCCTTTTCAGAGTGACTGGAAATCTCTTGAACCGTCGCGGACATCTCCTGCATGGCAGTGGCAACCTGGTTGGCCTGGTCGGACTGCACCCGGGCTGTCTCGGCCGACTGCCCGGCCCCAGAGGACATTTCTTCGGTGGCGCTGGCCAGTTGTTCGCTGTGGCCTGCAAGCTTTTGCATGATGTCTCGCGCGGCGGCTGTAAAAGTATCGAAAGCCCCGGCGATCTCCCCAAACTCGTCGTCGGAAGAGCGAAGGACCTTCGTCAGGTCCGCTTTTCCTGCCTTCATGTCACTCGCTTGAAGGTTCAAGTAAGAAATCAGCTGAGTGGTGGTCCGGGAGATGGACCTTACGATGTATATCCCGACGAGGAGCAGCGCGATGATGAAGAGCGAAGAGCCGGCAGCCATCCACTTGATCTGTGCGGCCAATTGTACGCTATGAGCCTGCTGATAGCGTTGCGTCTCGTTGTTCACCGCTTCGACGATCTGATCGATGGCGTCGGTTACCGGCCGGTCCTTCCCTTTCAGCGCGATATCTACCGAATGAAAGTTGCGCCCGTGTGATCTTTCGAATTTGGGGAGGGCTGCTCGGTATTGTTTTCCGAGGTCGGCATGAGCGCTCAGGAAAGCATCCACCTGCGACTTGATGGCGGAATCGGAGTTAAGATCTCTCAGTTCCTGGCCGTCTTTTTGCACTTCGGCATCCAGCGCAGTGAATTCGGCTTCGTACTTCTTCAGAGACTCGCGGTCGGACCCACGCAGGAGGATGTCTTTCCATGCCTGCACCTGTTTTTTGAAGTTCAGCTGCATGACGCGCGCTTCATCCTGCACCTTAAGGCGGTCGGTGGCGAATTCGGCATCTCTCGTCGTTTTCGAAGAGAGCTGTTGCAATCCAAAGATCGTACTGGCGGCTAGGCCCGCGACTAAGAGTCCCAGCAAGACGTAAATCTTGGCCTTAAGTGTTAGGCGATTCATTAGATCTCCATGAGTAGGTCGTGACTGGAATGCCCGCGCCGCGGAGTAGTCAACACGCGGCGCGGATGCACTTATCGGTAATGGCGGGGCGCAACATTAGCGGACAGACAAAGTTTCAAAGCTGCCCAAACGAATCGCCGCAGGTCCTAAGGGAAAAACATAAAGAGAAAGGGAACACAACGCCGTGGGCACCTCCAACGGGTTGCACCTGATGTTGGAACCGACTTGTGCCGATAAGGGTGCGCCCTCGAATGGGGTTGAGGCCGTGGCAGGGCTTCTCACGCTTGGCTAACTTTGGCTAACGGGGGATCTCCAATCTGTCCACGCGCAACAGGGGTGCGAAACTCAGCCTTGGTGATCCCTTTCAATCCAAAGTATCAAGCCGAGCAACGCGGAGGAGAATGATGGGTTCGGAATTGCAGGCAGGCAGTGAGAATCAACTGCGGCTCGATCGGTGGCGCGTTATCTTGAGCGACGCCGCGAAGGAAGTATTTCTCATGATGGTCGGCGAAGAGCTGTCCGTTCCAGGCGAAGCCAATCCTCCCGTTCTCTCGGAAGTCGCAGGGATGGTTGGCCTGGCTGGAGAATTGTGTGGAGTTCTGACCATCCGTTGCAGCAAAGCGTCTGCTGGAAAAATTGCTTGCCAGATGCTGGGGGTGGCCGAGAGCGAGGCCGCGGGCCAGGCAATCGACGCTATCGGCGAAATCTGCAACATGGTCGCGGGCAACTTTAAGGCGAAGATTGCCCTGGAAGACAAGTGCATGTTGTCTGTCCCCACCGTGATTAGCGGCGACAGCTACGATCTTCATTCCCTGGCCAGTGGAGAACGGATCGAACTGCCCCTTCTTTTTCAGACGCAACCGCTATGGTTCAGCCTGGAAATCCAAAAGTGAACCTTGTTTCCTGAGAGGACCGCGCAATCTGTTGCGCACTTAAGATTTGCCGGCGTTCAGCCGATATAGGTGGGCCTTCAATTGAGCCAGACACTGGCATCGAGCAGTGATCTGGTAAAGATCATCAAGGAATGCATCGACCGTGAATGAAAACGATCTAGCGCAGGATCCGGAATTAGTAAGAGAGTTCCTCGTGGAATCCGAGGAATTGCTGGAGGCCGTTGATGAGGGCATGATCGCGCTGGAAGCGGCGCCCGACGATACCGAATTGCTGAACCGCATCTTTCGGGCTCTCCACACGATTAAGGGCACGTCCGGCTTTCTGGGATTCGATCCGGTGATCCGAGTCAGCCATCGTGCTGAGGACGTCCTCAACGCGTTGCGTCGTGGAGAATTGAAACTCTCGCGGCGGATCATCGACGTGTTGCTGAGAGCGCGTGACCAACTGGGACGGATGCTGGGAGATATTCGGAACAATCAGCTCGGTGAATATGCACTGGAGCCTTTGCTCAGCGAACTGGAGGCAGTTCAGAAGCCAGATGTGGCTCCTCAACTCGGCGATCTTCTGGTTGCGGAGGGCGTGATCGAGCCGGTTGTGCTGCAGAGCACGCTGGATGAACAGGCAAAAGCGGAGCCGGCCAAGAAGCTGGGAACAATGCTGGTGGAGAAGCATCTGGCCTCTCCAGCTCAAGTAGGAGAAGCGCTCGTCAAGCAAAAACAGATTGCAGAATCCGTCGCCGTACCGCAAACCATGCGGGTGGACGTGCACAAGCTGGACGAACTCATCAATCTGATAGGCGAGTTGGTGTTGGAGCGTAACCGCCTGGTCCAGGTGAGCCGCGATCTGACGGCAGGGCGTCTCGATGCGGAAAAGCTTGAGGACGCGCTTACCCAAACTACCGCCCGCTTGACATTTCTGACCGAAGAATTACATGTGGCTGGTCTCAAGACCCGGATGGTTCCCATTGACACGGTCTTCCGCAAGTTTCCCCGCATTGTTCGCGATCTGGCGCACAGCCTGAAAAAAGAAGTTGAGCTTGTGGTCAGCGGGCAGGAGACGGAACTGGATAAAACCATGGTCGAGCTGATCGGCGATCCTCTGGTGCATTTGGTGCGCAACTCACTCGATCATGGACTCGAGGAGCCTGCAGTTCGGACGGCTGCCGGGAAGAGTCCGGGTGGAACGCTGCGTCTCGAGGCGCGGGAAGAGGGAGATCAGATTGTAATCCGCATTACAGACGACGGTGCGGGAATTGATCCCGAGCGGATTGCAGGAAAAGCCGTAGAAAAAGGTTTGGTGACGGCAGATCGGGTGCGCACCCTCAGTAAGCGGGAAATTCTGGATTTCATTTTCCTTCCCGGTTTCAGCACCAAGGAAGTTGCCAGTGACGTCTCCGGGCGTGGTGTCGGGATGGATGTGGTCCGCACCAATGTTAAGAACATGAATGGCACCGTCGAACTGGACAGCAATCTGGGTCAAGGGACGACCGTGACTCTCAGATTGCCTCTGACCATGGCAATCTTGCCGGTGCTTTCAGTGAAGGTAGGAGAGGAAATCTACGGCCTGCCCATGCGTACGGTAATCGAAACATTGCGGGCCGAGGCAGGCCAGATCCACGTTGTGGAGGGTTGCGAAGCCATCCATGTGCGAGGAAAAACTATCCCGCTAATCCGGTTGTCTCGCGCACTCGGTGTTGCGAAAGCGCTCGAAGCTGGCAAGGGATGCCAAAAACTAGTGATTGTCGGCTTGGGTTCGCGCAAAGTCGCGTTCCTTGTGGATGACTTGGTCGGCGCGGAAGCTACCGTTATTAAGCCTCTGGATGTGCTCTCCCGCCAATCCATCGGTATTGCGGGAGCCACGGTGGGCGGAGATGGCCTGGTGCGGCTGTTGCTCGATCCGGCTTCCTTGGTCGCGGAGGCGGAAGCGCAAGGGAACGGCGTTGCAAAGGCGGCCCATGCCTAGCACCGACGCCATGTTTCCCTCTCGAACTTCGGCCGCTGCGGCGCAGAGTAGCCAGGGGTTTAATACGTATCTTTACCAGATTCGCGATCTGATTTATCAAATCGCGGGCATCTTACAGCCCGATCATCGACTCGAGTTTCTGGAAAAGCGATGCCAAAAGCGAATGGCGGTCGTGAATGCGGGATCGTTGCGGGACTACTACGATGTTCTGACGAAGAGCACGAACCGCACGACTGAGTTGACTGAGCTTCTCAACGAAATCACGATTGGAGAGACCTTCTTCTTTCGGAACCTTCCGCAAATCGATGCCCTGCGAAAAGTCATTTTGCCGGCAGTGGTGGAAAGCAAGAAGCGCTTTCCGTTTTCCAAGATCCGGCTCTGGAGTGCGGGCTGCTCGACTGGCGAGGAAGCTTACACCATGGCGATTCTCCTTTTGGAGGAGAGCGCGGGCATGTTGAAGAACCTCAAGTTTGAAGTGCTGGCCACTGATCTCAACGAGCGATCGCTCGAGAAAGCGCGCGCCGGCGTGTACGGAGATTACGCGACCCGGAACCTGAGCCCTTATCTGCGGCAGAAATACTTTAATGCCGACGGCAATCTGCTGGCGGTGAAAGATACGGTGAAATCCGTCGTGCAGTTTTCCCGCGTCAATTTGCTCGACGACTCAAAAATGATGTTCATGAAGAACATGGACGTCATTTTCTGCT
>JBEKRY010000079.1:0-17607 GCA_049517555.1 Candidatus Sulfotelmatobacter sp. | reverse complement strand
CGGCAGGATGCCCTCCGACTTGTATCCAATGTCGAAAAACACTGCCTCCGCGTTGACCGCAATGACCGTGGCTTGCAGCTGCCGGCTGCCTTCCGTCTTGCGGGAACTGGTCTTTTGATACTGCGAAAGAATGTCGCCGAATGACTCCGTGCTTTCGACGGCCGGTTGGATTTCTGGATCGAAGGAAACTGGAGTGGACTTAAAAGGTTCGGCCATGAAAGGTTACAGCCCTCGACGCGGGATAAGATTCATTAGGATAACACCGCAGACGCCCGCCGCCTTTAGTGCCGCGCCCACTGCGGATCGTCTTCCGCCTTCACGATCTCGCCGTCGCGCATGTGGATGATGCGGTTGCCGTACTCTGCGGCAGCCGGGTTGTGCGTGATCATCAGCACGGTTTGACCCAGTTCCTGGTTCGACAGCCGCAACATGCCGAGCACCACGTCGGAGTTTTTGGAATCCAGATTGCCCGTGGGCTCATCGGCCAGCACCACCGCGGGCTTGTTGATGAGAGCGCGCGCCAAGGCTACGCGCTGCTGCTCGCCACCGGAAAGTTCCGACGGGCGATGCCCCAGGCGCTTGGTCAGCCCGAGCAGGTCGGTGATGCGATTGAAGTGCGCCGGATCGCCGTTGCCATTGCCGGAAATTTCCTGCGCCATCAGGATGTTGGAGCGGGCGTCGAGCGTGGGCAGCAAGTTGAACTTCTGGAATACGAAGCCGATTTTGCGCTTGCGCATGCGGGTACGCTCGGCGTCAGAGAGCTTGGCCAGGTCGTCGCCATCGAGCACCACGCTACCGCCGTCGGCTTTTGTGAGTCCGCCTAGAAGATAAAAGAGCGTCGACTTCCCGCTGCCCGACGGACCGACCACGCTGACAAATTCGCCCTTCTGCACGCTGAAGGAAATGCCGCGCAGCGCCTCGACCTCAATTTTGCCGACGTGGTAAGTTTTGCGCAGGTCCTTGGCTGCAATGAATGCCGCTTCGATAGGTGCCGTTTCGATGGATGCTCCGCCCATGCCTGCATGAATCTTACACGAAGGGTTGCGCCAAGCGCGGACCCGCGCCGTGTCACTCAAGAAACTGTATGGGAGATTACCTCAGGCCGCGCCGACCTGGCGGGAGATTGGCTCTGGCCGATGCAGCATGCGCTTGGGCCCGCGCTTGCGGACCAACAACAACCGCACGCGCTCCAGCAGATCGACCGGCGCGTACATCCCCTTGGTGAGGAAGACATCCGCCTGCGAGTCGTGATCGTAAATGCGGACTTTGCTGGAGATGAGGATGGCGGGCGTGTGCGGCGCCGATTCTTTGATCCTGGCGATCAGTTGCGGACCGTCGAGTCCCGGCATCGCCATGTCGGCAATCACCAGATCGACTCCGCCTTGCAGGAAGCGGGCCAGCGCTTCTTCTCCGCGGGTGAAACTGGCCACGCGGTAGCCACGGGTTTCCAGCATGATTTTACGGTGGGAAAGAGACTGTTCGTTGTCATCTACACACAGGATCGTGCGCTTTGGTTTCATCAGCCTTCCGCAATCTGCCGGGCGCGACCGCGGCAGCGGCTCGCAAAACCAACAGAGGTTTTTCTCTATATGAAGAATGTCAGAGCGAGATGAATCCTAACGGCAAGCACGATCGCTGTAAAGTAGCGCCGATGCTAATGGGACTTTCTGGCCATTGATTATTTTTCGTGTCAGTGCGCGGCTGTGTTTACCGCAGCTTGCGCAAGCTCTGCTAGAGAAATACTTCGCCGCGCATTACTTCGATTGCGTTGCCGCCAACGCGGACGTTAACTATCCGGTTATCGCCGCGATCATTCTGGCGTCCCGCGCGCACAAAAATCCGGCTCGGCCGCCGCATTTCAATGCCCTGCTCGATCAGCACACGCTCGTCGGGTTTGGCGACTCCGTGCGCTACCATCCACGCGGCGGTGCAGCCCGCCGCCGAACCCGTGGCCGGGTCTTCTCCGTTGTAGAACAGCATGCGGGCGTGCAAACGGGCCGCTGGATCGACGGTTTCACGCGCCACGAAATACAGGAATTTCCCGCCTGTCTTCTCCAGATACTCGCTCGCGCGGCTCAGATCAATCCGCAACTCCTGGATGACTGCCAGAGATTTCAGCGGAGTAATCGTGTAAGCGAGCCCCGTCGACACGGTCTCGATCGGCAGCCCCGGATCGAAATCTCCCACGCTCAATCCGGTCGCCCGCGCCACCGCTTCGCGATCATGCTGAATTCCGAACACGGGATCTACCTGCGTCATCTCGCCAAAAACTGCCGGGCCAGCCGCGTCTTCAAATCGGACGGGAACTTTCCCTACGTTCAGTTCGAGCGCGATCTCTTTCGCCCCAGTCTCCCCGCGCAACGCAAATGCCGTCCCCAGCGTGGGATGTCCCGCAAACGGCAACTCTTCCTGCACCGTGAAAATTCGCACCCGCACACCGCGCTCGCGCTCAATCTCGGAATCGCGCGGCAGGATGAAAGTCGTCTCCGACAGATTCATCTCCTTCGCGATCGACTGCATCTCGGCGTCGCTCAACCCGCGCCCGTCGAAAAATACCGCCAGAGAATTTCCCTCCAGCGCCTTGGAAGAAAACACATCCCACTGCGCCATGCTTAGCCGCCGCTTGTCATCCATAAGAAATCCCGTGAACAAAACGCTGCTGCCCAGTAAAAGGATGAAAAACGCCGCCATTGCGATGCAGAAAGGCTCGCGGTACCGTTTGACAGGGGTCGCTGGCGCGACCTATCCTAATCGGCATGGTTCGTCAGAGTATGGTTCGTGAGAGTACGGTACGTTCCTTTGCCGCCGACACCATGGCCTGTTGTTGCCTCCGGCCGGCGTGTGGATAGGGACTTTAGCCTTTGATTTCCCTGACCCATCCGCCGCCAAGCGGGTGGGTTTAGTAGTTGGACCCGATTCCCTGATTCGGGCGGAGCCGGCCTGGAATTGGCGATTGCCCAATACCCGAGTAATACGATAGACTTTCAGGTAACTGAGGAGAAAAACATGACAACCGCGACAGAATCCGAAACCTATAGCGTTCCCCGCATCAATGACATCGCCCCGGACTTTACCGCCGAAACCACGCAAGGAACGATTCACTTCCACGACTGGATCGGCGACGGCTGGGCTATTTTATTTTCGCACCCCAAAGACTTCACGCCCGTCTGCACCACCGAACTCGGCTCCATGGCGAAGCTGCAGCCGGAATTCGCCAAGCGCAATACGAAGATCATCGGCCTGAGCGTCGACCCCGTCACCAGCCACGGCAAGTGGGCGGCCGACATTGAAGAGACCCAGGGCGCGAAGGTTACCTACCCGCTGATCGGCGACCCGCAACTGAAAATCGCCAAGCTCTACGGCATGCTGCCCGCCGCTGCCGGGGAGACCAGCGAAGGCCGCACTCCCGCCGATAACGCCACCGTGCGCACCGTCTTCGTCGTCGGGCCTGACAAAAAGGTCAAGCTGCAGCTCAGCTATCCCATGACCACGGGCCGCAACTTCGACGAAATCCTCCGCGTCATCGATTCCATACAGCTCACCGCGAAACACAAAGTCGCGACCCCGGCGAACTGGAAGCAGGGCGAAGATGTGATTATTACGGCTGCGGTCTCCAACGAAGAAGCCGCACAGAAGTTTCCCGGCTTTAAAACGATTAAGCCGTATCTGCGGACCACAACTCAGCCGAAGTAGTGGACGGGCGGCCCACCCCTTTCGGGGAAGGTTTCGTCTGCTTCATTTCAAATGAGGTTGCCTCATCCTTCCGCATTCTTTGTTCTTTGCGGAAGGGTGGGAGGCAGACTGCCAGCCGTGCCACTTATGTCCGCCTTCATCGTGGCACATGCATGCAGAAACTGAGCTTCCGTTTATACTCATCGCGATTCGGTTTTGGCATTAGCCGCTTCTGCCCTAGCCGCAAAAAACGCGGCTAGGATGGGGCACGCTCGAATCGTTTTGTCTTTCAGAGCTGGCACGGAAGCGCATGCGGTCCGGTGATCGTCCCGGTCTTCAAAACCGGCGGGCGGCAGGCAATCCTGTCACCGGTGGGTTCGACCCCCACTCGCTTCCGCCATTTTCTGAATCGGGTTATCTGTAGGGGTTTCCGAATCCCAAGCTCCGTCGCCTCTGCGGACCTGGACTGGAAGTCACTGACTTTCCGGCGCCCGTACGTCCGTTGCGGGCTCAAGCGAGCGTGGTTCAGACCTATTTCCGCCCAGCCATGCGAACGCGACGCGCACGATAAAGACGTTCAGCAATATCGAGATCAACGATGCGGCGATGGCCGTACTGAAAACATTTTCGCCCACCATCTCCGCCGAACGCGCGGCCTGCATCACCACGAACGAGAGTTCGCCAATTTGTGTTAGCCCCGCAGCCACCAGAATCGCGGTGCGGATCGGATAGCGGAAGGCCCATACAACCATGGTCCAAACTAGAAGTTTGGCGCCCACAATCAGCACAAGCATCAGTCCGAGAAGTGGCAGGTTGTGCAAGATGACCGTAGGCTCAACTAAGGTCCCGAGCGAAACGAAGAACAGAGCTACGAAGGCGTCGCGAAGGGGAACGAGCTGAGCATGGGCATCGTGAAGGTCGGGCAGATTGCTGATGGATACGCCTGCGAGAAACGCGCCAAGGGCTACGGAAAATCCGACGGCCTGTGCGAGCTCAGCCGTCCCGAGGCAAATAGCGATCGCAACCAGCAGGAGGAGTTCCGAGTTACAGGTTTTCTTGACCCACCGCAGAAAGGGCGGGATTACTTTCATCGCCACGAAGACCAGCGGGATAAGCAATAGCAGAGCCTTGCCGAGAGCCCAGGCTGCAGGAAACATCCCTCCGTCTTTGGATTTGCCCAAGACCGGAATCACCAGGGTCATACAGATGACAGCGAGATCTTCGACGAGCGTGATGCCGATCATCACGCGTCCGTAGGTTGTCGCCAGTCTTCCCGCGTCGCTCAAGATACGCGCCAGCACCATGGTGCTCGCGACCGACACCGCCGCTCCGATGACGAACCCTTCCGTCAGGCTCCACCCCAACAACTTTCCAGAGCCCATGGCGATGCCGAGTATCAGTAGAATCCCGATCGGGCCGCCAACCAGAGCAACCCATTTCACGCGCATCAGGTCAGAGACGGAGAACTCGGCTCCAATCGAGAACATCAGCAGCACCACCCCAACCTCGGCCAGCACTTCGAAACTGTGCAAATCCGAGAGATGCGGCCCCGGGGTGAACGGACTGATGGCGATTCCGCCTAAAACGAAGCCGAGAATCAGAGGAAGGCGAAGACGCCACGCCACCAAGCCTCCAAGTATGGCGGCCAGGAATATGTAGCTAAGATCGCGGAAGAGAATCGGATTAGGTTCCATTTTCTTTATCCTCAAACATCTTGGGATTCCTCAATAAAATTGGAATCTTATACTACCGGCTTCGGTCGGTGTGCTAAGCCTCCGTGTGTTAAGCCCAAGATCCTCAGTTTTAGAATCCAGATTCATCGCGGATTCACGGGCATGCACCGTCCGTCTTAGGCCGGCGGCTGGACGCGCGGAAGTACTACTCTTGCCTGGCAGCCCATCTGGTCAGTGCGGTTCAGGAGTTCAATTGACCCGCCGTGTGCCTCGGCGATCTGCCGCGAGAGCACCAGACCGATTCCGCTGCCGGAAGGCTTGGTCGTATAGAACGGGACAAAAACGTTAGCAGGATTGCCCAGCCCAGGCCCGTTATCTTCGATGGTGAGAATCAGGTCCTTCTCGGTCAGCTCCCACCGTACAAAGACGAGTGGGTTCCTTGCCGGTAGGGAGCCGAGTGCCGGGTTATGAGCGGGCGCCGAATGATGAGGTTCCAGCGCCGCTTCCACTGCATTGCGCGTCAAGTTGATCAGCATTTGCTCGAGCAGATCCGGGTCAACCATCAATTCGGCCGCGGGACTCGGCAGCACCTGCACCGGCAAGCTGGCCAGGGCAGCCACGCGTTGAACGATCGGAGCGAGATGAGTCTTGCGTACGATGGGCGGCGGCATTTGTGCGAGTTGCCGGTAGGCCTGCAGAAAGCGATTGAGGGAGTCGGCCCGTGCCTCGATAATGGAAAGTCCGCGCTCGAAATCCTCCGGGCGGTCCGACTCTGGCGACGGATTCGAGATCTTCGCCCGCAACGTGCCGGCGATGGACTTGATGGGCGTCAGCGAGTTGTTGAGCTCGTGGCCCAGTACGCGAATCAGACGCTGCCAGGCCCCTCGTTCTTCTTCGCGCAGAGCGCGGCTCACGTCGGACAAAACGATCAGCGTATGGGGCACGCCTTTCTGCCGAAACGAACTGCGCCGTACCAGCCAGCGCGCATTCGGGCCTTGAAAAGGGAGTGGGACGACTGTTTCACTTTCCGCTCTCATGCAGGCAGCCAAACCAATCTCTTTTGCCGTGCGCCCCAGGAGCCTCACGGAAGGTTGCTGCAGAAGGCGCTCCCCCGCGGAATTCACCAGGCGCAGAATCTGGTCAGGATCAAACGTGAAGAGTGGAACCTCGATTTCTTCGACCACGCGACGCAAGAGAGCGGCCGCTTCAATGGCACGAATCCGCTGATCGGCAAGCAGGTCGGCCAATGCGTTTACTTCGAGTGAGAGTTCGCCGAGCGCGTCGTCGGTGGCAGCTCCCCGCGCCCGGAATGAATAGTCTTCTTCCCGCAAAGCGGCGATCACGTTCGCCAGCGTCTGCAAAGGCCGCGTGGTCTGTTCCTGAAGCGCCATCGCCAGCAGCCACCATACGAATAGCTCGGCGAACATCAGAGCGAGCTTGGACTCCAGTGTCCAGGGCTGCTGCCAGATGAAGATGCCGCTGACGACAAGTGCGGGAAGCGCCACCAGCAGCGCGTACAGATTTACCCTCCGCTCATACAGCAGGCGAACCCGTTTTCGTGGAGGCTTGCGCGCGCTGGGATGGGATGTCCCTTGCGGGCTAGAGCCCATACTTCTCCATCCTCCGGTAGAGGGCGCCGCGGCTGAGGCCCAGAGTCTCCGCGGCCTGGCTCACATTGCCCTGAGAACGCTGCAAGGCCTTGCGGATCAGAATGGCTTCCACAGATTCCAGGCTGAGTTCTTCGAGGTTCTGGCTTTGCGGACGCAGCATGTCCAGTCCCAGGTCGGCACGCTGGATCTCGCTGCCACGGCACATCAGCACCGCGCGCTCGAGCGTGTGCTCGAGTTCCCGCACATTGCCCGGCCAGGAATATTGCATCAGCAATTGCAGAGCGGAAGCTTCAAAGCCCGTGATCGGCCGCCGGTAACGCGCCGCGTAGCGCGTCAGAAAATGCACGGCGAGGGCCGGAATGTCTTCCCGGCGTTCGCGCAAAGCCGGCACATGGATCTCGACCGTATTCAGCCGGAACAGCAAGTCTTCGCGAAACTGTCCGGAAACGCAGGCCGCCCGAAGATCGGCGTTCGTGGCCGAAACCACTCTTACATCGACCCGCACTGCGCGCGATGAGCCGACGCGTTCGATCTCGCCGGCTTCCAGCACGCGCAACAATTTGGCCTGCTGCCGAATAGGAATATTTCCAATTTCGTCGAGGAAGATAGTGCCGCCGTCGGCCAGCTCAAAACGCCCGATGCGGTCATAACGGGCATCAGTAAACGCGCCTTTCACATGCCCGAAGAGTTCACTCTCAAAGAGCCCTTCGGGGACAGCTCCTGTGTTCACCGAGACCATAAGGCGCAACGCCCGCCGTGAGACTGCGTGCAGCGTCCGTGCCACGACTTCCTTACCCGTGCCGTGTTCACCGGTGATCAGGACATTCGCGTCGGAAGGGCCGATGCGGGTAATGGCATCGAGGACGGATTGCATGACGGGGGCGGCTGCAATAAACTCGGGGCGCCCGTCAGCCTGCAGCAGACGGTTCTGCGCAGCCAGCCGCTCAGCTCGCTGCAACGCCCGGCGAAGATCAACCTGCGCCCGGAGGATGGTAAGCAACCGCTCGTTCTCCCAGGGCTTCTGGATGAAGTCTCGCGCTCCACGACGCATTGCCTCCACAGCCAGTTCAATGTTGGCCCAGGCGGTCATGACAATGACGGGCACGGTGTTGTCGAGGGCAACAATCTCGGAAAGAAGGTCGAGCCCTTCTTGTCCGGATGTCGTGTCCCGCGTGTAGTTCAGGTCGATGAGCACTGCATCATAGGACTCCGTGGCAAGCGCATCGCGAACTAGAGCTGGAGATTTTGCAGTCTCCACATCGTACCCCTGAGGACGCAAGAGGAGTTCGAGCGCCTCGAGAACATGCTGCTGGTCATCGGCTGCCAGGATGCGGGGCCGGTCGTAGCTGCCTTTGGTGACGGCGGGAAGTCCTCCGGATTTGGCGGAAGTTGGCATAGCGGAAACCGGCACGACCAATTATGGGCTCGCGGTGCCGATGTTATCACTGACCGTGCCGCTTATCGCATTTTGCAGCAGGATGCCATTATGTTCCAAAGTCACCCCGGTTGCCCGATCCAGCTCGACTTTTGCTTTTTCAAAGATAGTCATCGCCGTAACCAGATCCAGCTCGGCCAGAGATAAATCCCGCTGGGCGGAAAGAGTTTGATAGCTCGATCCCGCGCCCAGATCTTGCTCTTTTTTGGTGATGTCGAAAGTGCGCTGGGCGAGATCGCGGGCCTTGCGGGCCGCCTGCACCCGCGCCCCGGTTTGTTCCACGGCATATTGCGCGTTGCGGACCTCGATGCGAACCTGCTTCTTCAACTGTTCGAGTCGCAACTCGGCCTGCCGGTACTCGAGCTCCGACCGGTACTGATCGGCTTTTGCCACGCGATTGCGGATTGGAATCTGCAGGTTGAGTCCTACATAATAATCTGGGGATGAGTTATTGAATGTGCTGGTCAACGCTCCCCCGAAGCCGGGCGGCACGCTTGCACTGCAGGCTTCAGTGCAGATGGGATTGAGCTGACCCGCGAGCCCCGACCCGGAGTAGAAACCGACTAGCGAGAGCGACGGCAACAGCGCATTGCGTGCGGCGCTACGGCTGATCTGGCGGTTCACCAGGTCAACGTCGGACTCGAGCAGTTCCGGCCGGTCATGCAATGCAGCCGAAATTAAATCCTGAATCGGCTGGCTGCCCTTATCTTTATCCTGGGCATCCTGCACGGCCTGCATATGGTCGGTGGGAATGACCGGCATGGCTTCCAGAGTGGGATCGTCCAGACTCTTGGTGACCGCATTCTTGATCAGAGTCTCCTGCAGTTGCAGACTCGTACGAGCCACGGTCAGGTCCTGATCCCGCTTGGAAACTTCCGCCTCGGCGCGCAGGACATCCATCTCTGGAACGCTTTCCAGCTTTAATTGCTTCCGTGTATTCTCCAGCGTCTGTTGTGCGAACGCGGAGGATTGTTCGTTCACCTGGGTCTGTTCGTACGCGCTGACCAGGTCCCAATAGATATTCTCGATTTGGGTTACGGTGGCAATCACCTGGTCCTTGAAGGCGATGTCTGAGATTTTTTTGTTATTTTTCGCGATGCGCAAATAGCGCAAGTTGGGCCCGAAGCCGAATCCCGCGAGAAGTTCCTGCTGGATGCTGAAGCGAAAGGCCGAAGTAAGAGTCGGAGATAAAGTGAAAAAGGGGCTGTTCGTCGTTTGCCGCGCGTTATTGAATGAGAAATTGATGCTGGTTCCGCTGGCAAAGGCCTGCGAGTAGTTGACGTTGAACTGCCCAGTGTTCAGTTGCAGCGATGGAACGCCGTATACGGCCTGGTTCACTACCGGCGACGTCTGATGCTCGTCTCCGCCATTCGCGCTGATGAGTGGATCGTAGGAAGATACGGACGTCCCGGCTCCCAGTGTGGACTGCACCAGTCCGGACGCGCCCGCTCCAGCGCCACCGGCGCCGCTGCTAGTGCCACCGGCGCCAGCTCCAGGGGCACCGGTGCCGAAGCCTCCGACGCCGCCGCCGGGAGTTCCCTGCACGACGCCCGTATTTACGCCGCGGAAAAATCCGCCGGCCTGGGTGCGCAGAATATCGGTATTTGCGATGGGCAGATTGTAACGAGCGATCGCAAGGTCGAGATTGTTTTCAAGGGCAAGAGCAATCGCATCTTTCAATGAGAGGTAGAGCTTCCCGTCGCGGATGAGATGATCCAGACGAGATGAGTTCGCCAGCACTGGCTCGGGAACATAGTCCGGCGAATAGGCATTGAGTGGATTACGCGATTTCGGCATCTCAAACTGGACCGGAGAACTCGCCGGAGCTGCGCTGGTCCGAGTGCCTGCATCCTGCGGCGTAGGGCTTGCAGTCTGCGCTGCACCGGTTGACGCCAGCATTCCATAAATACAACTGATCGCAATTCCCCGCCGAACGAATAAGAAAATGGTCCCGGAAACATTCACGATGCGCTGACCTCCGCTGGCTGAGCGAGCGCTGGATTGGCCGTGTCGCCCACCAACCAGCCGTCCCGCATTTGGATCGTACGACTGCCGTAGGCGGCATTCGCTTCGGAATGCGTAACCTGAACTATGGTCGTTCCCTGCAGATTCAACTCGCGGAAGAGTTCCATGATTTCCTTGGCTTGCCCGGAGTGCAGGTTGCCGGTGGGCTCGTCGGCCAACAGCAGTGGCGGTTTGTGGATTGCCGCACGCGCCACGCCGACCAGCTGCTGCTGTCCTCCCGAAAGCTGGCTGGGATACAGATCTTTCTTGGCGACGATCTGAAAACGATCGAGCGTGTCGGCGACCAGACTCTGCCGCTGGTTGCGCGGAATGTCTTTATAAGAAAGCGGCAGGTCGATGTTTTCCTGCACCGTAAGATCGTCGAGCAGGTGGTAACTCTGGAAGACGACTCCGACATTTTTCTTCGCCAGTTCGCTGCGCTGCTTGCGCTTGAGATCGTGAACCGCCTGCTCGCGAAACCAGTACTCGCCCTCCCACTGGTCATCGAGCAGCGCCAGCACGTTGAGCAGCGACGACTTGCCCGCTCCGGACGGCCCCATGACGGTGATGAACTCTCCCTCGCGAATGTCGAGGTTGACGCGGCGCAGTACCCAGGTTCGTCCAGCGCCGGTCTTGTAACTGCGGTCGATATTTTTCAGTTGGATCATTGCACTCTCGATTCCTGTATCAGAATTTCTATTCGTAGCGCAGCGCCACCATAGGATCGACCTTTGCCGCTCTCCGTGCCGGGATGTAGCTGGCTAGCATGGCCGACATCCCCAGCACAACTGAAACGGCAGCCAGCGTGGCCGCATCCCACGAGCGGACTCCGAAGAGCAGTCCGCGAATCAGGGTTGCGGCGGCGATCGAGCACAGGAGGCCCGCGCCAATTCCCATGCCCACGAGCCAGCCCGCCTCTTTCAGGATGAGTTGATATACCGAGCTGCGTTGCGCGCCAAGCGCCATACGAACGCCGATTTCGCGAGTGCGCTGGCTCACCGAGTATGCAATGACGCCGTAAAGACCGACCACGCCCAGCAACAACGCCAGCGAAGCAAAGCCTCCGACCAGCCAGGCTGCGGAGCGGTGCAGATAAGCCGACGGGGAATCGTTGATCTTGGCTGTCATGGTGGTTTCGTCAATGGCGCCAATGCCAGGATCGACTTCGTGAACGGCGGCAACCAGCGCGGGCAGCAGAGACGCCTCGTCCTGCGAAGTGCGCGCCACCAGAGAGAAGTAGGTGTCGGTCTCCTGACCAAACGCATAATAGACAGCCGGCCAGATCTCGGAGTCCAGCGAGCCATCTTTCACGTCTTCGACAACACCGACGATTTCCTTGATCGACTTCGGCGTCAGCTCGGTGTCGCCAATGCGCTTGCCAATCGGATCTTCCCCGGGAAAATATTTGTTGGCCAGAGTCTGGTTGATCATCACAACCCCAAGCTTCGACATGCCATCCGCGTCGGTAAAATACCGGCCGCGCAGCAACTTCGCATGCAGGGTCGAGAAGAAGAGTGGGCTCACGTCCCGCTCGTTCACTTCGTTGTGCTCTCCGTTGTAAGGGCGGCCAACAATCCGGATCCAGTCGGTATTGCCATTGAAGCTCACCGGCAGCACGCTGGAGACTCCCGCCGATTCCACGCCCGGCAGGCTGGAAACACGGCTTATAATCTGCCGCTCGACCGCGGCGACTTGCTCATCTTTCGGATAGCTGGTGTCGGACAACGCAATCTGCACCGTGGCCAGATGATCGGGCTGGAATCCAATCTCCACGTGGAGCAAGCGATAGAGACTCTTGCCCAGCAACCCGGCGCCGACCAACAGAACAACCGCAATCGCGAGTTCGACCACGACCAGGTTCATTCCAAACCGTCGCCACAGAGTTCCGGCGTAACCGCGGCCGCCTTCCGTCAAACCCTCGCGCAGTTTGGTAAGAGGCAGGCGCACGATGGGCGGCAGAGACAAGAGCGCCGCCGCAAAAACCGAAATGGCCGCCGCGAAAGCCAGCACGTGCGAATTCATCGCGAGGCCGGCTAAGTACGGCATCCCGTCCATCATCTGTTTCGAGATCAGCCGGGTCAGGGCCTGCATCATCCCAACTGCCGCGGCCAGACCCAGTACGCTGCCGGCTGCGATCAGAACCAGTCCTTCCGTAATAAATTGGCGGATGAGCCGGCCGCGCGTCGCGCCCAAAGCACCGCGCACCGCAATCTCCCGCCTGCGGCTCTCCGAGCGAACCAACAGCAGGCTCGATACGTTCACACAGGCGATGACCAGCAACAGTCCAGCTCCGCCCAGTAAGGCGAGGAGTATGGGGCGGATATCTTTAACTATGAATTCAGACAGCGGCAGCACGGTCGCCCCCTGGCCGCGATTGTCTTTGGGATACTGCAGTTCCAGTTGACCGGCAATCGCCTTCATGTTAGCCAGCGCCATCTCGACGGAAACACCATCTTTGAGCCGGCCGATTCCGACGAAGTTGTGGCAGCTTCGCCGCAGCGCGCAGGAATCAGAGGCGTGCAGCGTCGTCCAGAACTCCACATTCCCGCCGGGGGCGAATTGGAAATCCTGCGGCAGCACGCCGACGATCGTGTAGGGAACGCCGCTGAGAGACACGGCTTCGCCCACCACATCTTTCCTTCCGCCAAACCGCTTCTGCCAGGTGCTGTAACTCAAAATCACGGTCTTGGGAGCAGACGGCAGATCCTCGCCAGAATAAAAATCGCGTCCCAGCTGGGGCGCGACGCCCAAAGCGTGAAAGAACCCATCACTCACACGAAGGCCAGTCACCGGCTCGGTACCAGCCGGTGTGCGAAGCAGATGGCCGGTCCAGCCATAAACCTCCAACGAACTGAAAACCTGGTTCAGTTTCTTCCAGTCGAGGTAGTCAGGATAAGAAAGGTTGGCGACCGGAATCATCGGAACGCTTTCCGTCACTAGCACCAGGCGGTTGGGATTCGGGTAAGGCAACGGCTTGATCAGCGCGGCGTCCACAAAGGCAAAGATGGACACACTGGCGCATACTCCCATAGCCAGCACTAGAATTGCCGTGCCGGCGAAGCCGGGGCTCTTGCGCAACTGGCGCAGAGAATAGCGCAGATCCTGCAGAAAGCCGTTCATGCGTTCTCCTATCTCGTCACTCGTAGCGCAGCGCCACCATGGGATCGATTTTGGTCGCGCGACGTGCAGGGAAATATCCGGCAAGCATGGTTGTTCCTGCAACGATCAGGACCGCAATGACCACCGTCAACGGATCAGATGAGCCAATCCCGAAGAGCTGGCTTTGCAGCAGCCGGGTCGCGGCAAGCGCCGCGGGTATTCCAATTACAATCCCGATTCCCAGCAGCGCAAAAGACTCTTTCAGCACCAGCCAGAGAACTCCGTTGGATTGCGCGCCCAGTGCCATTCGGACCCCGATTTCATTGGTGCGGCGAATCACGTTGTAAGTCATGACTCCGTAGAGGCCGATGCACGCCAGCAGCAACGCCAGGAGTGAAAAGAAAATAGAGAGTTGTGAAATCAGGGTTTCCTTGCCGGTAAAGAGGTCCAGCCTTTGGCCGATCGTCTCAATCCTGATGATGGGCAGGTTCGGTGCGATCTCAACCAAGGCCCGTCGAACCTCTGCCGCCAGATTTTGCGGATCACCCTCGGTTTTTAGCTGTAGCCAGTATGCATAAGCGTTGTCGCCAGTCATCTGCAGTGTTGCAAGATAGGCCATGCGCTGCGGAGTTTCTCTGGGGCTGAGGTACTTCGCGTCCTTCACGATCCCGACGATTTCCCACTCGCCCTGCAAGTCTGGTTCCTCAAGAATCACTGACTGACCGACAGCATTGCCGCGAGGAAAGAGGTGGTTGGCCAAAGTCTGGTTAACCACGACAACGTGTTTGGAATTGGATACATCCTCGCCGCCGATGGGCCGACCGGAAAGTAAAGGAATGCCGACAGTTTCAAAATAGCGCGACGAGACGCGGTTGACGGACGTTCCCATATCTTCATTGGGGTGGGGAGTGTAGCCCCTGGGATGAATAATCACGCCCCAACTACCGTCTGATATGGGAGGAGCCCCTGCGAGCGCGGCGGCGCGGACGCCGGGAAGAGATTGCATGCGATCGAGAATTCTCTGATAGAGAGCGCCCAACTGCTCTTGCTTGAATCCGCCAATGTTGGGCTCAATGTTCACGCACAGCAGGTCTTGCCGCTCGAAGCCGAAGTCTTGATGTTCGAGATTGCGCAGCGTCCGCGCCAGCAGACCTGCCGTTAACACCAGACCGAGCCCAAGGCTCATTTGCAAAGCCACAAGCACTTTGGGCAGAAGACGAGTTGTCCGCGTAGCTCCGCCGGCGGCCGACCGTGCGTTCGGTCCCACTCCAGGCGCAATGCTCACGCGGGAAACGCGCAGCGCAGGCGCAAGGCCGAAGAGAAATGCTGTCACCAGCGACAGCCCAAGTGTGAACGCCAGAACATTAAGGTTGGGGCTGGAATCAAACGGGGTAGAAGTACCTCCAGCAACCACAAAATTAATCAGGAACCGCGTTCCCCAGGAAGCCAGCAGCAGCCCAGCCACTCCGCCAAGAATCGAAAGCACAAGAGCCTCGGCCAGCATATGGAGCACAATTTGCGAACGGCTCGCGCCCAAAGCAAGGCGCGTGGAGATTTCCCGTTCGCGCGACGTTGCTTTGGCCAGTAGAAAATTGGCGAGGTTGGCGCACGCTATCAACAGAACAATCGCAACCAATCCCATAAGGATGCGCAGGGGTTCTGTGTAGTCAACTCGCAAATCGGATACGCCGCGTCCTCCGGGTACAAGATCCACATATATTTTCTGGATTTCCTGGCTGCGTGCTGCGGAAAGGTTTGCGCCTTCGCGTGCGCTCATGTAATGCCGCAGTTGAAGATTCAACCATTCCTGCATCTGGTTCAGGCTCATTCCAGGTTTACGTCTGCCCATCAGGTGAAGAAAATAGAGCCCGCGAGGGTCGAGAAGAGATCCCGACAGCATGACTTGTTTCTGCATCGAAAGTGGCAGCCACATGTCGGGGGAATCCTGGTCGAGCTTTACTCCGTAGAATTTGGGAGCCGTGACGCCAATCACCGTGAAAGGCGTTCCATTCACGATCAGGCTCTTGCCCATGACATCCCGATCGCCAGCAAATTCTCGCTGCCAGTACTGATAACTGATGACCGCTACCTGACCCGATCCGGGAGTGGTTGCGTCGGAGGGAACGATTGTCCTTCCGAGCACCGGATCGGCTCCAAGCACGCTGAAGAAGTTGCCGGAAACGAGATGCCCGATCGCCTGAGTAGCGGGGTTAGAGGCGAAACCAGCCTGCCGCACGCTCAATCTTGAAGAGAAGCTGGTATAGGCCGCAATCCCGTCGAAGGCTTCGTGCTGGTTATCGATCTGTTCGTAAAACTCGTAGGGAAACAGATCCAGAGGCCCGGGTTCAATCCCATCAATCGCCCCCCCGCCGTATTGCTGGCCAAAGGCGACGAGGCTTTGCGGGTCACGAACCGGCAGCGACTTCAGAAGCAATTCATTGATCAATGTGAAGATCGCGGTGTTGGCCCCAATGCCCAGCGCCAGAGATGCGATTGCCACCGCAGTAAACCCGGGGCTTTTGCGCAGCTGGCGCAGAGCGTAGCGCAAACCTTGGATCAGCCCAGTCATGCGTGCACATCCGCCATCAGTTTTTTCAGCTCTTCTTCGGCGACGACCTTGCCGTCGAACAAATGAACTTCGCGCTGGGCGTGCTTCGCAAAGCGCGGATCGTGCGTCACCATGCAGATCGTCGCGCCTTCGCGGTGCAGGTTCTGCAGTAGTTCCATCACGGCTTCGCCGTTGCGCGAGTCGAGATTTCCCGTGGGCTCGTCCGCCAGCAGGATGGATGGCTTCCCGCCGAGAGCGCGCGCCACGGCGACACGCTGCTGCTGACCGCCGGAAAGTTGCGATGGATAATGTCGGACGCGGTGCGCCATCCCCACCCGTTCCAGCGCTTCCATGACCCGCGCCTTTCGGTCAGCGGCAGGCATTCTCTGCCGGTAAGTGAGTGGCAGTTCGACGTTTTCATACACCGTCAGATCGCCAATCAGATTGAAACTCTGAAAGATGAATCCGATCTCCTGGTTGCGGATGCGCGAGCGCTCGGCAAAGTCCAGGTTCTCGACCGATTTCCCGTTCAGCGAGTAGCTGCCCGCGGTCGGCGTATCGAGCAATCCGATGATCGAGAGCAGCGTGGACTTGCCGCAACCGGACGGACCAGACATAGCTACGTACTCGCCTTTGGCAATCGAGAGGTGCACGCCCGAAAGCGCGTGCGTCTCGATTTCGTCGGTGTAGAAAACCTTCGTCATTTCCTGGATCTGAATCAACGGCTGCCCCGCTTCAGTCATGGCTTTTGCCTCGTTGTTATTAATTTCGAAGTTCTTAATTTCCGTTTATTCGATTTGGTCCTTATTCCAGCCGGATGCGGTCCGTCTTGTCCCAACGTGACATATCGGAGAGAATCACCGTGTCACCTTCGTGAAGTCCCTCGAACACCTGGATCGAATTCACCGACTCGCGTCCCACCTTCACCGGCACCCGCTCCGCTTCCTTGCCGTCCGCATCCAGCTTGAACAAACTGATCGTGCTGTTCTCCTGCCCAAACGCCGGACGCCCGACATAAAGAATGTTGTCCAGCCGTTCCAGGTCGATGGTCCCATCAACACTCAAATCCGGGCGCGCACCCTTGGGCAGCGCACTTGTGAGTTGGACGTCCACAGTGACGGTTCCGTTTTGCACTGCGGGGTCGACTCGCATCACGGTCCCGCTGATGATTCCGTTGTGCGTATCGATCGCCGCCGGTTCGCCAAACTGCACATCTCGCGCCGACGTTTCAGCGATCTTCAATGACGCCATCAGATGATCCGGCTGCACCACTTTCGCCAGCATCGCTCCCGGCATCACGTGTTGTCCGACCTGCAGCGGCAGATCCACCAGCACTCCATCAATGCCGGCACGGACTTTCAAGGCGTCCAACTGCTTCTGCTTCAACTCGGCCAGGGTTCGCGCCTCGTCGACCTTGGCTTGTTCCTGGGCCAGTTGGGTCTCAATGGCTTTCCTGTTGATCACTAGTCGCTGCTCTTCCAGATCGTTGCGCGTGGTCAGTTCGTCGGCTTTGCCCTGCGACGATTTGTAGGCCAGACCCGAGATGACGCCGAGTTCAAACAGAGC
>JBEKRY010000078.1:0-17621 GCA_049517555.1 Candidatus Sulfotelmatobacter sp. | reverse complement strand
CTCTCCGGCTCAATGATCGGCGGTATCGCCGAAACCCAGGAGATGCTCGACTTCTGCGGGCAGCATAATATTACGGCCGATGTCGAAGTCATCCCCATGCAAAAGGTCAACGAAGCCTACGAAAGACTGCTCAAGTCGGATGTGAAGTACCGCTTCTCGATCGATATGGCTTCGCTCAAATCCGAGTGACAGATTTCCCTGGGCGAGACGAGAGCAGCATGCGAATCGGCATTTTGGGTTCAGGATTGATGGGCGCTAAGCTCGGAACGATCTTCGCGCGAGCGGGACATGAAGTTGTATTCAGCTATGCGCGGAGTAGCGACAACCTCAAGAAGCTGGCCCGCGACGCCGGAGCCAAGGCGCGCGCAGGCATGCCGCGTGAAGCCGCCCAGGATGCAGATGCACTGCTCATCGCCGTACATTGGTCCCGGTTCGACGAAGTCATCGAGCAGGCAGGCGATTTATCGGGCAAGGTGATCATGACCTGCTCTCTGCCGATGGATGCTGGTAACACGAAGCTCGTCGTGGCCAATACTTCGTCGGGCGCGGAGGAGCTTGCCAGAAAAATTCCGGCAGGCCACATTGTTTCCGCATTCAATACCGTTCCTAGTGAAGTGTTGTATCGTGTGTTCGAAGCGAAAGGGAAGAAGATCCGGCCAAGTCTTGTATACTGCGGCGACAACGAGCCTGCTAACAGTGTCGCGGCTGGTCTTATCCACGACGCGGGTTTCAATCCGTTGCATGCCGGGCCATTGAGGATCGCGCGCTACACCGAGCCATTCGCGCTGCTGGTTTCCCAGCTTGCCTACGAAGTAGAAGGAGGCCCGGAATTGTCGTACCGCTTCGAGCGGTTTCTAGAATGAGTGTGATCATGCCAGAACTGGCCAAATGGGACGGCTTCTACGTGATCGTGGGATCGGCTGCCGGAGCCTTGATCGGACTGCAGTTCGTTGTCCTGACCTTGCTTGCCGAGAGGCCGCCGGTAGGTGTGGCGGAGGCCGGCGCGGCGTTCGGGAGCCCGACCGTAGTTCATTTCAGCTCTGTGTTATTCCTGTCCGCACTTCTGCACGCTCCCTGGCAAACGATCACCATCCCTGCCACTCTTTGGGGATTCCTTGGTTTCGGAGGAATCGTCTACTCCGTGATCGTAGCCCGGAGGATGCGCAGGCAAATCGCATACCAGCCACAATTCGAAGACTGGCTGTTTCATGTGGTGCTGCCTTGGACTGCGTATGCGCTGCTCGGGCTGTCATCATTCGCGGCGATCTCCGTTCCCGCCTACGAGCGGCCGTCCCTGTTTGCCATCGGAGGCGCTGCGCTCCTGTTGCTTTTCATCGCCATCCACAACGCCTGGGACAATGTTGCCTATCATGTACTCGTAAACTTGCCAGCCTCTAAAACTGAAAGACAAGACGAGATTAAACAGTAAAGGGAGTGAAGGAATCGAGAAATGGACCGTAAGAGAGTTGGCACGCAAACCTCCGCTCTAGGCGACGCTCTGAAAGACCGCCTGTCCCGCTATCGCGAGATTAATCTTGGTGTGACCGGCAGAAAGTCCGGACGAACGATCTCACAGCCGGTCTGGTTCGTATTGGACGAAGATAAGCTTTATCTCCTGCCGGTGCGGGGCTCGGACACCCAGTGGTACAAGAACATGCTCAAAGACCCTACCATTCGCGTCGACGTGCGCGGCGCAGAAGCCAAATTTCAGGCCATTCCGATTACGAATCAAAAACTGGTTTTATCTGTGGTCGATAAATTCCGCGCCAAGTATGGCGCCGGCGATGTAAAGAAATACTATTCAAAGTTCGACGTTGCCGTGGTCGCTGCAATGCAACAGTGACCCGCACCGCCCGATTCAGGGAATGGGCCTCATTGCGTGATCGTGATCGTCACCAGCGCAGAGTGGCCAGTCGCACCAGTGACCGAGGCAGCGGCGGAGATGGAATATTGTCCCGGCGGCGTTGCTGCTTCCGTTTTTTCTCCTCCTGACGACCTGACCCCGCCGCACGATGTCATTCCGATGGCCGTGAACGATCCCAGCAGCAGAACGAGCCAGAGGCAGATATACCCGTGACGGCTTCTTCCGTTCCTGATTGAACCAGAAATGATCAAACCGCTTCTGATCGAACGGTTTCGGGCGGAACCGGGAATCACCAGGAAGACCAGCCCCGCCGGCAGAGCCAGAAACGCCAGCGTACCGGCCGCATTCCAGGGGAACGACGCAGGATTAATCCCGGCAAGGACCCCGTTTGTTCCCGTCGTAGTTACAGTGAGCGTAACCGTCTGGACGGCATCATTTCCGCTCATCACAACCTGTACCGGCGCAAAGACGCACGCAGCTTTCGCTGGCAGGCCGGTGCAGGTAAAGTCGGCCGTGCCGGTCATGCCTCCCACGGGCGTGAGAGTCAGGGCCGTGCTTCCCGACTGCCCTTGCACAATGGTGAGTGTGGCGGGATTGGCGGTAATCGAATAATCCGGAGGCTGCACGATGATGGGAGCGGCATTGGTCAGAGCGAAAGTGACCGAGGTCAACCCTTGCACCGCAGCAGATACGGAGTATCCTCCGGCCATGCCGTTCGCGGTGAATACCGGCGCAGTGGCAACGCCATTACTTCCGCTCACCACTGACGTGCTGAGCGCCCCGCCCGCGAACGTTCCACTGGCGCCGCTGGACGGAGCACTGAAACTCACGGTCGTACCCGGAACGCTATTGCCGAAGCCGTCGCTGACCTTCGCCGACAGGGCGATAGCGAACGCCGATTCTGCCAGCGCCGTTTGCCCAGACCCAGTGCTGACCACAACCGTCGCCGCCGCTGCCGGAGACACAACAATGGTTTGCGTGGCTTGCAACACAGAATTCATCGTATCGGCTGCCGTGATCGTCTGCGAGCCGCTGCTCTTAAGCGTCACGCTGAAGACATGCGTCCCATTATCCGAAGGCATGAACGTGTAGTTCGCGGGCAACACGGCATGCGGGTCGCTGCTGGCGAACTGCACCGTGCCCGCGTAGGTTCCATCCGGATTTCCTGCCGCCGTCAGCGTATGCAGGGTAAGACTAAGCGCGTTGCCGGCGATGGGCGATCCAGTCACCAAAGAAGCGAGCGAACCCGCCGGCCCGGAATTGTATTGGCTGGAACCGAGGTCGACGCTGTTATTGACGATGCGGAGATAGCCCGTGCCTCGCTGATCATTCGCCAGGGACTCGGGCAATCCAGAATTGGTGGCCAGAGCCACGCTGCCGTTGCCAATCGCTGGGCTGCCGGCGAGTGGAAGCAGGGTGTCCGTAAAACCGCCATTGTTGGTCAGCGGTCCGAGAAGCAGGGTCGCTGCCGCAATGTCGAACAGATTGAAGCTGGCCTGGAGACGGCAGTTCACGCAATCCCCGTTCGGTGCAGTGTTGCCGGCCACGATGCTGTTCAGCATCGTTACCGCCCCTTGCGCCTCACTCTGGTTGGTGACGGTGCCACCGCTGCCACCGCTGGCGATGTTCCCCGACACGGTGCTTTGTGCCATGACCAGCGTGCCCGCCGTTTCGTTTTCGATGCCCGCACCGTCGACAGCGGCGTTGCCGTAGACCGTGCATTGCGGCATCGAGAGCACGCCACTGTTGGCGATGCCTCCGCCCACTCCTGCAGCTGTATTGCTCGCGATCGTGCTGTCATAAAAAATAGATGTTCCCGCCGTGGCTGCGCCGCCCCCATTCGCGCCCGCAGTGTTTCCCGAAAGCGCGGACGAGTTCACAGTCAGGCTGCCCGAGCTATAGATTCCGCCACCGTCCTCGGCGGCCACGCTGTCGCTGACGGTCACGTTGGTCAGGGTGAGTGAGCCCGCGTTGCTGATCCCGCCGCCATTGCCGGAAGAATTACCCAGCGTCGCCGTCAGGCCGTTGATCGAGGCGATCGCACCGGCGTCCACTTGAAATACGGTCGACACGTTGTCTCCGGAAAGAACGAGCTGGTTCTGACCCGCTCCGCTCAGGCCGATACCGATCTGACCCGGTCCGGTGAGGTTGACGGTGGAGTTCAGTTCCAGCGGGCCGTTCATCAGAACGGAAGTCCACGGGGCGCTGCTGGGAAATTGCGAAGTATCGACAGTAATGTCGCCTGCGCCCAGTGTGTTCGCCACATGGATGGCGCTGCGCAGCGAACAACTCTCGCTGCCATCACATACCGAAGCCGCGCCCGCATCGTCGGCCAACAAGTTGGCCACGAGCTGAGGCCGCGGGCCGACCACGATGCCGGCCTCGCTGCCGCTCAAAGTTCCATCACCTGCAGAAATGGTTTGCGTTCCCAGGGTGACCAGGGTTGCGGTGAAGGTGTGCGTTCCCATATCCGCGCCCACGAAGGTATAAGTCGCCGGCGTCAGAATAGCGCCGGGATCGGAGCTGGCCAGAGTTACGGTGCCGGCGTAAGACGGAATCAGGTTGCCGAATGAATCGGTCACGCTGATGGTGAAGGGATGCGGCACAACGGCGTAGGTCGGCGAGGGAAATCCCGCCACCGCCATCTGCTCGGACGAGAGCAGCGGCGTCACCATGGTCGTGCTGATGGCTGAGACCAGTCCCGAACTGGAAGCGGTCTCGGTGTACTGTCCGACCGGATCCAAAGGCACGCTGCTGAAATTAAAGCTGGCAAGTCCTGCCGAAGCGGCCACCGTCTGGCTCTGCGAAAAAGAATTCGGGCCGGTGATGGTCACCGTGATGCTCGCGCTCGAGGCGATAACCAGAACGGAACTGGCGTCATACACGCCCACGCTGATGATTCCAATCGACGAACCAGCCAGCACCGACGCTGGCGGCGCCTGCACATAGTTCAGGTTCGTGGCCACGTCCAAACCGGTGCCGCCAAGCTGCACCAGTTGTGGCGTGTTCGCCGCGTTGTCGGAAAATTCGAGCGCTGCGCTTTCCGCTCCTACCACCGAAGGCGTGAACGTCACATTGATGGTGCACATCGAGCTGACAGTCAGCGTGTCGGTACAGTTCGTTGTGGGCGCAAAGTCGGCGTTGTTGGTTCCGGTGACGCTGATAACGATCCCGGTCAGCGAGGCCGTCCCGGTATTGGTCAGCGTTACCGGCTGCGACGCCGAAGTTATGTGCAGAGTCTGGCTGCCAAAACTGAGCGACGTGGTGGAGAGCGTGGCCAGCGGAGTCGCCGTGCCCGTCCCGGTAAGCAGCGCGGTCTGGGGAGTGGTCGGGGCATCGTCGGTGACAGTGAGGGTCGCGGCCCGGGCTCCGGCGGCCGCGGGTGTGAAGGTCACGGTCACGGTGCAGGTTTCGGCCGTGGCCAAGGCAGCGCTGCAGGTATTAGTTTGCGAAAAATCCCCCGGATTAGCTCCGGTGAAGGAAATGGCGCTGATCGTAACCGCGCTGGAACTGTCGTTGGTGACCGTAAAAACCTGTTGCGCCGAGCCGCCGCCCACGCTCACGGACCCAAAATTCTTGCTGGACGGGGAGAGCACGACCGTCGGTAGAAAAACATCGGCTTGACCGGCATCGAGATTCGCTACCGCTACGTCGAGTCCCCCCGTCGTGGCGAAATTGCCGAGAGCGATGCCATAGGAGAAAGCGCTGCCCAGCACTTTTGGGGCTTGATAGGTGCCTTCGCCATTCGCAAACAGTACCTTGACCGCAGCGCTGGTACCGATCGCAGTGATGTCCAGGCTGCCATTGCCGCTGAGGTCCCCGGCCGCCAAGGCAAGATAGCCACCGGAAGCAACCAGCACGGCGGCTTGGAATGTGCCGTTGCCATTTCCGGAGAGAAGGTTGATACCGCTGCTCTCGCTGGCCGTGATCAGGTCGAGTTCTCCGTCGCCATTCACATCGCCGGCTACCACCTGAAAGACGTCCGGCAGGACGATGGGGCTCACCCTGCCGAAGGTTCCGTCCCCCACACCGAGATAGATACCGAGCCGGCCGTTGCCGTAATTTGCGGCCGCCAGATCGAGAATTCCGTCGCCGTTGAAGTCGGCGACGACCAGGCCGAGAACTGCGCCGGTCCCGATGACCGTGGGCGCTCCGAAGGTTCCGTCTCCATTGCCCAGGAACACCTCGATCCCGCTGCCGCAGTAATTGCCCACTAAGACATCGAGATATCCGTCACCATTGACGTCCGCCAGCAGCGGCTCCATCAGGCAATTTCCACCCTCCAGCGCGGCACCCGCCGTGAAGCCGCCGCTCCCGTCTCCCAGAAAAATGTTTAAGCCGCCGGACTCCAAGTCGTTGCCCACCACCAGATCCGGTATGCCATCACCGTTGATATCGCCCACTGCGCTTCCGAACGGTTGGCTCAGCGTGCCCAGAGTCGATTGCGGCTGGAAGGTGCCGTCGCCGTTGCCCAGCAGGATCGATACGCTGCTGCCTTCATAGTTCGAGACCGCCAGGTCCAGTTTGCCATCGCCGTTGAAGTCGCCCTCCGACAGAGAGATTGGCCCACTGCCTACCGGGGCAGTTAACTCGACGGCGTCATAGGTGGAAATGGGATTGGTCACGGGAAAATAAAACACATTAGAGGTCCGGTTGCACTCGCCAGCGCAGCCAGGATTGAACACGGTAATCCAGCCCGTTCCCCCGCTTGCGATCTGCGCCGAGCTGACCGCGGCCGTCAACTGTCCGGAATTTCCAAACGTAGTTGCCAGCGGCGTTCCGTTCCAATTTACGACTGAGACCGCATTGACGAAATTTGCGCCGTTCACCGTCAGCGTAAATCCCGCTCCACCCGGGTTCGCCGATACGGGCGAGAGAAAGGTGATGATCGGAACCGGATTAGTCGCGGGACTAGCCGCGATGTTCAGAGCCGCCGAAACCGTCAAGACCGCCAGCAGGCAAGCGCGTCGCCACAACTGCACGGCAAGAGAATTTCGGATGAACATTCGTTCGATCTCCTACACTTGTTTTTCGAAAACCTGTTTTTTCGAACCGAGCTTCTTGGAATGAACTCCTTCTAACCGGCAGGGAAAGCCCTTCAACATTCGTCAGTACCCAATCTCGAGATCGGCCGCAATGGCTTGAGTCCGGCCCGGATGGCGCGATCCGTTGGGCCCCGCCGTGTTCAGCCAGGAATAGCCACGGAAACGTTTGCAGGTGAGAGGCCACAACTTCGCGGACATTCGTCAGACGCTTTTCGAGCGCGAAAGGGGCGCAGAAAGATTTCGAGCGGCGCTGCTGTCGGCACCGCTCGCAATTGGGCAAGCTGTTGATTGCAGAATAGATTTACGAAAGCTAATGTTGTCTTGAAGAGGTTTCGATGGTGAGCGTGATGGCGCGCCGTGAGTGCTGCTCACCCGCTGGCGACGATCCGACCAAAGGTGATTGAAGCCGGGATCGGGAAAGTGCAGTTTCGAAACGGAACTGCGCTGCATCGCCCACCCTTTGCTCGCGCAATTTTGTGAGCCCGGATTAACGGTGGTAAACTGCGCCTATGCCCAACCGGAAAGCCAGCCCGCGCTCGACTCAGCGAAAGAAAACTTCCGCCAAGAAAACAACTAAGAAAACAGCCCCGAAAAAACCTGCCCCGAACAAGCGCGCCGCGAAGAAGCGTGCCGGGAAAAAAGAGAAACCGAAGCGCCAACCCGTACGTACCCAGTCTGTGCGTAAAAAGACGGCTGCGAAAACGGAGGCCGTAACGAAGAAGAAGACGGCTGCAGGGAAATCCAAGGCCATCGGAAAACCCGCAGCTGTCGCCAAACCTGCAGCAGTGGCGAAGCGAAGAGTTTCCACGGAAAGTCAGATCTTCGATACCGATGCCCCTGCCCGACAAGAGCGGATATCGCGCTCGGCGGGGCAAGCTGGCGATCTGCAAGGATTATCCGAACGCGAGGACGCGGATTCCGAGAGCGTCGACGAGTTACTGGAAGAAGGAAATTCGTTTGAGGCCGGCGTGGTGGGTGGCGTGGAAGCTGCCGACGACCACGACGAACAAGAAGTTCACACCCATGAGGTTCCGGAGGACGACGTTCCCGGCGAGTATCTTGACGAAGAATAAATAAATAAGGAGTGGGCGCCGCGGGCGGGCTACTGCGGCGTCAATCCGCGGGCCCTGCCGACCTATGTCCTCGAACCCGTGGCCATCGGACCGACGACCATTTCACCTTAGTAATTTGAAGAAAGCAGCGGCCCGCGCGATGATGGGCAGGATGCCGAATTCCGACAGCACTCGCCGCTGGCCGCGCTTGCCCGTCGACATGCCCGTCCGTGTCGTAACCTCCAAAGGCTTTTCGACCACCGTGGTCGAGGGCCGGGGCACGGAGATGAGCGAGGGAGGCATGATGTTGTATGCCGGCATCCTGCTGAATCCAGGGGATTTGCTGGAGATTGAGTTCGATACCCCCTCCCCGTCGCGACTGCCTGCGATTGTTCGTTTCCGCAGCGGTTTCTGCTTCGGCCTGGAATTCATCAGCCCGCTGCCTGCCTGATTCTGGCACCTCGTAGGACCTCTCCCGTGGCGTTGCCCGGTGAATTGGGCTAGCATCTTTAAGGCTTAAGCATCGCTGGGCTTATCGTTCTTGGACCGGGATTTTGGGCCAAGCACTTCGGCTTACGCTGAGGGTTCCCTTCATGTATTTTGAACAGTTTTATCTGGGTTGTCTGGCCCACGCTTCGTACCTGCTGGCTTCAGAGGGCGAGGCCGTGGTGGTGGATCCGCAACGGGATGTGGAGTTGTATCTCAAGGCTGCCGAGGAGCATGGGGTCGCGATCCGGCACATCTTTGAGACGCACCTGCACGCCGACTTCGTTTCTGGACACAAAGAATTGGCAGCCCGAACGGGTGCGAAGATTTACATGGGGGCTCAGGCCGGGGCGACCTTCGCTCACGTTCCGGTCAGCGATGGGTTTGAGCTGAAGTTTGGCAGGGCGAAGATTGGCGTACTCGAAACTCCCGGGCACACTTCCGAAAGCATCTGTCTTGTCTTGACCGACGGCGAGAAATCGCAAGCGCCGTGGGCGGTGCTGACCGGCGATACATTATTTATTGGCGATGTTGGCCGCCCCGACCTGTCGCCCGAGCACACGCCCGCGGAACTTGCGGGCCTGCTCTACGACAGCCTGCACCACAAGTTGCTCACGCTGGCTGACGACGTGTTGGTCTATCCGGCACACGGCGCTGGCTCTCTCTGCGGAAAAAACATGCGGGCTGAGCGCTCGTCCACGATTGGGACGGAGCGGCTCACCAACTATGCGCTGCAAATCAGGAGCAGGGAAGAGTTTGTCTCGCAGTTGACTAGCAATCTTCCTGCGCGGCCGGAATACTTCCTCAAGGACGCGGAGATCAATCGCACGGGCGCGGCGGCGTTGTCCGACTTGCAGCCGCTGCGGGCTGTCGCGCCTGCTGACTTGAATGCGATGTTGAGCGCGGGCGAAATCGCTCTTGACGTGCGTTCGGGAGAAGAGTTTGCCGCCGGGCATGTGCCGGGTTCGGTGAACATTGCGCTGTCGGGACAGTTTGCTTCGTGGGCGGGCACGGTGCTGGGGCTGTCGGCGCATCCCGTGTTGATTGCGGCAGATGATGGACAGCTGGAAGAGGCCCGGCTCAGGCTAGCGCGCGTCGGGATTGAAGTTCTTGGTGGATATCTTGACGGAGGCATAGCGGCGTGGCAGCAAGCTGGTTTTTCGTTAGCGACGATTGCGCAGATCAGGGTGAGCGAGCTGAATTCCCGGCTGCAGGCGGGCGACGGGCAAGCGGCTAGACCGCAAGTGCTTGATGTGCGCCGCGAATCGGAGTGGGATGCCGGACACATTGAGGGTGCGACCTGGTGGCCGCTGGACAACTTCAGGGTCTCGCCGCCAGAGCTTGATCGCGACGCGCCCATCGCTGTGCACTGCAAGGGTGGCTATCGCAGCCTGATTGCCAGCAGCCTGCTGCAGCGGGCGGGGTTCCGGGACGTGGTCAATGTGGTGGGAGGACTTGATGCCTGGCAGGAGGCAAAACTGCCGCTGGCGAGTGCAAGTCCTGTGGGCAGCATGACTTAGCGGAACTGCATAGCCTGTGGAAAATATGTTCCTGAAGGAACCTATTGGTGTACGGGATTATACATACAATCGCGTCAATAACGACTTAAGTGGAGCGGCGAGAATGAGTTAGGGGCCGTCGGACGGCCACCGGCGTCTAGGTTTTACGCATGCCGAGGACGAGGGCGAGGACGCCGCCGGCGAGAAGAACAATGCCCACCGCGGGAGGCAGCTTTTCGCTGCTTTGGGTCTCGACGCCGATTTTGGCGTCTCCAATTTTCACACCGTGGCTTTCGCTGTGGGGAACTGGGACCACAAAAGACAGCAGACCCAGGATCAGCAGCAGGACTCCGGCGAGGGGAAGAGCTTTCATAAGGCACTCCGTTCAAAGAATCAATTCGCGATCGATTTAGACCCAGCCAGCTTCACTGTCGCAATAAGAACGGCTGCCCAACGATCCTATCATTAACCTTTCCGTCGATCGGCCTATAATCAGACCCGCCTGTGATCAGCGAGCAACATCAGAGGTTTTGCCGGAAGGGGGCGATTTTAGATGAAAGCGAAGAAAATGGTCGATAACTATCGCGTCGACAGCGGGAAGCACTTCCGACTGAAGGACTTTGATCCGGCCGACACGGGGCATTGGCGTTCCAAAGAGAACGCCGCGGAAGCTTTGCAGCAGGGTATTCTTCGCACGGCAGAACTGCAGGACAAGCTGTATGCGCAGAATAGCTGGGCGCTGCTTTTGATATTCCAGGCTATGGACGCCGCCGGGAAGGACGGCATTATCAAGCACGTGATGTCGGGGATCAATCCGCAGGGCTGTCAGGTGTATTCGTTCAAACAGCCTTCGGATGTGGAACTGCAGCACGATTTTCTTTGGCGTACGACGCGTGATATGCCGGAGCGCGGGCATATCGGCATCTTCAACCGGTCGTATTATGAGGAGGTGCTGGTGGTGCGGGTTCACCCCGAAATTCTGAAGAGCCAGAAGACGCCGCCTTCTCTGGTGGGTAAGAACGTGTGGGACGAGCGGTTTGAAGATATTCGCGGCTTTGAGCGGCACATGGCGCGGAGCGGGACGGTCATTCGCAAATTCTTTCTGCATGTTTCGAAGAAAGAACAGAAGCGGCGATTTCTGGCGCGGCTGGACGAGCCGCAAAAAAACTGGAAGTTTTCGGCCGCCGATATTCACGAGCGCAAGTATTGGGATGACTATCAGAAGGCCTACGAAGAGATGATCCGCAACACGGCGACCGAACATGCGCCGTGGTATGTGGTGCCGGCGGATAATAAATGGTTCACACGCCTGGTCGTGTCGACCGCGTTGATCGAGACTCTGGAGTCGCTGGACCTGGCGTATCCCAAGGTGGAGGATGCGAAGCTCAAGGAACTGGAAGCGGCGAAGAAGATTCTGATCTCCAAGAAATAGGCGTCAGGAATATGTGAACGCTAGGAATATGTGGTCGCGATGCAGTTCGGTATTGCGACAAGTGGCGATACTCGGGATATCCCTCTCTCCGCCTGAAGAACGGCTCCGCTCGGGGTGACGCAGGAGATGAGACGGCCTGAATCAAACTGCGCCACTCCGAATGTGTGACGCCCTTTCCAGCGAGCCGCCACGAGACTAAGATAGGCAATTGTCCAATACTTCCCCGGAGATACCTTGAACATGGGCTCAGACAGATTTCGCAACGTTGTGTCGCGATTTGCTCGGTTGGTTTTCGCAGTTACGCTTTCGGCATTATTCACCGTTGCGGCAAACGCACAAGCCAAGCCGGAGCGGCAATCGAAGGCCGTGACGCCGGCGCCAACCAACCAGACGGCTCAGCCTGCGGTGGCTGGTGCAAGCGATTCCGAAGCAGCCGAATCTTCGAAGCCTGAGGAGAAGGCTTTCAAAGGGATGAAGTACCGCCTGATCGGGCCTTTCCGCGGCGGGCGGTCGCTGACTGCGGCGGGAATTCCGGGCGATCCCAATACTTACTACTTCGGAGCAACCGGCGGCGGAGTCTGGAAGTCGACTGACGGTGCGTTGACATGGTCCTCCGTTTTCGACAAGGAGGGAACGTCTTCAATTGGCAGCATCGCGGTGGCGAATTCCAATCACAACGTTGTTTACGTGGGGACGGGCGAAGCTTGCATTCGCGGCAACATTTCGCACGGCGACGGCGTTTATAAAACGCTTGACGGCGGCAAGACCTGGAAGAACACCGGCCTGCACGATTCGCGCGCCATTGGCAAGGTTATCGTGAATCCGACAAATCCCGACATTGCATTCGTGGCGGCACTGGGACATCCTTACGGGCCGAATGCCGAACGCGGCATTTTCCGGACCACCGACGGCGGCAAGACCTGGGAGAAAGTTCTCTACAAAGACGAGAACACCGGCGGCATTGATGTGGCGTTCGATCCGCATAATCCCAACATACTTTTTGCAGCGTTGTGGCAGGCGCGGCGGACTTCCTGGAGCATGGAGAGCGGAGGGCCGGGCAGCGGGATCTATCGATCGAATGACGGCGGCACGACCTGGAAGCACATTGAGGAGCATGGCCTGCCCAAAGGGCCGTATGGAAGGATCGGCGTGGCCGTGGCCGCGAATTCTGACCGCGTTTATGCGCTGATCGAAGCTCACAATCCGGATGGCGGGCTGTATCGCTCGGACGACGGCGGCGAGTCCTGGGAGCTGGTGAACCCGGACCACAGTCTGTGGCAGCGTCCGTGGTACTACATGCACGTGATCGCCGACCCGCGCGACGAGAACGTGCTCTACATCATGAACGTCGAGTCGTATAAATCGACTGACGGCGGACATTTGTTCAATAAGTTCAGAGTGCCGCACGGCGACAACCATGGGCTGTGGATCGATCCGCAGAATACGCGGCGCATGATTGCGTCGAATGACGGCGGCGTTACGGTGACGCTCGACGGCGGCAAGAATTGGACGCGGCAAGATAACCAGCCGACGGCGCAGTTTTACCACGTCATTACCGATCCGGCGACGCCGTATCGCGTGTATGGAGCGCAGCAGGATAGTGGTACGGTCGCCATCGTCAGCCGCAGCGACGATGGGTCGATCGACCGGAGCGACTGGTACGACGTGGGCGGCGGTGAGGCCGGTTACATCGCGCCCGATCCGCGCGACCCGGATATTGTTTACGCGGCCGACTATCAGGGAAACATTACGCGCTACGACCGGCACATTGGGCAGGTGAAGGCGATCACTGAGCAGCCGGAGCTTTCGGATGCGTATGGGGCGGCGAACCTGGAACATCGCTTTCAGTGGACCGCGCCGGTGCTGCTTTCTCCACACGATCCCAATACGCTGTATCACGGGGGCGAGCGGCTGTTCAAGACGACCGACGGGGGCGTGCACTGGCAGGCGATTAGTCCAGATTTAACCAGGAATGATAAGGAGAAGCAGAAAGTTTCAGGCGGGGACATTACGCTCGACGATTCCGGCACGGAATACTACGACACGATCTTCGCGCTGGCGGAATCGCCCATCACCAAGGGATTGCTGTGGGTTGGCACCGATGATGGGCTGATTCAGCTCACGCAGGACGAAGGCAAAACTTGGAACAACATTACGCCCAAGGATATGCCGGAGTGGGCTCGCGTCAGCCAGATTGAACCTTCGCCGTTCGACGCCGGAACCGCGTATGTAGCTGTCGACCGGCACCAGTTCGACGATCTGCGTCCTTACATTTACAAGACCAGCGACTATGGCAAGACGTGGACGAAGCTGGGGCAGGGAATTCCAGACACGGCGTTTGTGCGAGTGGTGCGAGAAGATCCGAAGAAGCGCGGGCTGCTCTATGCGGGAACTGAAACCGGAATTTACGTGTCGTTCAATGACGGCGCGAACTGGCGTCCGCTGCAGTTGAATCTGCCGACCACGCCGGTTCACGATCTGGTGATTAAAGACGATGATCTGGTGGTGGCCACGCACGGGCGCGCGTTCTGGATTCTGGACGACCTGTCTCCGCTGCGGCAGCATAGCGATGACATTGGGAAGAAAGACGCTTTTCTGTATGCGCCGGCCACGGCTTTCCGGATTCAGGCGGGAGCGGGCGGGGAACGGCATGCTTCGAAACTGAGGGGCCAAAATCCGCCGGGCGGCGCGGTGATCTATTACTTCCTGAAGGACGCGCCCAAGGCCGGCACGGAAGCCAAGATCGAAATTCTCGACGCTTCGGGCAACGTGATTCGGAAGTATTCGAGCGCGGAGCTCGACACGCTGGAAGAGCCGCTCGATCCTGACGACAAGAAGCCGGAGAAGCAGATTAAACCAGAAGCCGGATTGAATCGTTTCGTGTGGGACTTGCGCTATGAAGAGGCGCATCATGTGCCCGGATACTATCTCTGGGAATATGGCGGCGGAGCGCGGGGGCCGGTGGCGATTCCGGGTCATTATCAGGTTCGGCTTACGGTGGGCGAGCACAGCCAGACTGCGGCGTTCGATTTGAAACTCGATCCGCGAGTTCACGTGAGCCCGACTGATCTGGAGCAGCAACTCACCCTGCTGTTGCAGACGCGCGATGAACTGAGCCGGGTTTACGATGCGGTCAATCAAATTCAGGATGTGCGTTTGCAGTTGTCGGGATTGAAGAGGCGGCTGCCGCAGAATGCGAGCACGAAGGCGATTGTCAGCGCGGCCGACGATCTGGAGAAAAAACTGGTTGCGGTGCGCGAGGGTCTGATCAACCTGACCATCAGCGCGAATGAAGATTCGCTGGCGTATCCTCCGCAACTGGACGCGAAGCTGGCATATCTGGCGATGGATGTGGGCACGGCCGACTCTGCGCCCACTGAAGCGGAGCAGAAGCAATTCGAGAAGCTGAAGCGGCAGAGCGGGGAACTCATCGGTCGTTGGGAAGATTTGCAGCGCCGCGATCTGGCTGCATTTCAGAAACTGACGGCGGAAGGCAGCCTGTCGACGGTTGTGGTTCCGCCGCCGGGACGCGCGACGGATGAGGAGATTCCGGCGCACTAACGGTTACGTCCTTCATATTTCCGGTAGTGGGGAAAGCCCATGAAAACCAGGGTTTCCAACCAGGGCTTTCCCCAGTGTCATTCCCTGAACTCCTATTACTTCCGTGCCACTTCGATAGCACTGTTGTGCCTTGTCCGGGTGCGTCCCTGTTGCTATTGTGCCGATATGAGGTTGTAGTTGGTTCCTCCCCTGAGGATCAACGAGAAGTCGATCCGGAATTTGGGGGTGTCTATGCGAAAGATGAACCTGCTGTATGCGGCGATTGGCTTTGCGGTGGCCCGCTGGATTTTTAAGCGGCAAGCAGTGGTCGATCCCGTCACCCGGTTCCGGTCGCAGGGACTGCTGTAGAAGTTTTTCCGAGCCTGGGCGTGCGCCCCGTTGCGCCTCCATTTCGTCAGCGCGCGCCCATCGCTCGTTCTTGCTGAAATAGCTGTTACCATCGTTTGCTCAATTCGTTACGGCTTTTCGCGATCTCGCTCGAGACTGCTTTCTCACTTCCCGTACTTCCATTTTCCAACACCTACTCCAGGAGGAAGGCCGCTGCGCTTCGCGCCTCCTCGTTCTGTCGTCGCATGCGGCGAGCATGCTAGACTAGGCACAAATTCCTAACATGAGGCCTCAATGAAATTTGGCGTCATCACCTTTCCCGGTTCGAACTGCGATCACGATGCTCTCTGGACGATCCAACAGGTCGCGAAGCAGCCGGTGACGGCGTTGTGGCACGAATCGCACGACCTGGAAAACTGTGACGCGATCATTGTTCCCGGAGGATTCGCCTTCGGCGATTACCTGCGCACGGGCGCGATCGCGAAGTTTTCGCCGGTCATGGAGTCGGTGCGCAAGTTCGCCGATGGCGGCGGCCTGGTGCTTGGCATCTGCAATGGTTTTCAGATTCTCTGCGAGTCGGGTCTGCTGCCGGGGGCTCTGATGCGCAATGTCGGCCTGAAATACGTTTGCAAGCCGGTGCAGGTACGGGTGGAGAATGTCGAGACGCCTTTCACCAATGCGTGCGCGAACGGGGAAGTGTTGACCATTCCGATCGGACACATGGAGGGCAACTACTTCTGCGATCCTGCAACCCTGCAGGAGTTGCACCGGGGCAATCGGATCGTGTTCCGCTATTGTTTGCCCGGCGGCGAAATCGCTGCATCGGCCAATCCCAACGGCTCGCTCGACAACATTGCCGGGATCTGCAGCCCCGGGGGCAACGTCGTCGGCATGATGCCGCACCCGGAGCGCTCGGCCGAGCCGGAACTGGGGTGTACCGACGGGATGAAAGTATTCCAGTCGATGGTCGGTGCCATGGCAGGTCGTTAGTGCGCTTTCGGTTGAAATCGTTCCACTTAACCAGGCGCTTGAACCAGCCCTCGAAGATTTTTCTTGGTTATCAACAGGCTCTCGGTATATTGTCGTTGCGTCTTCCCCTGTAGTACGGGTCCCCAAAACCTAGTTGTGTTTCGCATGCACACGCGGGGAGGCGTGTCTCTGATGACACCGAAGCAGATTCTAGATTCCTTTTCAGAAACTCTGGTGCGGGACGAGCGGATTCTCAGCCCGCAAGAACGCGCATTGGTCGCCACTTTGCTGCAGCATGCCAAGGCAGCCAACGGCGAGAGCCCGCAGGTACGGGAAGCGGTCCGGGCGGTGATTGCATCGGCGATCGGCGAAACCGTGGCGCAGCGAGCGTTTGCCGTGCTCGGCGGCAGCATTGTGGAGCGCATCCTCGAGGGCAGCACGCTGCCACAGAACGACTCAGCAAATGGGCGGACTGCGGACACTTATGCCGGGCCGCATCCCCCCCATGCCCCACAACCCCCGAATATCCCGCTGCGGATGATGGGAGAACCGGATCCGCCGTCAGGACAGCCGCAACCGGGGCCGGGAGTTCGAGCTCCGCACAAAGCGCCGCAGCCTCCGAACCGGCCCATGGGAGAGCCGGATCCGCCGTCAGGGCAGCCGCACCCGCCGGGACCAGGGGTTCGGGCTCCGCACAATGCGCCGCAACCTCCGAACAAGCCCATGGGAGAGCCGGATCCGCCGTCAGGGCAGCCGCACCCGCCGGGACCAGGGGTTCGCGCGCCTCGCACCGAACCCGATCCGCCCAGTGTTCGGAAGCCGTCGCCGAACATACCCAGAGATCCGAACATACCCCGAGATCCAAACATACCGAGAGAGCCGAACATACCAAAAGAGCCGGATCCACCGGGCCACCGGACTCATACGACCGCGGTTTCTGAAGCGCGCGTTGCGGTCGTGGAGCGGCCGGCCGTGTTGCCGGCAAAATGCGTCGTGCTGGATGAATTTCTCGCGCCCGCGGAACTTACCAATCTCACCCGCTTTGTTCTGGAGCACGAAGCCGATTTCAGCGCCAGCGAAGTGGTTTCTCGTCATGTGGAAGAGGGTGGGATCAGCGGTGTCATCAACTATGATCACCGCCGTTCCCGCGTTTTGATGGATCTGGCGCAACACCAGGACGTGATGCTGGACCGCATCAAATCCGTGTTGCCGCTGGTTCTGGATCAGCTCGGCATGGAAGAATTCGCCATTGCCGATGCGGAAGCCCAGGTCACCGCCAGCAACGACGGAGACTTCTTCCACTTCCACAGTGACAACGGCAGCGAACGCGTGGCCTCGCGCCACCTGACGTTTGTCTACTTCTTCCATCGCGAACCGCGGCAGTTC